>JAGAAD010000013.1 GCA_017615445.1 Bacteroidales bacterium
ATGATCTCCCCTGACTTCATCGGCCATACTATCGCTGTTCACAACGGAAACAAGTTTATTCCGGTTTATGTAACTGAGCAGATGGTAGGTCACAAACTCGGAGAATTCGCTCCGACCCGCACTTTCCGCGGACACGCAGGTAACAACAAGAAATAAGGAGTAAACAATGGGAGCTCGTAAAAGACTTATGGCTGAAAAGCTCAAGGAGCAGAAGAAAGCCACCGCTATTGCAAAGCTGAACGATGTGCCTACATCTCCTCGCAAGATGCGTCTTGTTGCAGACACCATCAGAGGCGTTGAGGTAAATCACGCACTCGATCTTCTCAAATTCTCGAAGAGGGAGGCATCCGGCCGTCTCGAGAAACTTCTCAAGAGCGCTATCGCAAACTGGGAAGCGAAGAACCCGGAACTGTCGAAAGAACTGGACAACGGTAATGTGATCGTCAAGTCGATCATGGTGGGCCCCGGCCGCACGCTGAAGCGCATCCGTCCTTGCCCCCAGGGTAGGGCCGGCCGCATCCGCAAGCGTTCGAACCACGTCACCATCGTCCTCGATGTCAAAAAACCAGTAGAGAACAAGTAATATGGGACAGAAAACAAATCCTATCAGCAACCGTATCGGTATCACACGTGGTTGGGACTCTAACTGGTGTGGTGGAAACTATGCGGAGAAGATTGCGGAAGATTACGAAATCCGCAAGTATCTGGGAAACCGCCTTGCTAAGGCCAGCCTTTCGAGGATTATCATCGAGAGGACCCTCAAGCTCGTCACCGTCACTATCTACGCCGCTCGCCCCGGTTTCATCATCGGAAAGGGTGGACAGGAAGTGGACAAGCTTAAGGAAGAGCTTAAGAAGGTCACCGGCAAGGATGTCCAGATCAACATCTACGAAGTCAAGAAACCGGAAGTGGACGCCAACATCGTGGCAGACTCCATCGCTCGTCAGATCGAGGGTCGCGTCAGCTACCGCAGGGCCATCAAGATGGCCGTGGCTAACACGATGCGCGTAGGCGCAGAAGGTATCAAGGTGCAGATCAGCGGCCGTCTCGGCGGAGCTGAAATTGCACGCAGCGAAATGTTCAAGGAAGGCCGTACGCCTCTGCACACATTCCGCGCTGATATCGACTACGCCCTCGCAGTGGCCAGCACGAAGATCGGTGCCCTTGGCATCAAGGTCTGGATCTGCAACGGCGAGAAGTACGGAAAGCAGGATCTCACTCCCGCTGCCGTGGCTGCCGCCAATGCCCAGGCATCCGGCGCTCCCCGTCAGGGTGGTCGCGACCGTGGCGGACGCCGCGGAGACCGTCGCCCCCGCAGGGACTCCGGCAAGTAGTTTTCCATCAGGAAAAATGCTTATATTTACAACCGGTTTGCATCAGCAGACCGGTTGTTTTTTATTTTAAGAAGGAAATTATGAAGAAAACACTTTTAATTGCCGCGCTTGCCGCCGTGACGGTGGTTGCCTGCTCAAGCGGTTCCATCGACGAGAAAAAAGCGAAGTTCCAGAAGGATCTCGAGGCTGTTGTGACCGAGTTCACCACCACCTACGACCTGATAGAAAGGGACAGCACCCTCACCCGGGAGCAGATAGACGCCAAGGCGGACGCCGCCCTTGAAAGCGCACGCGCAAAATACAATGCAATCTGCATCAAGACCCTCAAAAAGAATCGCAGCAACGAACTCGGCGTGATGGCTTTTAGGGAGGTCTACAACGACCTCACTCCGGAAGAGGCTGAGAAGTACATCAACATGCTTTCTCCAGAGATGCAGGATCAGGATCTCATCATCAGGATCAAGAAGAGCCTCGAAGCCCTCAAGAAGACAGCCGAAGGCCAGATGTTCACCGATTTCGAGGTGGACGGAGTGAAGTTCTCGGATTTCATCGGCAAGGGAAAGTATGTGCTTGTGGATTTCTGGGCCAGCTGGTGCGGCCCCTGCAAGAGGGAAAGTCCAAACATCAAGCGCGTCTATGAGACCTATGCCGGAGATGATTTCGATGTGCTGAGTGTCGCCGTCTGGGACAATCCGGAGGACACTAAAGAAGCTGCGGCAGCGCTCGGAATAGTCTGGAATCAGATTATCAATGCGCAGAAGATAGCTTCGGACGCCTATGGTTTCGATGCAATTCCTCAGATTATGCTCTTCGGCCCGGACGGAAAGATCGTGAAGAAGGGCCTCCGCGAGGGCGCGATCGAGGCGGCAGTCAAGGAAGCGCTTGGACGTTAGAGAAAAAATAGCATTATTTCCGCATTCCCCCGGAGTCTATCGTTACTACGACTCCGAGGGAACGGTTATATATGTCGGCAAGGCCAAAGACCTGCACAAGCGGGTGGCGCAGTATTTCGTGCCGGCCGAGAGGCTGAACGCGAAGACGCGCGTGCTCGTGAGCAAGATTGCGGATGCGCAGTATTCAGTGGTGGACTCCGAGGCCGATGCGCTGCTGCTGGAGAACAACCTGATCAAGCAGTACAAGCCCAAGTACAATATCCTGCTTAAAGACTCCAAGACCTATCCGTGGATTTGCGTCACGGAGGAGCCCTTCCCTCGCGTGTTCATTACGCGCAGGGTGACGAAGGGTGCCCAGTACTTCGGGCCCTACAGTTCGGCCAGGCATGCCCACGCACTGGTGGAGTTCTTCGAGTCGGCCTACCCTTTGCGCTCGTGTAAGTACAAGATCGATTCAGAAGCGATACTCCGGCACAAGTTCCGCCCCTGCCTGGATTTCCATCTCGGGAAGTGCAAGGGTTGCTGCGTGGGCGCCTATTCGCAGGAAGAGTATGCGGCGGACATCGCTGAGATAGTCCGCATTCTCAAAGGCGACACCGCCTCTCTGATTCGCGAGTACACTGCCCGCATGAAACAGGCTTCGGACGAGCTTGATTTCGAACAGGCTCAACTGTTTAAAAACCGTCTTGATCTCCTTTCCGATCATTACTCCAAGAGTGTCATCTCTTCAGCCCGTGATGTGGATGCGGATGTGTTCTTCCTGGATTTTGACAGATACCTGGAGGGCGGCAAGGGGGTTGTCTCGGAAAACGAAGCCTCCGAGGCAATCCCCCTCGCCGCCGCACGTTCAGTCATCCCAGACTCCTCTCCTGTCATTTCGAGCGAAGTCGAGAAATCTCCCTTATCCGCTTGGGGTAACTTTCTTCGCATACGCGGCGGGTCGGTGATCCAGAGTTTGAATCTGTCATTCAAGAGTAAGATAGAAGAGAGCAGAGAGTCGATGCTGAGTGCGTTCATTGCGGAGATCGAGTCGAAGTTTGGGGAGTTGTCCAGGGAGGTGATAGTGCCGTTCAAGCCGGATGTGGAGATCGAGGGGGTGGAGTTCAGGATTCCGGTGAGGGGCGATAAGCTGGCGTTGCTGGAGCTGAGCGCGAAGAATGCGAAGGAGTTCCATTTCAATTCGCTGAGGCAGTTGGAGAAGACGGATCCGGAGCAGTTCAAGAAGCAGGCTCTGGAAGAGATCCGCGATGCGCTTGGGATGAAAGAGCTTCCGATGCACATAGAGTGTTTCGACAACTCCAATATTCAGGGTACGAATCCGGTGGCGTCGTGTGTGGTGTTCCGCGGGGGAGTGCCGTCCAAGAAGGATTACCGTAAGTTTAAGATAAAGACTGTTATCGGCGCGAACGACTATGCTTCCATGAAGGAGGTGGTGAACCGGCGTTATTCCCGTATGCTGGCGGAGACGCCGGAAGATCTGCCGCAGCTGGTGGTAATAGACGGCGGTAAGGGTCAGTTGGGCTTTGCCTGGCAGGCTGTTCAGGAGCTCGGACTTGAAAACAAGTTTATGGTCGTGGGCTTGGCGAAGAGACTCGAGGAGATAGTGCGGGTGGATGATCCGTATCCGCTGTTCCTCGACCGGAATTCGCAGGCGTTCAGGGTGATAACGCACATTCGCGACGAGGCCCACCGTTTTGGAATCACTTTCCATCGGAGCCTGCGCAGCAAGTCGCAGGTGCGCTCGGCCCTGGACGACATCCCCGGAGTGGGCGCGCGCACCCGCGAGCGGCTGCTCCTGCACTTCGGCTCCGTGGCCCGCATCGCTGTCGCGACCGAAGAAGAGATTGCCGCTCTCGTCGGTCCGAAGCTCGCCTCAAAAATTAAAGAAGCACTTGTTTCCTCTTGAAACCGTTCGAAGGGGATGGGTCCGAAAGCCTTCGCTTCGCTCATCCCTCCCACTTCGTGGGCCCCTCCCATTCACGTGGCCATGGGCGGCCACGGGCCTCGGCCCCAAACCCCTTCGAACGAGAAATAAAATAGAATATGAACGAAGAGAAATTCAATAAATGGTTTAACGTGTTCATCCTCGCGGGGATGTCGATATGTGTGGTGCTGTCGTGCATCGGGAAATTGAGTCAGCCTGACGCGAGGGCGTTTTTGCTGATTTTGTCCGCTTTTGGTGCGCTGATGGGAGTGGTGAGCACGGTCTGTTCGGCGAACGGGTCGATATGGACTTTCGTGTTCGGATTGATTGACGTGCTGATTTATTCGTACATCTTGTTTGATAGCAAGAATCCGTCTCAGTTCCTTCTGCACGCTTTCTACATGGTTCCGATGGAGTTCGTGGGCTTCTTCCAGTGGCGTAAGAAGGGGGCGGATGCGAAGAAGAAAGTGAAGGCGCAGCGCATCGGCAAGGCATCTGAATGGGTGAAGTTCGGGCTTATATTCATTGGCGTGTTCGCGGCTTCGTCTGCCGTGTCCTGGTTCATCCTCTGGAAGGCCGGGGCTTCGTTCACTGCGGGCAAAATCATCCTTGACGCCCTGGTTACCACCGCCAACATAGTAGCCTTCGCGATGGGCGCCTTCGCCTACATGGAACAATGGTACCTCTGGACTCTGGTTAACATTTCCTCCGTTGTCCTCTGGACAGTTACCCTGATTAACGACCCTTCCGCCAGCTACGCCATCATCCCTCTGGTCAAATACTCCTTCTATTTCATCAATGGCCTCAACGGCATCCGCATCTGGCGTAAGCTCAGCGCCGCAAGCTGACCGTCCCCGCTTCGTCCTTTGCCCCCGCCGGCCAGAGCGTTTTCGCAGAGATGCCACACGCCCGCCCCTCGTAGAATAGCGTATAATCGGGGTGGATGTGTGGCTAGGGGCAATTTTGCCCGCAGCCACACACCCAACCCCCCTCACAATAGCTTCTGTGGCCGCTTAGCGTGTGGCACCTCTGCGAAAAAACAAAGCGGTGCGGCAGATAGCCCCTGGCGGGCCTGTCCACTGCCGACCGCTAAATCTTACCAATTTTGCATAATAAAATATTTTACTAACTTTGCAGTTCAATCGGTTAGATAAAAGAGTTAAAAAAATAAGAACTACTAAAATTTAAATCACAATGGAGTACGCTGAAATCGTAAAAAAGGTTCAGGCTATCATCGTAGACAAACTCGGTGTAGAACCTTCGGAGGTTACAGAGACCGCAAATTTCACCAATGATCTCGGAGCAGATTCTCTCGACACTGTCGAGCTCCTTATGGAGTTTGAGAAGGTGTTCGGCATCAAGATTCCTGATGAGGAGACTGCAAACATCGCGACTGTAAAGGACGCTTGCGACAAGGTCGCCGAGAAGCTCGGTTAATTCCCAATCGCAATTCACTTATAAGGAGAACGGCTTACGAGTCGTTCTCTTTTTTGTATATTTAGGGCATGAAAGCAACAAAACTGATAACAATTATCGCGGCGGTGCTGGCTCTGACGGCGTGCGGGGCATCGAAGAAAGCGCACCAGGATGATCCCTGGGCTGAGTTCAGCATAGTCAAGGTGGACACCTATAAAGACGGAAAGATAATTCCGGTGGAGTATGCGAGCTTTATCGGAAAAGGCGTGGCGCCGACGCAGTACTTCGCCGAGAAGCAAGCTGAATCAGATGCACTTGCCCGGATGGCGGAGGCGCTGACGGGGGAGCCGGGAAGCAACGGAACGGCCGGAGCGAAGATCAGCGGAGCGACTCGAGTGGGGGAAACCATGATCCGTTTCGACCAAAACACAAGGATGTACACGGTCTATGTCAGGATGGGCCTTCCCAAAAAGAAGTGGGAATCAGTAAAAAAATAATTATATTTGACAGCTAAGCATATTAACCAATTCTAAATCGATAAGTTATGAAACGCATTCTTTCCATTATCGCAGTCGCCACAGCGATGGTCGCAGCGATTTCCTGCGGATCTTCCAAAAAAGCGGCCGGTTCTCCCACCCCCGGTGAGGTGACCCAGGCCGAGACCGTAGAAGGAACAACAGTTAACCAGGCCCCTTGGTCGCAGTTCGGCTACGCCATGGGCGAGGGCTTCAAGAGCGGCAAGATCGTGGAGGTCCCCTTCGTGTATTTCACCGCAGTGGGCGAATCAAACAACCAGAGAATCGCAGAGGAGATGGCCCGCAGTGCGGCTTACTCCCTGATTTCGAACACCTTCAATGTGAAGAACATTGACCAGAAGGTCTCGAACGCCATCAGCGAAATCACCGACCAGAGCAGCGAGGACGAGGTCAGCCGCGTTACCCGCGCCACCGAAGACTTCAGCAGGTATCTTTCTCAGGTCAGCACCAGCACCGTCCAGGGCTTCACTCCCTTCGGCGAGACTGTGATCCAGTTCGACCAGGAGAGCAGGCTTTACAAGATCTGGGCTCGTGTGGGCATGCCGGCAAAGAACTGGGAGAAGATCTATAAGAACTGCCTGAACTACAAACCCAAGGAGCTTTCCCAGAAGGAGCTCAAGGCTTTCGAGAAGGTCCAGAAAGACATTCTCGGCACCATCTTCCAGCTTGACGACGAGGAAGAAGACTAATGCGTAGAATACTTGCTCTTGCCGCGCTGACCGTTCTGTTCTCAGTCGCGGGGTTTTCTCAGGACTACCCCAAAGAGTGGGAGGAGTTCCTGACCCCTCAGTACTTCTATTCCCTCAAGCATGAGGTGAACAAGGCCGGAGGGTCGGGGGCGGAGTGTGTCGAGGCCCTTCTGGCCGCAGCCCGCAGGGACATAGCCAGCCAGATTAAAGTGAACGTCACCTCGGTGACCCAGTTCAAGGACCACGACGTGAACGGTCTGGCGGAGACTGAGTACACCTCAAGCGTGAGTTTCTCGTCCGACGTCACCCTCCGTTATGTGGAGACCCGGACGTTCTACGACAAGCGCAAGAAGACCGGGTACGCCCTGGCCTTCCTCTCGAAGCAGGACCTGCAGGACATTTACACGGCCCGCGCGAACAAGGTGACCAGCATGCTCAAGGTGGCCGAGAACGCCGAGGCGGAGCGTAAGTTCGACGTGGCGCTCAAGTACAACTACTGGGCGCTGCTGCTGAACAGCACCCTCCCGCCGGCTGACCAGCCCGAGTATGCGGGCGAACCCGCGCAGTGGCACTCCCGCTCGAGCATAGAGCGGATCCTGGACGGGATAGAGTTCAAGTTCACCGGCCGCTCGCCGGAGGATAACCTGCTCGGAATCTTCGATGTCACGTTCGACGGCGAGCCGGTGACCACGCTGGATTACACGATCAACGACGGCCTTGGCGAAAGCGCCGTGCTGCAGGCGCGAGACGGCGTGGGAGTGATCGAGTTCCGCGCGAACATGGACGTGCGCAATGTGGACGTCCGGATCGAGTACACCTACGAAGACGAGTCGGTCTCGGATCCGGAGATGAAGCTCGCGCTCGGCGAGGTGGGCCGCATCCGTTTCGCGGACGCCTACAAAACCGGTGTGCCGGTGAACACCGCCATTCCGAAGACCAAGCGCCAGCAGAAGAAGGCTCAGGCCGAGCTAGACGCAAGCGCCGCGTCCGGGCTGGCCCGCGAGGTGAACAGCGGCTTTGCGCACACCCGCTTCTCGGCCGTGAGGGACAGCGCTTATTACGTTCGCGCCATCAACCGGGTGCTGGACGGCCTGATCGCCAAGGACTACGAATCGTGCGTGGATCTTTTCTCGCCGGAAGGCTTCGACATCTACACCCGTCTGCTGAACTACGGCAACGCCCGTGTGATCAAGAGGGGACCGGTGAAGCTTCTGGACTTCGACGGAAATGTCTTCTGCAGGAGCATCCCGATGATGTTCTCTTTCGGAAACAACTACAAATCGTTCATGGAGAACGTGGTGTTCTCGTTCAATCAGGACGGCCTGATCAGCGACGTCACTTTCGGTCTGGAATCGGAGTCCCTGCAGGACATCCTCAGCAAGACCAAGTGGGAAGACGATGCGAAGATGGTGCTCATCAACTTCCTGGAGGGCTATAAGACGGCCTTCGCGCTGATGAACATAGACCATATTTCCTCAATCTTCTCAGACGACGCTTTAATCATCACCGGTAAGAAGGTGGTAAAGACAGTCGTGGAAGGAGGAATTCAGCTTCAGGGCGAGGCCTATGAGTACAACCGCCAGACCAAGGCCCAGTACATCAGGAACCTCGAACGCAGCTTCCGCAGCAAGGAGTACATAAACCTCAAGTTCTCGAACGTCAGCGTTCTCAAGACCACTCGCGGAACGAACACTAACCTGTATGGCATTCAGGTCAAGCAGGACTATTTCTCCAGCAACTACGGAGACTCCGGCTATCTCTACCTGCTGGTGGACATTTCCGACCAGACCCGTCCTCTCATCCATGTGAGGACCTGGCAGCCTGAGCCGGATCCGGACTTCGGAATTTACGGCATCAACAACCTATGAGACGAATCCTCATTGCTCTGCAGGCATTGCTGATTCCGTTGATGATGTCTGCGCAGATTAACATGACGGTCGGGGGACGCGCGGAGTTGGACCCTCAGGACAACGACGCCCGCTCGTACTACGCCCTCAAGGACGCAAACGACCTGGACTGCGCAATCATCAAGGTCAGCCTTAACAATCCGGTGAACGGCACCCTCGTCCTTCAGACCAAGGGCGGTGCGGCCACCGTCAAAACGGAGAAGCAGGCCAATGGGGAATGGTGGTTCTGGGTGTCGCCAGTGGTCACGAACATCATGTTCGCGTGCGAGGGGTACACCCCGACCTCTTATCTGGGAGTAACCCTCAAAGGGAAGTCCGTCTATCGGCTGAACCTGGTCGTGGACGCCGCCGTGGCCACGGTCACCACCTACACTCTCGGCGAGAGCGTGATGAAACTCAATGTCACCCCTCCGGAGGCGACCGTCTTCTATGGGAAGACTCCGGACTGCGACATGGGCAGCCGCGTCCTGACGGACGGTCTGTTCGAGGCTTTCCTCGAGAACGGGCTGTACTACTACCGCATCGAGAGCCGTTTCTACGAAACCCTCACCGGCAAGTATGAGGTGCGGGAAAACTCTCCCGAAGTGGGAGTCTCGCTCAAGCCTACATTCAGCTATCTGAGCCTGAATTCCAATCCTCAGGGCGCTGAAGTTTATGTGAACGGTCGCCTGATCGGCAAGACCCCGATTGCGCAGTCGGACAAGGTCCGCAAGGGGCAGGATGTGAGGATAGAATTCCGCATGGCGGACTACTACATCGAGCCTGTCAAGGTGGATGTCGTGGGCGACGGCAAGGTGCAGCAGGTGCCCACCGTGAACCTGCGCCCGCAGTTCGGCTGGGTCACGTGCATCTGCGAAGACCCTGAGGCCGAGCTGACGGTCAGCGATGCGACCAAGGTGATCGCCCGGGGCAAGAGCGGCCTGCGGGTGAAGCTGAACAGCGGCGGAACATCCTACAAACTCGAATCGTCCCGTCCCTCGCACGTCTCTCAGGCCCAGGGCATCAAAGGCAGCACGATCGAAGGCAAGACGGTGGAGATCAGGGTGGACAAACCCGTGCCCATCTACGGAGGCCTCCAGCTTTCCAGCACGCCGTCCAGGGCGAAGGTCATAATCGACGGCGAAGAGATGGGAACCACCGCCCTCAGCAAGAGAGTCCTCATCGGGAAACACACCGTGGAGCTTTTGTTGGACGGCTATCATCTGGATCCGTTCGCCATAGAGATCAAGGAAGGGGAGACCCTTCAGGTCAGCAAGGCCCTGATCGAGGGCCCGAAGATAGTCTACGGCACCTTGAAGGTGACGACCGGAGATGTAAAGGGCGCGCATGTGAACGTCTCGGGCGCAGACACTAAAAAAGTGTTTTACTCTCCGTTCACCACCAGTCTTCCCACCGGATCGTACACCGTCAGCGCCACCAAGTCGGGCTACAAACCCGCGATGAGTAAGGTGGACATCAAAGAAGGCAAGACTTCCCTGGTCAGCCTGTCTATGAACAGAGACGTGAATTTCTTAGGCTGGAAGTGGTCCTGGGAAGAAAAAGAATTTGCGCGGCATTTCTTGAACTACGAGTTCGGTTTCCCGGACGGCGACGTGGCGCTGGGTCTTCAGTATGCCTACTGCAGCAAGCACCTCGGTTTTTACGGACGCTATCTGATGCCAGTGAGTGGTGATTCGCCATCCATCAGTGCCGGTCCCGTGGTAAGACTCACCTGGGATTATCGCAAGGTGGACTGGCAGTTTTATGCCGGAGCGGGACAAATGTATGATTCGTTCGGAGTGGAATTAGGCACCCGGCTTGGCTGGCGCAGCGGCAAATTCAGCTGGTTCGATCTCGGAGCCGGTGTGCAGGTTTGCGGCGAAGGTGTCGTGCCTGTCTTCAGCGTTGGACTCGGCATTCTCTTCTTCCCTTATTACTTGTTATTTGGCTCTGCATTCGATTTATTATGATGAAAAGAATACTCGCACTTATAGCAATGGCAGTCATGCTGCCTCTGTGCGCAACTGCGCAAACCAGCAACTTTGACGCTCTTAAGAAGAAGAACGACAAGAGGTTCGAGGAGCATAAAGAGAAGGTCGAGAAGACCTTCCGAGAGCACCGGGAAGCGATGAACAAGCAGTTTGAGGAGGCTCTCCGCCAGCCTTGGGAGAAGAAGTCCGGAAAGAAAGCGGTCCCTACCCCCAAGCTGAAGGACAAGGATCTCCCTCCCGTGGTGATAGAGGAAAAGGACAAGCAGACTCCTCCCAAGGATAACCCCATCGTCATCGAGGAGATTCCCGTGGCCCCAGTCCCAGTGCCGGAGCCGGCTCCGACCTACCCGATAGAGGAAGTCCCCGTCAAGAATCAGGAAACTGCCGCTTTCGACATCTACGGCACCCAGTTCAAGGTGCGTTATCCCGGAGCTCCGAAGCTTCGCGGAGTTGAGGAAAACCAGGTCGCTGATTTGTGGATGGTTTTCTGCGGGGAGGAATATGACAACATGTTGGTGGACCTGCTCGAGCAGAAAGCGAAGCTCTCGCTCTGCGACTGGGCCTACATGAAGGTGGTGGATGAGTTCACTGAGACCCTCTACGGCAGCGCGACCGCGCCCGAGGCTGTGGTTCTTCAGGCCTACATCCTCACCCAGTCCGGCTTCCGCCTGTATCTCGCCAGGGACTCGAAGAAGGCCCTGCACAAGCTGATGCCCACGGATCTGGACATCTACAAATATCCGTTTGTCAGCGTGGGCGGCAAGAAGTGCTACCTGCTGGACGGCGCGGAAGACAAGTCTTACTACGTCATGGGTCAGGCCCTCGAGGGCACGGTCCCCATGTCCGTGCTGATGGTGAAGGAAAACGCCTTCGCAGTCGCCGAATCCGAGCCGCGCACCCTGAAATCCAGAGATTTCCCGGCCGCCACGGTGACCGTGAGCGCAAACAAGAACCTTATCGATTTCTATAACACCTATCCCGAATCGTTCGCGAACAACGACGGCACCACCCGCTGGCGCTTCTACGCGAACACCCCCATGAGCTCCATCGCGAAAGATGCGCTCTACCCGAAGCTCAAGGAGGTGGTCGGGGGCATGAACGACTTCCAGGCCATCAGCGTGCTGCTGAACTTCGTGCAGACCGCGTTTGTCTACGAGTACGACAACAAAGTCTGGGGCAGGGACCGCGCCTTCTTCGCGGACGAGACCCTGTTCTACCCGTACTCGGACTGCGAAGACCGTTCGATTCTGTTCTCGCGCCTCGTGCGCGATCTGGTCGGCAGGCCGGTGGTGCTTCTCTACTATCCGGGACACCTCGCCACCGCCGTGAACTTCTCGTCCGAGGTCAGCGGAGACTACCTGCTGATCGACGGCCAGAAATATGTGATCTGCGACCCGACCTACATCGGCGCCCCCGTCGGGCTCACGATGCCCGGCATGGACAACGCCGGCGCGAAGGTCATAAAGCTGTAGCCCATGAAAAAGCTGCTGTTGCCCATAATCGGACTGCTGCTCGGAGGCCTGACCGCCCTCGGGCAGATCAACATGTCCGTAGGCTCGAAGGCGGAGCTCCTGCCGGACGATGCCGATGCGACCTCATACTACCGCCAGACGGACGTCAACGACAACGTCTGCGCCATAATCAAGGTCGTGCCGGACAACAGCCTTTCGGGCACCCTGGTCCTTCAGACCAAGGGCGGAATGGCCCCGGTCCCGCCGCCCCGCGGGGAATCGAGCTTCCGTCAGGAAAGCGGCGAATGGTGGTTCTGGGTGTCGCCTAAGGTCACTAACATAATGTTCACCTGCGACGGCTACACCCCCACCGAATGGATCGGGGTGTCGCTCAAGCCCGGCAAGGTCTACCGCCTGAAGCTGAACGTGGACTCGTCCGTGACGATAGTCAAGACCTACAGCGGTTCGGGCCTGGTCGGCGTGCAGATGACTATCGATCCGCCGCAGGCCCGCGTGTCCTACGGCATGAGCAGGAACGAAGTCATCAACTTCCAGAGCGTGACGGACGGCTTCTACGACACTTTCATCGCCGAGGGCAAGTACTGGTTCGAAGTGGAAAGCAAGTTCTACGAGACCTGGTCCTCGGAAATCACGGTGAAGAAGGGAATGAAAGAAGTGAAGGTCAAACTGCAGCCGGCCTACAACACATTCAAGATCAAAAGCGACCCTGCAGGCACGGAAGTGTTCGTGGACGGCGAGTATCTGGGAATAACCCCTATAGACCAGTCCGGTAAGATCGCAAAAGGTCAGCACTCCTTCACTTTCCGCAAGCCCAATTACTATGTGGTCAACCGTGAATTCACGGCCAGCGGCGACGGAAGCCAGACGGAGTGGAATATTCTGCTCAAACCTCAGTTCGGAACGGTCACTCTCCTCTGCGAGGATACGGCGGCGGACATCGCCGTCTCCGATCCGTCCGGCAAGGAAGTATTCCGCGGCAAGAGCGGTTCGAAGGTGCAGCTGAACAGCCAGCTGACCTACAAAGTGGAGTCCAGCCGCCCGTCGCACATCCCGCAGTCGCGCGGCATCGTGGGCAGCACGATCGAAGGCAAGTCGGTGGAGGTCAGCGTGGACCCGCCCGTGCCCATGTACGGCGAGCTGCAGATTTCCTCCAGCCCGAGCCGCGCCGAGGTGTGGATCGACGGCGAACGCGCAGGCAACACGATCTTCTCGCAGACTATTCTGATCGGTCAGCACCAGGTCGAGCTTCGCAAAGACGGCTATGACCCTCTGACCTTCACCGTGGACATCAAGCGCGACCAGACTACCCAGCTCTCCAAGGAGCTGAAAGTCAAGAGCGCTCCGGCGCCTGCACCCACGCCGGCCCAGCCCAAACCGTCCGGCGCCACTTCCGGCATGGAGAACGGCCACGAATGGGTGGACCTCGGCCTCAGCGTCAAATGGGCGACCTGCAATGTGGGCGCTTCTTCACCGACGGCATATGGCGCGCTGTACGCATGGGGCGAGACTTCCCCTAAGGAGTCATACAGCTGGGAGAACTATAGGTTCCGCACTCGCGGAGACAGTTGGGACAACGTTAAGTTTTCCAAATACAACTCTGAGAGTAAGTACGGCACCGTGGACAATCTGAAGACTCTGGTCGCTTCGGATGATGTCGCCACCAACAACTGGGGAGGCCGCTGGCGTATGCCCACCTATGAGGAGCTTAAGGAAATCTGGGATCAGTGCGAATGGACTTGGACCACTATAAACGGCGTCAATGGCTATCAGGTAAGGAGTAAGTCGAATGGTAAGACCATTTTCTTCCCGGCAGCCGGCTACAACAACTACACTCATACGGTCGGCGTTGAGGTGAATCTCTGGTCTTCCAGCCTCTGTGACGCCACGAATGTTTGGTGTATAAGCAATTTCTCCGGCACCTTCAGGATTGACAATCTGTTCCGCAGCTTCGGCTTCTCAATCCGTCCGGTGTTTGATGAAAACTCCAGCGGTTATTCGCCGAGCCCGGCTCCTTCAAGGAACCTCTCGTCTTCCGTTGTGGGTAACACTCTTTCCAGGGGCGAATGGCGCACGATGATGAAGCAGGCTTTCGACAACCCCGAGTGGACCTACAACAACGGAAAGTATCGCGGTCAGCTGAACAACGGCCGCAACGGCTTCGGAGCCTATTTCTGGAATGATGACGAGGACTACTACTGGGGATCCTATTATGATGGGAACCGCAGCGGAATGGGTATCTACATTATCGGTCACGACGGCCGCTATCTGAATAATTGTCGGGATTGCATCTACTTTGTCGGTAATTATGAGAAGAACATAAAGTCCGGCAAGGGAACCTGCTACGACAAGTTCGGAAACCTGATCTACTACGGCGATTTCAAAGACGACAAGCCGGTCTCGACCTATCCGGTCGAGGGCCAGTACAAGTCCTACAAGTTCGAGTGCATCGAGTACACCAGCGGCAACCGCTATATAGGTGAAACCAAAGACGGCAAGCGCCACGGATACGGCATCTTCCTCTGGAAGGAAGGTGGCGCCTGGTACGGTTACTGGCAAGACGGATCCCGCAGCGGCCGTGGAATTTACTACAAACCTGCCGGCGGCTTCACCCTCGGCAGCTGGAAGGGCGACGAATACACCGCTGAATAATGAAACGTTTGCTGACTCTCTTCTGCTTTTTGTTCGGATGCCTCACGGCGTTCGGACAGATCAGGATGACGGTCAGCGGCAAGGCCGAGCTCGTCCCGGACGACGCAGACGCCATCTCGTATTACCGCCAGACTGACGCCAACGACAATGTCTGCGCGATAATCAAGGTGACACCGGACAACCCGCTTTCCGGCCGGCTGGTTCTCCAGACCAGGGGCGGAATGGCGCCAGTGGCCCCGCCGCGCGGAGGCTCGAACTACATGGACGACAGCGGAGAGTGGTGGTATTGGATTTCGCCCAAGGTCACCAACATCATGTTTACCTGCGACGGCTACACCCCTACTGATTGGATCGGGGTGTCGCTGCAGCCCGGCAAGGTTTATCGCCTGGATCTCAGCGTGGAGTCGTCCTACACCATCGTGAAGCAGTTCTCGGGTGCCGGCCTCTCGGGTATCAAGATGACCGTCAGCCCGGAGGAAGCGCTGGTCTCCTACGGCACAAGCCTCGAAGAGATGATCAATTCCGTGCCGGTTTCGGACGGCTACTTCGACGCCTCGCTTCCGGAGGGCAAGTACTTCTTCAAGATAGAGAGCGAATTCTATGAGACCTACACCACCGAGATAGCGATCACCAAAGGCATGAAAGAGGTGGAAGTCTCTCTCAAACCCGCATTCGGTCACCTTAATCTCAGCTCGAACCCGAGCGGTGCGGACGTGTTCGTGGACGGCAAGCGGATAGGTCAGTCGCCGGTCCGGGAATCGGAAAGAATAGCCGCGGGCGAGCACACGGTCCTTTTCCGCAAGGCAGATTACTATGTGGCCCAGCTGAAGGTGAAGGTGAAAGGCGACGGTTCCGTGCAGGAAGTCCCCACGGCGGAGCTTCGGCCCCAGTTCGGGCAGGTGACGCTCCTTTGCGCCGATCCGGCCGCGACGCTGATAGTCACCGACCCCGCCGGCAAGGAAATCTTCCGCGGGAAGAGCGGCGCCACTGTCCGCCTGAACAGTCAGGCCACCTACAAACTCGAGGCGTCCAAGCCCTCGCACATGGCCCAGTCCACCGGAATCGTGGGCCAGACTATTGAAGGGAAGGAGGTGGAGATCAGGGTGGACCCGCCCGTGCCCGTCTACGGCGGGCTCAGCATCTCGTCGGTGCCCAGCCGTGCGGAGGTGTTCATAGACGGCGTCTATGCCGGCACGACACTCTATGCGCAGCCGCAGCTCGTCGGCAGCCACCGGATAGAGATCCGCAAGGAAGGTTATATCTCGCAGACCGCGACGATAGTGGTCGAACGCGACGAGACATCCTACGTGTCGGCGGAGCTTGTTCCCAAGGCGGCGCCCAAATCTTCAGCCCCGAAGCAGTCGTCTCCGGCGAAGGAGAAGGAGAAGAAGGAGCGGCAGAGCGCTGCGCCCGACCGCATTTCGGTTTTCGCCGGCGCGGTGGTTGGCTATGATCCCGTTTTCAAGAAGGCGAGCTTCGGAGGAATGGCCGGAGTGGGCAAGGCCTTCGGCGCGTACGTCAAGGGCCGCTCCGATTTCAAGTATGTGGACCGCGACGACAGCATCTACTATCTTGCCGATACCGGCAGCGCCTACAAGCAGGATGGATCCTTCCATGGCGCGATATGGACCAAATCCGGCGAAGCCTCAGTCCAGCACCGCTGGGTCTTGACGGCAGGTGCAACCATCCGCATCCTTGATTTCTTCTCGCTCTATGCCGGAGCCGGTTATGGGGTGATGAACAATTACTGGATGGACACAGCCGGCGACTATGTCCTTGTAAAGGACCGCTCCCGCCAGGGCGCGTCTTTCGAGCTAGGCGGCCTCGTCCGCTTCGGGCACATAGGCATTTCTATGGGTGTTACCTCCACAAACGGTTATATGGACGGCGAGGCCGGCCTGCAATACTACTTCTGATATGAGACGATTCCATCACATATTATTGCTTGCCGCCCTGGCCGTGATACTCTCCGGGTGTGAGAACGATATGCTCTATTGGTCCCTGCCCGAGAATTTCACGCCGCCGAAGTACTTCTCTGGCCAAAAGTGGTCGGAATCATTGTCGGACAATATCTATGAAGTGTCGCTCGATGCCGCCCTCAGCGGAGGAGCATCATCTGTGGTCATAAGCCTTGCGGAACTGGAGGTCAGCACCGATGAATCCATGTCGGTGATAGTCGCCAAGGCCGGAGCCACGGCCACGGCCAGCCATTTCTTCGGAAAGGTCAAATTCTCGAAGGGCGGCTCCCCGGCCTATTATATTCGCGCAGTCGTCGGCAGCGGCGCGGACAAAGAAATGGTCTACAGTGAAATCTACACCGTAAGGCCGTCTTATGTCCCGACCCTCACCACTGAGGTGACTGAGCCCTCCTGGTACACGGTGTCCGTTGCTTCGACTATAGACAATCATGGGTATCCGATTCAGGAAAAAGGTATTCTTTTCTCCTGCACGAACAGCAATCTGACCTACGACAACTACGACTACAGAGATGCGATTTCAGGTGGCGCGACATCATTCAAAAAGCGTATTTCAGTGATGGATGCGGCAAAGGATGCCGGATTGGACTACCGTAACAGCCCCACCTACTATATACGCACGTACGCGAGGACTGCCGGAGGAATCGGCTACGGCCCGGTGGCGCACTGCAAGACTTTGGCCTGGCCGACATGTAACATTCAAGGGGTCAGCAATATCACGTCCACTTCCGCCACCTTTAATTACACAATAAATAAAGCGTCCGGAGACAATTCGACCATCACTGAATATGTCTACTACTCAAAAACGGACCTTTTTAAAGGAAGTACGAGGATTGGCGGACATACAATGACAGGACTGTCCCCGTCCACAACTTATTATTGCTGGGCCTACATCGAGAACACCTATGGCGATAATATCTACTGGACTGACTCCCAGTCTTTTACAACACTGTCCGGCGTTTCCTTTCAAGCCGTGGATCTTGGCTTGCCGTCCGGAGTGAAATGGGCGAACATGAATCTCGGCGCCACCAAGCCAGAAGATTATGGCGATTATTATGCTTGGGGAGAGACTTTGCCCAAATCGAACTATTCGTGGGAGACTTACGCTTTCCGCTCGAGCGGCACCGGAGACGAGGATGTCAAGTTTTCGAAGTATAACACCAAATCGGAAAGAGGTCCCGTGGACAATAAGGTCGAACTGGAGCTTTCCGATGACGCTGCACATGTGAATTGGGGCGGCAATTGGCGTTTGCCTACCAAAGACGATTGGTCCGAATTGATGGACAATTGCACTTGGACCTGGGTGACGCAGAACGGGGTGAATGGTTTTCGCGTGAGGGGCTCTTCCGCTGAAATTTTTCTGCCCGCTGCGGATATGAGATTATTGGATTGGGAGCCGTCGAACAATCAGGATAAAGGTGAATACTGGTCTTCCTCTTTTTACGGGGACGACCCCCTTGGCGTTTGGTGCCTGAGCATTACGCCTTCCGGCAAAGCATCAGTTGGCGGCTATCGTTGTTATGGGCGATCCATCCGCCCCGTCTGCGAGTAAGTGCGCGAGATGTCAAGGACGGATTACTTTTTCGGGACCGAGAAAGTAATCTTCAGGGTCGGGACTTCGGTGGTCGAAGCGGGACCGCAGAGGATGGTGCGGTAGTAGAAATCTTTGTCCAGCTGGTAGGTGGTGCTGGTGCTGGTCGAACCGCCGGCGTACATCGCAGCCATCATGTAGCTGTAGTAATTGCTGTAGTAGTTACTTCCGTAGCCGCCGTAGCCATACCCGCCGTAACCGCCATAGCCTCCGTACATGCTGTTGTAGTAGCTCTGATAGGCGAGATACTGGTAGTACTCGCTGAGGTCTGAGTTGCCGGAGCTGGTGGTGGTAGTCTCCTGGGTGTTCATAATCAGCATCCAGATGTCGTAGTTTCCCTGGACGAAGTTCTTGTTGTCCGACTTGAGGTTCAGGAGCTGCTGGAGGTGGTATGTGATGTCCGGCGTGTACCGGCAAACCGAGCGCTTGATGTTGCCCTGGTCTTCGTTCTCCGAGCTGGCGTCCGTCAGGCCCATGAAGGTGGAGGTGGTGTCCGTCTTGATGCGGCAGGTGGGGCTGAGGCGCGGAGGGAAATAGTTGTCTATGTCCGTGTAGTCCGCCGGCATGTCGTAGGGCATCACGATCGTGGCTTTGTTGATGACGGTCTTCGCGAGAAGAGAGGCGTCCAGGCCGGCAGCGGCGATGGAGTCCGCGATAGCCTTGTTCGCGAGGTCGACCAGGGTGCTCGCTGCGATCACGGGCTTCAGTCCCGCGCCGCCTTCGAGGTAGACCTTGTCCGTGGCCTGTCCGGCCATGGCTCTGGTGGAGTGCCCGGTGACGTTGAACGCGTACTGCGGGAAGGATCCGTTAGAGTAGTTGGAGAACAGGTCGTCTATTCCGGTGTACTTCTGCGGGCCGGCATAGAGGAAGAAGGTGGTGTCTATCGGACCGACCTCGGGGTCGTAGATTGTGTTCAGGGTGAGGGTGCCGTAGTTGTCTTCGAGGTAGTAAGACGAGCTGTTGAAGTTCAGCTGGAGCTCGAAGGAGTTCAGGCGGCCGCCGTTTCCGGCAGGGGTGTCCGTCTCAAGCCAGATTCCGGGGAACTTCTGCAGGAATGCCTGGAAGACGGTGGAGTCCGAGAGGACCTTGCCGTTCAGGTAGTTCACATAGGCGTTCGCGAAGTCGGCCGTGAAGTCCAGGTCCAGGTCCGCCGCGCCGTTCAGAAGCGGGGTGCCTTTGATCACGCTGGTCGCGCCGTGGCCGAGCAGGCCCGCGACATTGTTCGCGTCCATCAGCTTCGTCCAGTCTGTGCCTTCGTTAAGCGCGTAGGCGTAGACGTTCTGGAGTATGCGCTCCTGCCCGGACTGGCTGACGGCGGTGGTGTCGAAGGCGGCGTGGAGATGGAAAGTCTTGACGGACTGGACATCTCCGAAATCGAGGGTGTCTGCCAGGGGGATGATGGTGAAGGCGCTGCTGCGGGTGGAGAGGCCATAGACATCGTCCCGGACGGCGCCCAGAACGATTCTGGCGTCCGAGAAGCCGGAAAGGCTGTCCGCCATCCTCATCTCCACTTTGTCTATGGGGATTTCAGTGGAGAAAATCTGGTACTGGGAGTCTATGGGTATGAGGTTTCCCCCGATAAGTCCGTCTGTCTCAACACAGGAAACGCAGCCGATGAGGGCCACGCTTGCAAGGATGTGAGTGAGTGATTTCATCTACTACAGCTGATCGTAAAAAGCGTTGTACTCGTCTATGTAGGTTCCGTCGGAGAAGCTCTTGGCTTTGACTTTTGCCACCTTGAGTCCGCGGTCTTTGCAGTAACTGATCAAAGAAGCCGGGATGTTCTCGCTGGCAAGAACCACTCCGTCTGAGAACCTGGCCGCAGTTTTGGCAAGATTTATGCCATCCGGGGAGGCCTTCAGGAGGTCTATGTCCTTCTCGCTGACAGCGCCGAAGTAAATCTTGTCGGCGAAGGTGGGGGAGAACTGCTCCTTGGGGAGGTCGTCGTGCAGGGAGAGCACTATCTTGCTGTGGCTGAAGATGGGGTCGTCTTTATACGCTTTCTTGAGGTAGAGAGGCAGCAAATGCGAGATCCAGCCGCTGCAGTGGATGATGTCCGGGGCCCAGCGGAGCTTCTTGACGGTCTCGAGGACGCCGCGCGCAAAGAAAATCGCGCGTTCGTCGTTGTCTTCGAAGAATCTGCCCTCTTCGTCGCGGTCGATCTGCTTGCGCTTGAAGTAGTCGTCGTTGTCGATGAAGTACACTTGAGTGTGTGCGGCGGCAATACTTGCGACCTTGATTATGAGGGGCCGGTCCATATTGTCTATTATGAGATTCATGCCCGAAAGCCTGATGACTTCGTGGAGCTGGTTCTTGCGCTCGTTGATGCATCCGTAACGCGGCATGAATGCACGAATTTCCTTCTTCCTCTCCTGCGTTCCCTGCGGCAGATAGCGTCCTAAGGTGGCTATCTCCGTCTCGGGGACGTAGGGAAAGATCTCCGAACAGACGAAAAGTACTTTTTGTGCAGAATTCTCCATTTGGCTCAAATATACGAATTTTTTTCTAAATTCGCCCCGAATTATGTCCCAAAAGCAAAACAAAATAATCCGCAGGAGACTGGCAGGCTCGTATCTGTCGTCCGTGATCAGCATCAGCCTTGTGCTCCTTCTGGTCGGAGCGGCGTCTTTCCTTGTCTTCAATGCGTCCGCCGTGGGGGCATATTTCCGCGAGCATATCCACGTCACCGTCATCCTGAAGAAAGACACTCCGGCCGTGCAGGCAGTGGCCTACCAGCGAAAGATCGAAGCCGAGCCTTTCGTGAAGACCAGCCACTATGTGAGCGTCCAGGAGGGTGAGGCGGAAATGCGCGAGATGCTGGGAGAGGACTTCCTGGACGTGTTCGAGACCTCGCCTGTGCCGAGTTCGGTGGAGGTGACGGTCCGCGCGGCGTGGATGAACCCGGACAGTCTGCTGACGGTGCACAAGCGCCTGTCCGACTCGCCGATAGTGGAAGAGGTGGACTGCCGGATTCCGCTGGTGGAGACAATCAGCGTCAGCTTCGGCAAGGTCGGGCTGGCGGTGCTGCTGGTGCTGGCGCTGCTGGTGGTCATCTCCGTGGCGCTGATCGCGAACACGGTCAGGCTGAATCTCTATGCGAACAGGTTCACGATCCACACCATGCAGCTGGTGGGCGCCACGCGCAGCTTCATCGCGCGGCCGTACGTCCGCCGCACCGTGGTCCAGGGCCTGATCGGCTCGCTGCTTGCGCTCGCGCTGATCGCGCTTGGCGTGTATCTGGTATGGTCTTCGCATCCGGAGATCTATGAAATATTCACCGTCCCTGCCTTCATCGGCACCGCGGTGACTGTCATCGCCTTCGGCGTGATGCTCTGCTGGCTCAGCGGCAACGCGGTGGTGGCCAAGATTGTGAAACTTTCGAACGACGAACTTTATGGATAAAATGCCGATGTCCCGGAAAAGCATCAAGCTGCTTCTCGCAGGCCTGATCGTGATGGTGGCCGGTTATGTGCTGCTTGCGGGCGGCGGGGTGAAGGATCCCGATGTGTTCAACTACGCCATGTTCGACTTCAGGAGGCTGGTCGCAGCCCCGGTGGTGATGGTGGCCGGAATAGTGGTGATCGTGGTTGCGATCATCCGCAAGCCGAAGGAGGGGGAGGAATAGTATGGACTGGTTGCAGGCAATAATACTCGGAATAGTCCAGGGCCTCACGGAATTCCTTCCGGTGAGCAGCAGCGGCCATCTCGCCATCTTCAAGGAACTGCTCGGAGTGGAAACTGCCGAGGACCTGATGTTCGAAGTCACGGTCCACGCTGCGACCGTCCTGGCCACGATAGTGGTTTTCTGGAAGCCCATAGTCCAGCTGTTCGCCGGACTTTTCAAGTTTAAGTACAACGACGAGACAGACTACATCTGCAAGCTTCTTGTCGGAACCATCCCGGTGATGATAGTGGGCCTGTTCTTCAAGGATCAGGTGGAAGAGTTGTTCAACTCGCTGTGGGTTGTGGGCGGCTCCCTGCTTATCACCGCCGTGCTTCTCTACTTCTCGGACGCCGCTGCGAAGGCAAAGGCCCGGGAGTCCGAAGCCCGGAACGGCATCTCGTTCTGGCAGGCACTGCTGGTGGGAGTCGGGCAGGCGTTCGCCGTCCTCCCGGGCCTCTCGCGCAGCGGCGCCACCATCAGCACCGGTCTCGTCTCCGGCGTGCGTCGCGAGGTCGTGGCCCAGTTCTCGTTCCTGATGGTTATTATCCCCATCCTCGGGGAAATGTTCCTTTCGATAACGGGCGGCGAGCTTGCCGCAAGTTCCACGGGCCTCCTTCCGCTGGCGCTCGGCTTCGTGTCCGCTTTCGCGACCGGCCTTTTCGCCTGCAAGGCGATGATAGCCCTCGTGAAACGGGCTCAGCTCAAGTGGTTCGCGCTGTACTGCGTCCTAGTCGGCTTTATCGTCATCCTTACCCAGATATTCTAATGGAGCGCAGCAAGGTCTATTTCACATCGGACGTCCACCTCGGACTGGGGACCGCGGATCCCGCCGAGCGCGAGGATCGCTTTGTCCGCTGGCTCAAGAGCATTCCGCGCGATTCCAAGGCGCTCTACCTGCTGGGCGACATCTGGGATTTCTGGTATGAGTACCGCGATGTGGTGCCGAAGGAAGGAACGCGCGTGGTAGCGCAGCTGATAGACCTTATGGACAACGGAGTGGAGGTGTGGTTCATGCCCGGCAACCACGACATCTGGGCCTACAGCTATTTCGAGTCGCTGGGCATACACAAGATCTGCCAGCCGTACTACGCCGAAATCGGCGGGCGCCGCTTCTGCCTGGCCCATGGCGACCGTCTCAAGGACGCGCGCCTGGGTTATCGCCTGATGCTGTGGGTGTTCAACAACCGCGTCCTGCAGGTGCTGTTCAGCACACTGCACCCATGGTTTGCTTTCCGTTTCGGCACAAGCTGGTCGAAGAAAAGCCGCTACACGCATATTCCTTATCAGTGGAAGGGAAGCGAAGAGCCGCTCGTGCGTTTCGCTGAAGAAGAAATCAAGGCAGGCCGCAAGGCGGATTATTTCGTGTTCGGACACTACCATCTGGACGCCCACGAGACTCTCTCGGACGGAAGTGAACTGTTTGTGATGAACACCTGGCTGAAGGGAGGAACCCCTTGCCTTATTTTCGACGGGCAGTCGTTGAAACCCGGTCAGCCACGATAACCGTCTTTTCCGGGTACTTCCCGAATATCTCCCAATAGAACTCGTCCCAGGCTCCGCTCTCCCAGATGCGGATCAGTTCTTCCGTCTCCTTGTCTTCGCCCTCTGGGTCGTAGTGTGATTTCAGATCCTGGTCGAAGAGTTTGCCCACCAAATTCCAGAATCCGGCGGCGAATCCGCCTTCGTAGTCCTTGATTATGTCGTAGACCGTGTGCCCGCATTCGCGGTCCACCAGACGCACGAGCAGGAAGCCCTGCGAGATGGTGGTGTTCCTGATGTCTTTCTCGAATAGTCTGAGCAGCTCTTTTTCCACATCGCCTATGTAGCGCGCGCGGACTCCTTTGTCCAGATGCTCGGCTGCGATGGTGCTGTCTATCTGGTTCATCAGCTTGCGGCCCAGCAGCGCGAAGGGGTAGACTCTGTTGAAATTGTAGACCAGGCGGTAGTGCTTGCGCCACTCCCTGCGCTCCTTGCGCGAGCGCTTGCGGTTGCCGGTGACCGAGCTCGCGTCTATATAGTCCCAATACTCGACTTCCGGTTCGGGGGTCTTGACAGGTTCCTGAGCCCCGGACGGGAGTCCGAGACACAGCAAAGCCGAGATTATGAGGATTGCCTTTTTCATAAGTCATCCGCGAGAATGCAAAGATAGTCAAATCATATTTCGAGCCAAAGCGGGTCTTTTTCTGCGGATCCCGTGTCGAAAAGCGCGAAAACTTTTTTTAAGGCCTCGAGCTAACTCTCCAAAAAACGCGGAAGTTAACCCTCGAAATTTTGTGTCGAAAATTTCAAAAAAATATTTGCAGTTCCGAGAAATAGTGCTATATTTGCAGCCCTTTTTGCAAGACAAGAAACAAATTATTTAAAGTAATATAGCAATGTTACAACCAAAAAGAACCAAATTCAGAAGGGAACAGAAGAACCGTATGAAGGGAATGGCCCAGAGAGGAAACCAGCTCGCCTTCGGTTCTTTCGGCATCAAGACCCTTGAGAACTGCTGGCTGACTGCCCAGCAGATTGAGGCTGCACGTCAGGCTATCTCGCGTTATATGAACCGTGAAGGCCAGATCTGGATCAGGGTATTCCCTGTCAAGCCCGTCACCAAGAAACCTCTCGATACCCGTATGGGTAAAGGTAAGGGTGATCCTTACGGATTCGTGGCCCCTATCACCCCCGGCCGTATTCTTTTCGAGGCTGAGGGCGTTTCCCTCGAGGTTGCAAAGGAAGCTATGAGGCTCGCCGCCAACAAGCTCCCCGTCGCAACTAAGTTTATTGTCCGCAGGGACTATGTAGAATAATTAACCAGGAGACAAAATGAAAGCAGCAGAAGCACGCGAAATGTCTGTAGCAGACCTGCGCGACCGTATTGCAGTCGAGAAGTCAAACCTCGACCAGATGAAGATCAACCACGCCATTTCTCCCCTGGAGGACACATCTAAGTTTCAGAAGACCAGA
>JAGAAD010000014.1 GCA_017615445.1 Bacteroidales bacterium
CGCTGGCTCTGGAGTTCCCCGCCGACACCGCCGCGCCCTTCATCGGCGAGCCCCGCCGCTACTCCAAGTTCCTGCACGCAATCAAGCCGCATTCGTGGGTGCCTATCTTCTTCGACTACGACGAGCTCTCGTCCATGAGCTTCGAGACCCTGACCACCGCGGCCGGCCTCGGCGCCACCGTCTATTCCCAGAACGACCTCAACACCTTCTACGGCCTTGCGGGCTACAGCTTCTACCCTGGCTTTTTCTTCGATGACGGGCTGCCCCTTCATTCGGGGATAGTGAACCTCACCTACCGCGGGCTGTATCCCGTGTTCAACGGGCGTTTCGCCGTGAACCGTCTGGGGGTCGAAGCCAGGCTGCAGGCCTACGTCCCGCTGACCTTCAATTCGGACGGCTGGTCCAGGGGCGTGATACCGGTCGTGCAGTTCAGCACGTCCCCCCTCAAGACCACGGCCACGGCCCAAATCCGCGCCTACTCTGTGCTGCCCGCGCGCAGTTCCTGCTACTACCCCCACTTGGGAGTCGGAGTCACGGCGGGGGTAACCAAGGACTTCGAGTTCGAGCCCGCGCTTCCTTATATCCAGGTCTACGGCTACCTGCCCGGCCTCTGGAAGACCAGCGGACTTGGGATGAGCCTGAGCTACTCCACCACGCCGTTCGAAAACGAGACCATCACCAAGGCGGAAGGCATCACTCTGGCCACCACCGAGCTGGTCGCCCACTACGCCATTCCTTTCCTTTCCGTCGACTGGAACGGGCTGAGCCCGGTGGCGTATATCAGGAACTTCGAGTTCGTGCCGAAGGCTTCTTTCACGCACTACAATTGCCTCTGGGATCCGGCGAAGGTCAGCGTTTCAGGCGACACCTCCATCAGCATGTGGACAGCCGGCGCGGCCCTTCAGGCGGTCCTCGGCAACTTCTGGTTCGTCCCTTACGACATCCGGGTGGGAGTGTCCGCCTCGTATGTCCACGGGAATCCCGACCCGGAAGCCAAACCCTACGATATTAAACTGGTATTATCCGTTGACCTATGATATGCCCCAAATGCGGCCGCGAGTTCGCCGCGCCCGAACTGAGAACTCTGGATGTTTCGAAAGACCCGTCTCTTAAGGAGAGCGTGAAGGACGGCTCCTTGTTTGTGTGTCGTTGCCCCCATTGCGGAACCTCGTCGCTGGCTCCGGAACCGGTGCTATATCACGACCCTTCCGCCCAGCTGCTGATCGCCTACACTTCGGCTCCGCTTAGTTCCGAAGGGCTGGAGGGGTATACTTGCAGGCTGGTTTCATCTGTAGGCGAACTGATTGAAAAGGTGAAGATCTTCGACGCCGGGCTGGACGATATCGCGCTCGAGCTGTGCAAATATGTCACAGCGCAGGAGCTGAAAAAGGAGGTTTCTTTGAAGTTCCTGAAGATGGACGGGCCGGACGGCGAGATTACCCTCACCTATCCGGAAAAAGGCGAGATGCAGATGCTGGTGATAGGCTACAACGTCTATTCAGACTGCGTGGGAATCCTCGAGCGCAACCCAGTGCTTCATGAAAAAGCCCAGGGCCTGGTGCGTGTAGATCAGGATTGGGTCTCGCAGTTTATTGCCGGCTGAGCATTTCCGTCAGCCGCACAAAATCTTCCACTCCTAGTTTTTCGGCCCTTAATTCGAAGATGGGGTCGGAGGTGTCCGCGCCTTCTTTCAGAAGGGGCTTGAGGGCGTTACGGAGAGTTTTGCGGCGCTGGTTGAAGGCCGTTTTCACCACCTGCTTGAAGAGCTTTTCGTCGCAGCCGAGTTCGGTGCGAAAGTTGCGCTTGAGCCTTATCACGGCGGATTTGACCTTCGGCGGAGGGTTGAAGGCTCCGGGGCCAACGCTCAGCACATATTCTATGTCGTACCAGGCCTGAAGGAGCACGGAAAGTATGCCGTAGGTCTTGCTTCCCGGAGGTTCGGCGATGCGGTCCGCCACTTCCTTCTGGATCATACAGACCACCTCGGGGACGAGGTCTTTGTCTTCGAGTATCTTGAAAAATATCTGCGAAGAGATGTTGTAGGGGAAATTACCTATAACGCGGTACTTGCCAGGGAATATCTTGTGAAGGTCCAGCTTGAGGTAGTCCGCTTCAAGCAGTTTGCCTTCCATGCCGGGGAAATGGCGCATCAGGTAGGCGACAGATTCGCCGTCCAGCTCCACCATCTTCAGGTCCATGTCCGGGCGCTGCAGCAGATACTGAGTGAGCACGCCCATTCCGGGGCCGACTTCGAGGACATCGCGCACGTCGCTGGCGGACAGCGCCTCCACTATCGAGCGGGCGATGCTCTGGTCGGTCAGGAAGTGCTGGCCGAGGGCTTTCTTGGCTCTAACCTCAGACATTGAACAGGAAGTGCATTATGTCGCCGTCCTGGACGACGTAGTCCTTGCCTTCGATGCCCATCTTTCCGGCCGCGCGGCAGGCGGCTTCGGTCTTCAGCGCGACGAAATCGTCGTACTTGATCACCTCCGCACGGATGAAACCGCGCTCGAAGTCGGTGTGGATGACGCCTGCCGCGCGAGGCGCTTTGTCGCCTTTGTGGATGGTCCACGCACGGCATTCGTCCGCGCCCGCAGTGAAGAAGGTCTGCAGCCCGAGGAGGTGGTAGGCTCCCTGAATCAGGCGAACGACGCCCGATTCTTCAAGGCCCATCTCCTCGAGGAACATCTGCCTCTCGTCGTAGTCTTCCAGCTCTGCGATTTCAGACTCGGTCTTGGCGGATATAATGAGGATCTCCGCGTTCTCGTCTTTGACCGCTTCGCGGACGGCATCCACATAGGCGTTTCCGTTCACCGCCGACGCGTCGTCCACATTGCAGACGTACATAACAGGTTTGTTAGTCAGCAGGAAAAGATCGTGCGCAAGGGCCGCTTCCTCCTCGTTTGCCGGGATCACGCTACGGCACGGCTTGCCCTGCTCGAGAGCGGCTTTGTAGCGGACCAGCAAGTCCACGAGTTTTTTGGCTTCTTTGTCCCCGCCGGTCGTGGCCTGCTTCTGCGCTTTCGCAATTCGGATTTCCACTGTCTCGAGGTCTTTGATCTGGAGCTCAGTGTCCACCACCTCCTTGTCTCGGACCGGATCCACCGACCCGTCCACATGGACCACGTTCCCGTCGTCGAAGCAACGGAGGACGTGCAGGATCGCGTCGCACTCGCGAATATTGGCGAGGAACTGGTTGCCAAGGCCCTCTCCCTTGCTGGCGCCTTTCACAAGGCCTGCGATGTCCACTATATCGACTGTCGCCGGAATCGTGCGCTGAGGCTTGCAGATGTCGCTGAGCACCTCGAGGCGCTTGTCCGGCACGTTGGTGGAGCCGAGGTTCGGCTCTATCGTGCAGAACGGGAAATTGGCGCTCTGGGCTTTACCCGAGCTGACGCAGTTGAAAAGTGTGGATTTACCCACATTCGGGAGTCCGACTATTCCGCATTTGAGAGACATAGATTCTTCTTTTAAGTGCGTGCAAATTTAGGAAATTATCCGCATATTCGCCCTATGAAACAGACTATGAAACTTCAGGCGCTGCTGTGCCTTCTGCTTTTTGCCGCATCCGTCTGCCGCGCCCAGAGCGTCGCTTTCTGGAATGTGGAGAACTATTTCGAGAATCAGCCCCATTTCAGGGACAAGACCCGCGGGATCGCGAAGGTGGTGCTTTCGCTGGCGGACAGCGCTGGGTGCCCGCCCTCGGCGGTAGGCCTCTGCGAGGTGGAGAACGAGGCGTGCATGAAGGCGCTGGTCCGCACCCCCGCCCTTCGCAAGTACGGTTATCGCTATGTGCACTACGACTCTCCGGACCATCGCGGCATCGACTGCGCGCTGCTCTGGCGCTCCGCTGGCGGCATCTGCCCCGGCCTTGGCCGCCTTCGGACCTCGCGCGCCGTTCCCATCCGGGACACCTCCGGCTTCGTTCTGCCCACCCGCTCGCTGCTGGTCGTGGAGTTCGACTCCCTGTCGGTCGTCGTCTGCCACCTCCCCAGTAAGCGCGGCGGCTCCCCCGAAGCAGACCGGCGGCGCCTTCTCGCCCTCTGCACCCTCGCCGCCGTCTGCGACTCGCTCTCTTCTGCGAATTCGCTCACCCTTGCGGATTCCGGCGAGTTTTACCCCCTAAAACTCGCCGAAACGGGTATTTTTCCTCAATCCGGCGGGGGAATGGGGGTAAATCTCGCCGTGCACCGCCCGATTATGGTCGTCGGAGATTTCAACGACACACGAACGGCGGTGTCCGACAGCATAATGAGCCCGATGCGGGAGCTTACCTCGCTTCGCCTCGAGCGTCAGGGCAACTCGAGCGCGATAGCGGCGGCCCAGGCGCCGGGCACCATCAAGTTCCAGGGCGAATGGGAGCAGATAGACCGCGCATTCGTCTCCCCCGGCCTGGACGCGACCCTCCGAATCGCCGCTCTGCCCTTCCTCATGGAGCCCGACAAAAAGCACGGCGGAGTCAAACCCCGCCGCACTTTCATCGGCCCGCGCCACAACGCCGGCCTGTCCGATCACCTGCCGATAATTGTTAGTATTAATTTGTTATATTTGTAATTCAAGACTGAAACTAAAAACCAATCGATATGAAATCCAAGATTCAGAACAAGTTCAAGGCTCTCTTCGGAGAGGGAGGAAACCTCTTCGCCAGCGCAGGCCGCATCAACCTCATCGGCGAGCACACGGATTACAACGGAGGATATGTGTTCCCCGGCGCAATCGACAAAGGCCTGATGGCCCAGATCAAGCTAAACGGTCTGAATAAGGTGCGCGCTTTCTCCATCGACTACAACGAGATGGCTGAGTTCGGCCTGAACGAAGAAGACAAACCCAAGCAGCAGTGGGCGTGCTACATCTTCGGCGTTTGCCGTGAGACCATCAAGCGCGGCGGCAAGGTTGCCGGCTTCGACACCGTCTTCGCGGGCGACGTTCCCCTCGGCGCCGGCCTCTCTTCTTCCGCCGCCCTTGAGAGCTGCTTTGCCTACGCTATCAACGAGCTGAACGGTAATGGAATTGATAAGTTCGAACTGGCTAAGATAGGCCAGAGCACCGAGCATAACTACTGCGGCGTGATGTGCGGCATCATGGACCAGTTCGCCTCCATCTTCGGCAAAGCCGGTTCACTTATCCGCCTCAACTGCAAGACCCTCGAATACAAGTATTTCCCCTTCGATCCGGAGGCTGCGGGATATAAGCTTGTCCTGGTGGACTCCTGCGTGAAGCACGAACTCGCCTCGTCGGCCTACAATAAGCGCCGCGCTTCCTGCGAGAATGCCGCCCACATGATTCGCAGGCGCCATCCCGAGGTGGACTTCCTGAGCGACGCAAAACGCGTGTGGCTCGAAGAGGTCCGCTCCGAGATTCCCGAAGAGGATTTCCTCAGAGCCGAATATGTTATCGGCGAGCTCCAGCGCGTGCTGGACGTCTGCGACGCGCTTGAGCGTGGAGACTACGAAACCGCCGGCGAGATGATGTATCAGACCCACTTCGGCATGAGCCGCCTGTATGAGGTCAGCTGCGAAGAACTCGACTTCCTCAACAAACTCGCCCGCAAGATGGACGTCACCGGATCGCGCGTAATGGGCGGCGGCTTCGGCGGCTGCACCATCAACCTGGTGAAGAAAGAGCTCTACCAGCCCTTCGTGGACGCTGCAATCGAGAAGTTCAACGAGAAGTTCGGGCACAAACCGAAGATCTACGATGTCGTCATCTCAGACGGTGCGAGAATGATAGAATAGCCCACCATAAAGCGTGGGGGCTATCCCCCTGAGTGATAGCAAGTTAAGCAAATTAGGTCTCCCGTTTTCGAGAGACCTAATTTATTTAACCGCCTGATTTACAGAAGCTTATCCCCCACGGGCTGCGGGGGAAAGCTGCGCTGCTAATAATAGCGGGCGCGGTTGTCCACGACATTCGCGGCTTCCTGCATCACGGGGAGGATCATCTGCGAGGAGTACTGCGCTTTCTGAGAGGCGTAGCTCTTCGCATCCTGCTCGGTGTAGAACTGGCCGGCTTCGCGGCGGAGAGCCTTGAAGACGTAGACTGCGTTCATGCCCTCGACGGGTCCGCAGACCTCACCAAGCTCCGCATTGAGGATGGCACCGAGAAGAGCGGGCTCCACAACTCCTGCGCTCATAGGCGAGAAGCTGATGTCCTTGCGCTCGCCGACGGTTGCGCCGTAGTTCTCGGCCACAGCCTCGAGAGAAGGATTCGCGGCGAGGAACTCTGCCACCTGAGCCGCCTTGTGGGCGTTGCGCTGCTGGGTGTAGAGCGTGCTCTGGATCTGGCCTGCCACTTCGTTCAGGTCTGCATAGCCGTCCTTACGGACTTCCTTGACAGCTGCGACGAAGAAGAAGGTGTTGTTCACGGTGATGATACCGGAGGCCTTACCCTTCTTGGCGTCGAAGATCCAGCGGGTGACTTCCCTGGCCTGGTCCACCGAACCGAAGGTCGAGGTGCTCTCGAGAACGCGGTTCTGCTTGTGGGAATAGACTCCGAGAGAATCCACGGCCTTGAGGTAACCCTCGAGGGTGCCGCCGGCGAGGGTGGCGAACTTGTTGGCTTCGTTGTAGAAACCGTTGAAGGTCTCCTTGCTTGCAAGGACGGACTTCTCAAGAATCGCAACCTGCTTCTTGGCGATGGGCTTGGTGGTCTTGGTGACAACCACCACATGGCTGCCGTACTGGGTCCTGATCACATAAGGCTTTCCGACCTTCGCGGTCATCACGGACTCGAATCCGGGGATCATGTAGGACTGGGTCATCCAGCCGATGTTGCCGAGCTGGCCGTCTGCGGACGAGCCCTGGTCGGCGGAATAGTTCAGAACGAGCTCTGCGAAGCGTGCCGGAGCCTTGGCTGCCACAGCGGCAAGGCTGTCCGCCTTCTTCGCGGCACCGGTGCCCTGGAGGAGGATGTGCTTCACATAGACCGAATCAGGAACGTTGGCGCTGGCGATGACGCGTGCGGAGAAGAAGCTGTTTCCTTCCTTCACGACGGGAGAAATGCCCTTCTTGCCTGAGAACACGAAATTGTCTATCTCAGAAGAGACGGTGGCAAGTTCACCCTTCTTGTACCAACGGTTCGAGAGAGAACGGTCTGAGTTCTTCAGAAGGAAGTTCTTGAGGTTGTCCGTGGAGGCGAACTCGTCCAGAGCTTCGTTCATAGCCTTTTCCGTGTAGGCCACGTCTGAATCCGAGGGCTTCACCTCGAAGACCACGTACTCCACATCGCGGCTGGCTTTCTGCTTGAACTCTTCCTGATGGGCTTTATAGTAAGCCTTGATCTCTTTGTTCGAAACGTTCACGGTGGTGTCAAGCGCATAGCCGTAGGGGATGGTGACCAGCTGGATGTCCGCTGTGGTGTTACCTTCCTCCACTGCCTTTGCGAGAGAAAGCGGGCTCTCGATAGCACTGAGGGCGAAGAGCGAACCGTACTTTGCATAGAACTGCTGGGTGCGGACCGTCTGCTTCAGATAGTTCCAGTAGAGCTTGAGGGTCTCGTCCGTCTCTGCCTGGCGGTTGATTTCGCGGACCTTCTCCACAGAGAAAGTTCCGTCCTCGGCGAGGAAGAGAGGGTTCTGCTCGATAATGGGGCTGAGGTGATTTCCTGCGATGAGGTCTGCCACCTCGGCGTCACCGACCTTGATGCCGGCGGCCTCGCAGTTCTTGAAGAACATGAAGCGGTCCAGGAGGGACTGCCATGCTGCATTCCTGATCTGCTGGTGTGCCTGCTCGGTCTGAGCGCTTGAGCCTGTGGTGATTTCGTTAATCGTCGTGAAGGTTCCCACCTCGGCGGTGAAATCCTCATACGAGATACCCGTACCGTTGATCTCGCCCACATTCTCGGGCCTGCCGAAAAGATTCATCAGGTCGTCCATAGGGGCGATGAAGTACAGGAGGGAAAGCGCGATTATTACGGAGATAGCCACTCCGAACTTGTTGCGCATCTTTTGTAGTACTGCCATATGATAGTTTTTTCTTTAAAATTATCGAAATTGGGCTGCGAAGATAGTAATAATTCTTTATTTGAGCAAAGGTCCGATGAAGTTGACCGAATCTATCTTCACAGTCGTGCTGTCCGACTGGGAATAACCGTAGCTGTCGAAGGGCCTCAGGAGGATGGCGTTGCGGGCGCGGTCGTCTGAACGCATGCCGTAGCCCTGCATCAATCCGTCTTCCGAATAGAGCTTGACGTAGGCGTCTGTCCAGATCTCTTCGTTCTTGCGGTCCCAGTAGAGGGTGTCCGTCTCCATAGTCTCTTTCTTGATGACGTTGGAGACTACCACATTGCCGGTCGCTTCCCAAAGCTCGCCCGCGGACTTTTTGCCGGAGGCGACGTGCTTGGCCTTGTCCGCCATGATGATGGTCTCCAGCAGCCCCTCTTCCGTGTAACCGTAGACCTGAAGGCCGTTGGGGAAAAGATCATAGTCCACGGAGTCCGTGACGAACTTGAGCATCACTGGAGACTCGAAGCGCTGCTTGACGATGCCGTCCGCCGTGTTCACGGCGAACATGTCGTTTACCACCTGGACGGGCGTCTCGGCGAGGTTGATTTTGTCCGCTTCCTTGAGTTTGCCGCCGCACCCGAAAACGACAAAAGCAACCGCGATTAAAGCGGTTGCCTTGGTCTTGATATGCGGGACTGTCCTCAATTCCGTTACTTCTGGGTCTTGACCGTGGTGGTCTCGCGGAAAGCTCCGCAGCTGACGGTGTAAGAGTCTCCGTCCTTGACGTCGTACATGAAAGCGTCTGCGGCGGTGGGATAGTACTGACGGAACTGTCCGATCATCTTGTTCGCCTCTTCGGAGAGAGACGCGTCTGCACGCTTTGCCTTCTCGAGGTAGTCCACGGCCACCCAGTAAGGAGCGCGGACTGCGATTTCATTGCCTTCGCAGCGGACATTGCCCCAAACGGTAGCGAGAAGCATATAGTTCTTCGCCTTGAGGTCGTTTCTCGAGGTGGTGGCCACCGAGCGCTTTGCGGAAGACTCGGCGAGCTGAGGACGGCCGGATTTGTAGCAGTAGACAGCGAGCTCATAGTAGTAGTCCGCGTCTGTCTCGGCGTCTGAATCCTCGGCTGCGATGGCCTCTTCCATATACTTGATTGCGAGGTCCACCTTGCCCTGGGCCGCATTCAGCTGATAGAGCATCTTCGCGGAGGACGAGCTGGGGTTGGCGTTGTAGACCGTGGTCGCGGCGGCGATGAACAGTTTGTTGTCCATGCAGTCTTCTGCAGAAGACATGATCCTGACCACCTTCGATGCAAACTCGGTGTCCGAAGGATCGGCCTCGAAGCGCGGTCCGTAGAGCGCGATGATCTTGTCGCAGTCTGCGAGCTTGCTGGCCACGAACAGGTTGTCCAGGTCCGTGCGGACCTTCTCGTTCGCTTCCCTGTCGGCCTCGGTCTTCGCCTCGGCGGCGTCAAGGAGCGAGGAGTTGCGCTCATAGACACTGATGACCTCTTCTTCGTCTATCATGCCGATCTTGCAGAGCTCGATTGCGGCGTTCAGGTCGAAGATGTAGAGGCTGGGCTTGGTCTCGCGATCGTTGAACTCGATTATTTCATTCAGGCCGTCATACAAGCGCTTGTTGTCGTCCTTGATGTAGTTGGCCATGTCCAGACCCTTGTTGTTGCGGGCGGTGACTCCGTACTTGGGATAGTACTCGATACGGACGTCGTGGACCATCATCAGAGAGTCGATGAGCTGAGCCTTGTAGACAGGGTTCTTCGCATTCTTCGAAATAAGCTTGCGCATGAGTGCGGTACCATCCACCAGCATAGTCTGGTTTGCGGTAGGAGGGCAGATTCTGAACGCCTCGCGCCAGTTAGGGGTGGCGGAGTCGTAGTTCTTCTGCTTGAAGTACTCTTTGTAGTACGAGAGGTACTTGATGCACTCGGCGCTGTCGGCACCGTACTTTCCCTGTGCGAACACATTGCCCGCACTGAGGGTGGCGATAGCCAGAATTGCAATAATCAGTCTTATCATATCCTTGATGTTTGTTTATTCATACATGGGCTGCTGGAACCAGATGTCGTACAAGTTAACTCCGAGGCTGAAGCCGACATAGGTTTCGCGAACCATATTGTTTTTAAGTGATCCTCTCTGCCCAATTTCCATGCCAACGGTCAGGCCGTTGTTCCAGCGGAACACCGGGAGGGTCGCTCCTAATGTGATGCCTTTGGAATAGATTTCGTTGCCTGAGACACTGAAATATTCCTTTGTGTAGTACACTCCCGCCCTGTAGGCGATGTGTTTGTAGTAG
>JAGAAD010000073.1 GCA_017615445.1 Bacteroidales bacterium
CGGGCCCTCGAAGCCGACCTATCATTAAACGCCGAATGACTGCCACGAGGGCAGTCATTCATCGTTTGAGCGGAAAACGGGGCTCGGACCCGCGACCTCAACCTTGGCAAGGTTGCGCTCTACCAACTGAGCTATTTCCGCGTACCGTTCCGAAAAACGGGACTGCAAATATACGGCAAAAAATATAATACGCAAAAAATTATTGTTAAATTTGAGGTTACATAACAATGAAGACACTCAAACTATTAACTGCAATAGCATTTGCTGCCGTTTTGGCGGCTTGTTGCGGGACTCCCGGAACAGATAAACCGGAGCCCGGCCCGGGCCCCGATCCGAAGGACACGACTTCCACAACCCATCCCAAAGACACAACCACCACCCCCACCGACACCACAACCACGGCAAAGGTGCCCACTATCGACGGCGCGTTCCTTCAGCATTGGTACACAGCCTATTGGGACGATGCCAGGTGGGATTCCGAAATGGATGTCCTGAAGGAAGCCGGAATGAATTATCTGATCTACACCCCCATCAAGGATGGCGACAACGCGGCCGACCTGGCATCTCTGGGCAAATGCCTCAAGAGCGCGAAAAAACACGGCATCAAAGTCTTCGTCGGACCTAACTACAACAGCGGGTGGTGGGAATCAGGCCGCAACCGCACGTGGCTGATGGCCAGGATGGACGAAGGCAAAACCGTCATTACTCAAATCCTGAACAACTACCAGACAGAATACAAGGAAACCCTTTACGGTTGGTACTGGGATTGGGAAATCGACAACCTCAACTGGAACACGGACAACGCGAAGCAACTATTCGTGGACGCCATCAACGTCATCCTGGATGCGCTTCCCGCAGATATGCCTCTTCTGTTCAGCCCCTTCGCGAATCCCAATCTTGGCTCTGCAGCCAATTATGGCAAATTCTGGAAAGAAGTCCTTCCACAGATGCACTTCAGAAATGGAGACATTCTTGCGCCGCAGGACTGCGTGGGCGCAAGCACGATGACCGTGGCGAACGTCAAGGGATGGTTCTACCAGTATAAGGAAGCGGTGGCGGCAGTCGAGGGGCTCCAACTCTGGGGCAACGTTGAGACCTTCGAGCAGTTCAACCTCTCGGACGGCAGCCATTTCGCCAGCGCTCCGCTCACCAGAATCACGCAGCAGATCGAGGCCGTGGACAAGTTCGTCACAAATATAATCTGCTTCGCGTACCCTCATTATCAAAGCCCTAACAACGTCCGCGCGGAACACCACGCGGCCTACAAAGAATATGTGAAGACCGGCGTCCTCCCAGCTTGCCCCACGCCTAAAGCCGTCAGTTCGGCCACCAAAGAAGTGGGCTCCGGAGTCACCCTGACGTGGGTTCTCCCCACAAAAGATAATGCGGACGGCTATGCCATCTACAAAAACTCCCAATTGTACATCAAACTCCAGATAACCCCCAAACAAAGCCCGAACTCTTTCCAGGACAAAACGGGCAAGGCGACAGACTCCTACCAGATTTCAGTTTATAACATTCTTGGTGAAGAGTCCAACAAAGTGGCATTCTGATTATGAACCTTAAACTATTAACCTTCCTGCTGGCACTGACCGCCGCTACCGGATTGTTCGGGCAAGCCCAGACACAGTCGCAGACCCTGACGGTCCACGGAACCGTCACGGACGACTCCGGCCAGCCGGTCATCGGCGCCAGCGTACTCGAGAAGGGAACTTATAACGGCGCCATCACCGACCTCGACGGCCACTACGTCCTGGAGGTCCGGAGCGGCGCCATCCTCGTGCTCTCCTCCATAGGCTACTCCAATGTGGAGATACCCGTGGGAGGACGCAGCGTGATAGACGTAGTGCTCCACGAAAACGCGCAGTACCTCGACGAGGTGGTGGTAATTGGCTACGGCACCGTGAAAAAGAGCGACCTTTCCGGCGCGGTAAGCCAGCTGAAGTCCGAAGACCTTATGAAGGGCGGCGCGATCGATATAGCCCACGGAATGCAGGGCAAGATCGCGGGTGTGGTAGTTCAGCAGAGCGACGGCGCCCCCGGCGGAGGAATGAGCATACTCGTACGTGGAGCCAACTCCTTCACGACGAGTTCACAACCGCTGTTCATCGTGGACGGAATTCCGCTCGAGACGGGCAGCACCCCCTCGAACACCGCACTCACCTCGGAGCAGTCGTCCAACCCGCTGAGCTTCATCAACCCGCACGACATCGAGAGTATGGAAGTGCTCAAGGACGCATCCGCCACCGCCATCTACGGTTCCCGCGGCGCCAACGGGGTCGTGATCATAACCACCAAGCGCGGGCGCACCGAGAAGCCGAGGGTGGAACTCAGCGCTACGGCGTCCATAGCGAACGTGGTCCGTATCATCCCCGTGCTTGACGCCGCCACCTACGCGAGCTACATCAACGAACAGTACGACAACAGCACATACTACGAAGGCGCGATGTACGACACCTACCAGTACGCCGGCCGCTGGTCATATCCCAACTTCGCCGACGGCCATCCGAACTACGCGGCCGGCGTCTACTCCCCGGCGCCCGAAGACTTCCGCAAACCCGGTTTCTACTACGACGAATACGGCAACTCTTTCGAGATAGGCGCATCCAACTGGCAGGAGGAAATCTTCCACTCCTCCCTCTCCACCGACTACAACCTCAGCGTCAGCGGCGGCAACGACAAAGGCTTCTACGCCTATTCCGGCAACTACGCCAGGCAGGACGGTATCATCCGCAACTCCGGCTACGAGCGTTATTCGCTGCGCGCAAGCATAGGCAAACACGTCACCGGCTGGATGGAGATCGGCACCAACCTCAGCTTCACAAAATCTGAAACCGACTTCGCCAACACCCTGTCCTACAATACCGGCATCATCCGCTCGGCCATCGTCTTCCCGCCCGTCTACGGTCCGGATATGGACACATCCACTGCCGACGACCTCAACTGGCTTGCCGCCAACCCGGCGGCCTACGTAAAGAATACGAAGGACCATCTCTCCGGAATCAACTTCTACGACAGTTCGTATCTCGAGATAAAGATTCTGCCCGGACTGCGCTTCCGCCAGAACCTCGGCCTGGGCTACAGCGACCAGGAGCGCGGCGCGTTCTACGACCGCCACTCCTACGAAGGCCGCGCTCCCCGCAACGGCCAGGCCAGCAGGAGCGGAAGCACCTGGAGCAGCATCACCAGCGAGTCCCTCTTTACCTATGACCATCTGTTCGCGGACATCCACGCGCTCAACGCCGTGGCAGGTTTCACGGCCGAAAAGAGCACGTGGAAGCAGTACACGATGAACCTGATGAACTTCCCCGACGACCAGACCAAGGACAACGACCTATCGCGAGCTCTCGATAAGGCCACCATTACCAGCGACACCGGTTATATGACCCTGGCCTCCTTCCTCGCGCGAGTGAACTACACCTTGATGGGCAAGTACCTGCTTACCGCAAGCGTCCGTACCGACGGTTCGTCGAAGTTTGCCGTGGGCAACAAATGGGCGACCTTTCTTTCCGGCGCCCTCGCCTGGAAGGCCTCCGAGGAGCAGTTCATAAAGGACCTTGGAGTCTTCAGCAACCTAAAGTTCAGGGTCAGCTACGGAGAAACGGGCAACCAGGGCATAGGCTCCTACCGCTCGATCGCGATGCTCTCCACAGCCAACTACCCCTTCGGCGGTTCGATGACCTCCGGCTCGGCCTTGACAAGCTGGCGCGGCCCCGTCTCCTCGGACATAAAGTGGGAAACAACCTCGCAGGTGAACGCCGGCATCGATATGGGTTTCGACCACGACCGCTTCACCTTTACCATCGACTATTACAAGAAAATCACCCGCGACCTTCTGCAGGAAATCCAGATCCCGCCGTCCACCGGCTTCTCCAATATGCTCGTGAACAGCGGCAATGTCACGAACACCGGCGTTGAACTCACCGCCCGCGCGGTAGCAGTCTCGAAGCGCGATTGGAACTGGACCGTGGACGCGAACATTTCGTTCAACCGCAACGTTATCGGCGGCCTCAAGGGCGACCAGTTCGCCAACAGCCTATGGTATGCGGCCGACGACGTGTTCCTGCAACGCAACGGCCTTCCTATCGGCGCGATGTTCGGCTACGTGGAGGACGGCTTCTATGACAACGAAGCTGAAGTGCGCGCGGATCCGCAGTACAGGGACGCGACCGACGCAAAAGTCCTCTCGATGATAGGCGAAATCAAATACCGCGACATCGACGGCGACGGCAGTATAACCGCCTCCGACCGTACCGTCATCGGCGATGCCAACCCCGACTACACCTTCGGCATCACCAACAGCATATCGTACAAGAACTTCTCCCTCAGTTTCCTGATTCAGGGCTGCCAGGGAAATGATATCTTCAACGGAACTCTGTGGGACATCAAACTGGGCAACATCGGAAATATCACCCAGGACGCCTATGACACCAGATGGACTCCGACTAACAAGGCGAACGCGAAGTGGCCAAAAGCCACGGCGGGCTATACACGTAACTTCCTTCTGAGCAACCGCTTCATCGAAGACGGCAGCTATGTGAAGCTTAAGAGCCTCGACTTCTCGTGGAAGATCCCCGCTCCGTTCAAGGGAGTGGAGCAGATCCTCCTTACCCTCTCAGCCAATAACCTGCTTACTCTCACCAAGTATTCAGGCTATGATCCGGACGTGAACGCCTTCGGCACGGATTCTTCCCGCCGCGGTGTGGACGTCTATTCTTATCCGGCCTCAAGAACCTTCGCACTAGGAATCAGTTGCACCTTCTAAGATGAAAAAGACAATTCTCATACTTATTGCGGCGGCGCTCCTTTCTTCCTGCGACAACTGGCTTGCCGAAAAGCCCGAATCCTTCATCGGACCGGACCAGATCGAAGACTCTGAATCGGGAGTGGACGTGTGGGTGAGCGGAGTGTACGCCAACTACCTGGACGATATGTTCCGCTGGGCCTGGTTCCCCTTCGTGCTTGAACTCGACTGCGACTATATCTCCGGACCCGAATGGTTCCTCGGAACTATGGGCGCCGGCAACTTCCAGGCTGCCGAAATGGTGCCCGGAATGTGGAAGTGCTGCTACAACCTGATCGTGGACGCCAATCTTGCCGAAAGGCAGATTGCGAAGATGCGCAACGTCCCGGACGATTATAAAAACAACGCCATCGGCGAACTTGAATTCCACAAGGCGTTCGCATATTTCCTGCTTGTGCGCGCTTTCGGACCCGTCCCCTACATCGCCAAGGATGTGCTGGACGGCGGGACGTACTCCAACCCGCGCGACAGCGTCGCCGTGGTCTATGACCACATTATCGAACTGCTGGAAGACGCGGCCGGCAAGATGTACAAGAGCAACGATCCACGCCGCTCGCCCGGTCACGTGAACGCCGCCAGCGCCGCCGGTCTGCTCGCCAAGGTCTACGCGACAATGGCGTCAGCGGCAATGCCCGAGGGCACGCCCGTGACCGTACGCACCGGCAATGGCGTCAGCGCCGTCTACCAGACCGAAGAGTTCGGCCAGACCGTCTACAAATACAGTCCGCTGATGACGAACATCTTCTACAAGGAGAAGGTCGCCGGATACGAGCAGATGGACCCGGCCGCCCTCTACTCCAAAGCCTCCGAATGGGCGAAGAAGGTTATCGACGGCGACTACGGCATAGTGGAACTCTCCGCCTACGACGACCTTTGGAAAGCGGGCAACCGCGATGCGTCCGAGTTCCTGTTCAACGTGCAGTCGCTCAGCGGCGAAATGGTCTTCCGCACCCAGTGCCACGTCTACTACTCCGGAGTATTCTCCAGCGCCACCAGCCTCAAGGTCACGACCGGCCAGTGGCTTGGTAACACCTACAACTGGTACCGTCTGTTCGACGACGGCGACTACCGTATCACAAAGGGAGTCCGCCATCTCTGGCAACAGGCCTTCCAGGCCGACTACAACGGCTACTACTACTATCCCGAATCCGATAAAGGCAAGTACGCCGGCCTGAGTGACGGCAACACCTACCAGTACACTCACAACAGTTACACTCTCGCCTTCACGATGAAGTACGACGATGTGACCGACCGCACGGCCGAGAACTCCGACTCCGCATATCCGTTCCTGCGCTACGCGGATGTCATACTGATCTATGCCGAAGCGGAGAACGAACTCGGCCACCCCGACGAAGCGATGTACTATCTGAACGAGGTTCGCAAACGCTCCAACGCGGTGCAGATGGCCGCGGCGCCCGGTAAGGATGCGATGCGCAGCGCCATCATCGAAGAGCGCGCGAAGGAACTGGCGTGCGAAAGCGACCGTCGTTGGGATCTTCTGCGCTGGGGAATCTATGTGGATGCTATGAACGCAGTTACCCTGGACGACTCCGGAGTGAACAAGAAACGTGATTCCAAGCACCTCCTGTTCCCTATCCCGCAGGAGGAACTGAACTCCAACACTATGATCAATGAGAACAACCCCGGATGGAATTAATGCAGCGATGAAAAAGTTATTTATCATACTCTCCGCCTGCGTCCTTGCCGCTGCTTGCAACGACATAGTGACCTACGACACGGATCTTCCGGACCGTTTTTCCAACAGCGGTGCCCCGGTAATAGAGGCGGTGTACGACATCCACGACGCCGATCTCGAGACTCCGCTCACCGAGGGAGCGCTCGCGCAGATCATACACATAGTCGGCAAAAACCTCGCTAATCCCACGAGCGTCAGTTTCAACGGAATCGAAACCGATCTGGATAAGTGCTATTGCGAAAACGAGCACAGTTACATCCTTATTCCAAGGGTAATGCCGAGCGCCGTGAGCAACACACTTGAATACAAGACCTCGAAGGGAAGCGTGAGCATTGATTTCGAGATCAGCGTTCCCGAACTTAGATTGGACGGCCTGGCCAACGAATTCGCTTCGGCGGGCAGCACCGTCCGGGTGGCGGGCGACTACTTCGACCTTTACGGTTTCGGCGCCGAAGGCTCAGACGCCTCCATCACCATAGGCACAAACCCTGTCGAAATTGCCTCGGCAGACGAAAACGGGCTGTATATCGTGATTCCGGAAGGAACTCCGGACAGGACTCTCATCACTTTCTCGTGGAACGACCTCAAACTCGGGCCGCAGACGAAGAAGATATCGTTCAGGAACACGTCGTACCTATTCTTCAAGAACTTTGCGACCACCGGTTTCTGGGACGCCGAGCTTGCCGCATCCGTGGTGACCGACGGCACCGCAGAAGGCGACCCCGAATCGCCCGGTTACAAATTCTGGCGTTTCAAGAATTCTTATGCTTCCTGGACCTGGAACTCGCTGGGAATGGGCGACGGATGGTACTACGACACGCCGGAAGACTGGGCGTCCAATTGGGTGTTCAAGTTCGAACTCTGGACCAATCCGGCAAAGCCAGTCCCCTCCTACAATGCGGCGGCCAATCAGGGCCTCTTTGTCCAACTTAATCTCAAAGCCAACGTCCCCCTCGACCTGGGCGGCGGCGCGATCAACACGGGCGGCGAGTGGAGGACATTCTCCTTCCCGCTGTCGCAGGTGGCGTCCGAGATGCCCTCGAGCGGTGATTATTGGGGCTTCGCCTTCACGATTCAACCACCTACCGACTGGGATGTCGATTTCGCAATTGCCAATATCAGAATTGAACCTAAGAATTATGATTGATATGAAAAAGTATCTGTTTATTCTCGGCTTGCTGGGCCTGGCCGCGGCCTGCGGTCCTAAGGAGGACCCGACACCGGAACCGACGCCCGCCGGTGAAGCACCGAAAGTGGTAAGCACCGTCCCCGCCGCCAACGCTACCGATGTCGCGCTCACGATTGAGGAAATTGTGATCAATTACGACAAAGCGATAAGCCTTGCGCCCAATCCGACCATCAAAGTCAACGACCAGTATGTGGACGAAGACATATATGTGGTGGACCAGAGCCTCTATATCCCCGTGACCCTGCAGGGCGGAACGAAATACACGGTCAAGGTGCTCAAACCCTCTATTAAAGATTCGGAGGGCAACTATGCAGAAGACCTGACACTCTCGTTCACGACCGCATCCCTGAACAATTTCAACGCGGCGGCATTCGCCCTCGCCGCGGCACCGGTGGACGCATCGGCCACCCCGGAAACGAAAGCGCTCTACGAACAGCTGAAGGAAGACTTCGGTTCCAAGATTTACTCCGCCGCTATGGCCGAAGTGGCCTGGAATACCGACAACGCCGAGGCCATCAAGGCCGCGACCGGCAAGTATCCGGTCATCAACGCATTCGACTATATCCACCTCCCGAGCAGTCCGGCGAACTGGATTGACTATGGCGACATCACTCCCGTGCGGGAGTGGGACGGCAAGGGTGGCGTGGTCGCTGCCGGCTGGCACTGGAACGTGCCCACGAGCGACGGATCGGGCGTCCCCGGACCTGAGCCGTCTGAATTCCAGGACGACATAGTGATAGATTTCGATGATGTTACTCTGGATATGAGTTGGAGCAACTACGCCTTCGTGGACAGTTCCGTCTTCGAAGGTCTTGCAGCCGGATCCAAACTCTGCATATACTACAAAGACGCGTTCCACGAAGGCATCTACAGCGGCACGATAGTGCTGAAGTCAAAGCCGGAAGAAACTTGGGATGTCCTTGTGGGAGCGAACAATTTCAGGTATGAGTATCTCGATGTGGAAGACGGTGACGGACGTTATGTGATCACCCTCGACGCCAAGATGATAGGTGAACTTAGAGAGCACGGCCTTCTGATCGCGGGCCGCAACATCACCTTCAGGGCCATGGGCATCAACCATCCTCTCCAATATGAGGACCGCGTCGTCTACAACAAGGATTCCCTCATCCAGTGGGGATGCTGGGTGTATCTCGATTCCCTGAATTTCCTTGATCTGGTCGAGGAAAGCCAGGTGGTTATCAACTACAAGGAAGCCATCCCCGGCACCCAGATGCAGCTTCTGGAGAATCACGACGGCTGGGTGGCGCTCGCCAACAGAAGCGGCATCAACTACCAGGCCTTGAATCTCGCCGCCGGAGACGGCAGCGTGGTGGTGGAAGTGGACGACCTGTCGCTTGCGAGCATAATGGAATACGGCCTTATCATTTGCGGCTACAAATACACCCTCACCTCGGTCGTGAAACGTATTCCCATCCCCAAGACTAAGGCTGCGCAAAAAGTGATAATGAAAGGAACCGATCCGGAATTAAGCTTCTACTCAAAGGACAACGGTTTCAAGGTGGACGAAGCCCTGCAGGACGGCACTTGGGAGAACACCGTTATGAAGGCCGACCTGGAGAAACTTGCCGGCTACCTGAAACTCCTTCAGGACGAGAATATCCCCGTGCTTTTCCGTCCGCTCCACGAAGCTTCCGGCGGCTGGTTCTGGTGGGGCAACTGCACCGCCGATGATTTCAAGGCATTGTGGAAGTATGTGTTCGATTATATGGGACAAGCCGGAGTGCACAACCTGCTTTGGGTTTGGACTTCGTGCCTCGGCGATGCCGACTGGTATCCGGGCGACGAATATGTGGATATAATCTCTTACGACTGGTATCCGCAGAGCGCATCCGTGTACCACTCCTCCGGCAAGGACGCCTGGGATGTTCTGCTCTCCATCTCGAACAAGAAGATGCTGGCCCTGTCCGAATGCTCGGCCATCCCCGCGCCTGAGAACTGCGCACAGGATGGAGCTATGTGGCTCTGGGCTATGCCGTGGTACGGCGAGTCTATGGCCGCTCCGTACAACGATGCAGCCTTCTTCAACAAGTGGATGGGATCACCGTGGGTGTTTACACTTCCACAGCAGTAGAGAACTCGCGGAGGAATCTGAGATCGTTCTCGAAATAGTGGCGAAGGTCGTTGACCTGCCACTTCAGCATAGCGATTCGCTCGAGGCCCATACCGAAAGCGAATCCGCTGTATTTATCCGGGTCGATGCCCGATGCCTTGAGGACGTTCGGGTCCACCATACCGCAGCCCAGGATCTCGAGCCAGCCGGTCCCCTTGCAGATGTTGCAGCCCTTGCCGTGGCAAATGTTGCAGCTTACGTCCACCTCTGCGGAAGGCTCTGTGAATGGGAAGTATGAAGGACGCATACGGATCTGGGTCTCGGGGCCGAACATCTCGCGGGCGAACAGGAGTATCGCCTGCTTGAGGTCCGCGAAGGTCACGTTTTCGTCGATATAGAGGCCCTCGATCTGATGGAAGATGCAGTGTGCGCGGGCGCTGATAGCTTCGTTGCGGAACACGCGGCCGGGGCAGACGACGCGGATGGGAAGAGGCATCTTCTCCATCGCGCGGACCTGCACGGAAGACGTGTGAGTGCGAAGAAGAAGCGGGTTGAGGTGGCCTGCGGACACGAAGAAGGTGTCCTGCATATCGCGCGCGGGGTGGTTCGGAGGGAAGTTCAGGGCCTCGAAGACGTGGTAGTCGTCCTCGATTTCCGGGCCTTCGGCCACATCGTAACCGAACTTGCGGAAGATGTCCACTATCTCCTTGCGGACTATGCTCACGGGGTGGCGCGAGCCGAGGGAGAGTGCGTCGCCGGGCATCGAGAGATCCTCTCGAGGGCCCGATGCGGCCTCGGACGCCGCGAGCGCGTCGCGGAGTTCCTCGACCTTGGCGATGGCGAGCTGTTTCAGCTCGTTGAGCGGGCGGCCGAACTCCGCCTTCTGCTCCCTGTCCACGGTGCGGAACTCCTCGAAGAGGGCTGTGATCACACCCTTCTTGCCGAGGAAATGCACCCTGGCGTCTTCAACATCCTTCAAAGTCTCGCACTTCAGAGCCTGAAGCTCTGAAATCACCTGTTCAATATCTTCTTTCTTCATAATTACTGTGCAGAACGTTTTGCCTCGCGCTTGTCGCGGGACTTTTTATCCCTGGCGGCGCCGTTTTTCAGGTATTTAGTCCACTGCTCGTCGTCGAGCACCTTGCGGAAAGCGACATAGATGCGCTCGTACCATTTATCCTGGATAGCTTGATAGACATCCGTGTTGCTAACCCTCGCGCGGCTCTTCTCCATAATCTCGGCCCTCATCGCGTAATAATCGTGAGTGAGGATCGAATCCACATAGAACTCCTGGGCCATATCAAGATCCAGGATGCGGACATATTTCTCCACCTCCTTGTCTATCGCCTCACGCATCTCCTTCTCCTGCTGCTCGGGGCTTTTCTGCTCCTGGGCACGGGCGGTGAAGGGCATCAGGGCGATGACCAGCGCTGCGGAAATCAGTATGCGGAATAATTTCATTATATTTGCTAACCACAATAGCACGCAAAATTAATCAATTCCAAGATAAAATGAAAAACAAGCTTCTCCTGACAGCCGCAGCGTTCCTTCTGATGTCAGCCGTCCAGGCTTTCGCCTGCACCAATATCATCATCACGAAAGAAGCCAGCGCGGACGGCTCCACTATGGTCTCTTATGCCGCCGACTCCCACTGGCTCTACGGCGAACTTTACCTAAGGCCAGCCGGTGCTTTCAAGGATAAGGCGATGCGCCAGGTTATCGAATGGGACACCTATAAGCCGCTGGGCAAGATTCCCGAGGCCGCCCAGACCTACCAGCGACTCGGCAATATGAATGAGCACCAGCTCATAATCGGCGAGACCACCTGGGGCGGACGCGAAGAACAGGTCAACAAAGACGGTCTGATGGACTACGGCTCCTTGATCTATATTGCGCTCGAACGAGCAAAATCAGCACGTGAAGCCATCAAAATCATAGCCGATCTCGCAAACACCTGGGGCTACTGCTCCGAAGGCGAGACCTTCAGCATCGCAGACAAGGATGAGGCCTGGATTATGGACCTCGTGGGTAAGGGAAAGGAAAAAGGCATCGTGTGGGTGGCCCGCCGTGTCCCGGACGGCTACATCTGCGCACACGCCAACCAGGCGCGCATCACCAGATTCCCGCTCCACGATTCCGGGAACTGCCAGTATTCGGAAGACGTCATCAGCTTCGCCCGCGCGAACGGCTGGTACGACGGCAGCGACGAGGATTTCAGCTTCCGCGAGGCCTACAACCCGCTCGACTTCGGCGGCGCCCGCGGCTGTGAGTCCCGCGTATGGTCGGCCTTCAACATCCTCTGCGACGGCAATTTCGTCTTCGTCGACCAGTATGGCAACGAGCGCGGCGCTTCTGCCGACGACTACCTGGGCTACGCGATGGGCAACGACCTTTCGGGCGAGATGCCGCTGTTCGTGAAGCCTACCCGCAAGCTCACCGTCAAGGATGTGGCCGACGCGATGCGCGACCATTTCGAGGGCACGCCTATGGATATGAGGGTCGACGTCGGTGCGGGCGGAAACGCCTGTCCCTACCGCTGGAGGCCGATGGGCTTCGAGGTGGACGGCGTGAAATATGTCAACGAGCGCGCTATCGCCACACAGCAGACCGGTTTCTGGTTCGTGGCCCAGGCCCGCGCCAGCCTGCCGGATGCGGTCGGAGCTCTCGTGTGGTTCGGCGTGGACGACACCGCCACATCCTGGCTCACCCCTATCTATGTCAGCTCCACGGAAGTGCCCGAGTGCTTCAAGGTGGGCAACGGCGACCTTCTGCATTATTCTGCGAAATCCGCGTTCTGGATCAACAACCGCGTGTCCAACTCCTGCTACAGGATGTACAACCTGATGGAGCCCTATGTGCGCGAAAGGATCGACGCTTTCGAGAACGAGCAGATGACCAAAGCCGTTCCAGAGATGGATAAGAAACTCGCCGACCTCGTCATCGCAGGAAAGGCTGACAAGGCCATCAAGCAGATGACCGACTTTTCAGTCAAAACCGCCCAGAAGCAGTTCAAGGCCTGGGTCAAGCTCGAGGAGACCCTTCTCGTGAAGTTCATCGACGGCAACGTGAAGGCCCAGGACGCCAAGGGCAACTTCCTGCACACCAAGTATCACGACGGCACTCCTGAAGGCCTCACCCAGCCCGGCTACACCGAGCGCTTCAAGAGGGCTATAGTCCGCGACAACGGCGAAACGCTCCGTTCCAAATAAAATTGTTATCTTTGCACCGCTTTAAACGCAACAAACTTTTATCTATACTTATGAAAAAGGTTCTTATGACTATTGCACTCGTGGCTGTAGCAGCTACCAGCGCATTCGCTCAGATCTCAGTCGGAGCAGGTTATCTTGCAAACACACAGAAGACCGCAGTCACCTCCGGAAGCACCACCACTACAGTTGCTGAAGCATCTCAGGGTTTCTATGCAGGTGCTGACTACACCTTCGATCTCGGCCAGGGCCTCGGCGTTGTCGCCGGCCTCAAGGGAGCATTCCTCTTCGTTCCCGAGCACGAGATTCTTCTCGGTGCAGCAACCTCCAAGACCAGCGAGATGTATCTTGTCGTTCCTGTCCAGTGCAACTACTCCTATGTGCTGAGCAACGACCTCAAGCTCTTCGCATTCGCAGGCCCGAGCCTTTCCTTCGGTCTGTCTTCCAAGACTGTCACCACCGATAAGACCGGTCTTACCAACACTGTCAACACCACCGACAACTATGCCGACGGCAGCGACTACGGCAAGTTCAACCTCCTCCTCGGCGCAGGCGTCGGCGTGGACGTTATGAACACCATCCGCATCAAGGCTGGCTACGACATCGGCCTCCTCGACCGTCACGCTGCTGACGACACCAAGATTGGTGACGCACAGTGGTATGTTGGAGTTGCTTATCTGTTCTAATTATTAGACTGACAACGCAATAGTGTAAAAGGTGTCCCACAATTCGGGACACCTTTTACGTTTTACCGTGGTTTTCGCTTAAGGTGTCCCTGTTTTTGGGACACCTTTAACGCTTTATATTTTCAGGAAGATATTTTTACGGTATAGGAAGTAGAGCAGCAGCCAGCAGAGCAGGACGTATCCGGCGCTCAGAATAACCTGTCCGACCTGGGCGGGAACCAATCCGGCAAGTCCGCCAAACAGGAACTGGCTGGCAGACTGAATCGACACTATCCTCTGGAGCATATAAATGGTAATGGAATTCAGGCCGATAACCTCTAGCGGGAAGGCCCATTTCTTCCAACCCCTGACATCTATTAGATAATAGAACAGCGCGAACATCGCGAGCGAATAGGCCGCCACGACCAGGACGAAACTGCTGGTCCAAAGACTCTTGTTAAACGGCAGCCAGATGCTCCAGATCAGGCCGAGCCCCAGAAGAACGGCGGCGCCCCCCAGCATAGACAGGGTCTTGTGGGGCCGCTCGCTGCGCACAAAGTCCCCGGCAAACTGCCCTAGCATAGCGGTGACAACAGCCGGGAGGGTGCTCAACAGACCTTCAGGATCAAAAACCTCAAAGTATAAATGTCCTGGCATCAGACAGCGGTCCACATAACCTACCAGGTTACCTTCCATCGACAGCGGATCCGCGCCTGGGCGGTCGGGAGCAACTATCGTAAGCAGAAGATTGTAGCCGACAAGGATTACGGC
>JAGAAD010000074.1 GCA_017615445.1 Bacteroidales bacterium
TCAGGTCTACATCAACAAGCTCGAGAAGTAGCGCAGTTGGTAGCGCACTACGTTCGGGACGTAGGGGTCGGGCGTTCGAGTCGCCTCTTCTCGACAAAAAAGGGTTCGGAGCAGTCCGAACCCATTTTTACGAGAAGAGGCTCGCGCCTTCGGCGCTCTAATTCTTCCGCAAGGCGTGGCGCACAAGGTGGAACTTTAGCCCAGGGACCTTGTGCAATAATCTGCATTGTAGATACTTTCAGCACACAAGGTCCCGGCCATTTCTTTCCACCTTGTGCGAACTAATAATCCGCGTGGGGAATAACCCTCAGAATATCAGCCATTTACGTAAATTAGGTCTCCCGTTTTCGGGGGACCTAATTTGATTAATTTGCTGTGTGACAGGGATTTAGCCCCCACGCCTTACTTCTTATTGCAGCAGTTGCAGCAGCAGGGGCAGTTGCAGCAGGAGCAGCCGCAGGAGCATTTTCCGGAGCGGCGGCTGCGGAGGAGGATCACCAGGATCCAGATGACGGCGAGGGTCAGGAGGCCGAGAATCAAAAGAGTTGCGAAATTCATAAGAACAAACCAAATATCAAATAACCGATAAAGGCGCAGACCCAGGCGATCGCGCACTGGAAGACTATCACGAAGGCTGCGGCGCGGCGGCCAAGCTCACGGCGGATGGAGGCGATGGCTGCGACGCAGGGCGTGTAGAGCAGGCAGAAGATGAGCATGGGGATAGCCGTCAAGGTGGTCAGAGCGGCAGTGACGCCGGTGAGTTCCATGGTGGCGACCACACTCTCCTTCGCGAGGAAGCCGGAGATCAGCGCCGTGACGATGCGCCAGTCGCCCAGCCCGAGCGGCGAGAAGAGCGGCGCAATCAGGCCGGCGATCACAGCCAGCATCGAGGTCTCAGGCGCATCCGGCACATAGACCAGCCTGAAGTTGAACGACTGGAGGAACCAGATGACGATGGTGGCGAGGAAGATGACGGTGAAGGCGCGCTGGCAGAAGTCCTTGGTCTTGTCCCACAGCAGATGGCCGACATTGCGGGCCTGCGGCAGGCGGTAGATCGGGAGCTCCATCACGAAAGGCGCGGGTTCATGGCCACGGCTGAGTTTCTTCTTCACCAGAGCGACTATCACGCCCACGACGATGCCGAGCAGATAGAGGCAGGTCATGATAAGGCCGGCCTTGCCCGGGAAGAAGGCGCTCACGAAGAAGCCGTAGATGGCGATCTTCGCAGAGCAGCTCATGAACGGGGTCAGCAGGATAGTCATCTTACGGTCGCGCGCGGAGGGCAGCGTCCGTGCGGCCATCACGCCGGGGACGGTGCATCCAAAGGAAATGAGCATGGGCACGATGCTCCGCCCGGAAAGGCCGATCTTACGAAGAAGGCTGTCCGAGACGAAGGCGATTCGCGCCATATAGCCGCTGTCCTCCAGCAGCGACAGAAAGAAGAACAGCACCACGATCAGCGGCACGAAGCTCAAGACCGTGCCCACTCCGCCGAACAGTGCGTCCACTATCAGCGAGTGCACGGCCGGGGCCACGTTCCATGCGGACATGGAGTCCGCCACGATCTCGCCAAGGGCGGTGATGCCCGCTTCGAGCAGGTCCTGCAGCCGCGCGCCGATGACGTCGAACGTGAGCCAGAAAACCAGGCCGAGAATCAGGATGAACGCCGGAATCGCGGTCCATTTGCCGGTCAGGACGCGGTCTATGCGGTCCGAGCGCAGGCGTTCTTTGCTCACGCCGGGCTTGCTGACCGTCTCCGCGCAGAGGCGGTGGATGAAACTGTAGCGCATTTCGGCCATGGCGGCGTGCCTGTCCATGCCGCGCTCTTCCTCCATCTGCAGGATGATGTGCTCGAGGGTCTCACGCTCGTTTTCGGAGAGTTCCAGCGCGGCCAGGATGTCCTCGTCGCCCTCCACCAGACGGCTCGCTGCGAACCTGCGGGGGATGCCGGCGCGCTCGGCGTGGTCCTCGATGAGGTGCATGATGCTATGCAGGCAGCGGTGCACCGCGCCGCCATGGTCCTCCGGGCTGCAGAAGTCCAGGCGCGCGGGGGTCTCCTGGTATTTGGCGATGTGGATCGCGTGATCCACAAGCTCGCCGATACCCTCTCCCCGCGCCGCGCTGATGGCCACCACCGGCAGCCCGAGCGCACGCTCCATTTTGTTGATGCGGACCGAGCCGCCGTTGCCGCGGACCTCGTCCATCATGTTCAGGGCGAGCACCACGGGCACATCCAGCTGCATCAGCTGCATAGTCAGATACAGGTTGCGCTCGATGTTGGTGGCGTCCACTATATTGATTATGGCCTTCGGGCGGTTCTTGATGATGAAGTCGCGCGAGACCATCTCCTCCTGCGTGTAGGTGCTAAGCGAATAGATGCCGGGGAGGTCTGTCACCACCGTGTTCGGGTGGCCTTTGATCTGGCCGTCCTTGCGGTCCACGGTCACTCCCGGGAAGTTGCCCACATGCTGGTTCGAGCCGGTGAGCTGGTTGAACAGGGTCGTCTTGCCGCAGTTCTGCTGGCCGGCGAGGGCGAAGGTGAGGACCGTTCCCTCGGGGAGCTTGCGTTCGTGCTCCTTCTGATGGTACTTTCCTTCCTCACCGAAGCCCGGGTGCTCGATTTCTTCGATTTTGCCGGTGTCGTGCTGCTCCACCGCATCCGGCGCCTCGGTTTGCCGCACCTCGATCTTGTCCGCCTCCGCTCCCCTGAGGGTGAGCGAATAGCCCTGGACAAGAATCTCGAGCGGGTCGCCCATCGGCGCCCTCTTGATCATTTTGACCACCGTCCCGGGTATCACACCCATATCCAGAAAGTGCTGCCTGAGGTTTCCTTCGCCTCCCACAGCGAGCACTTCCGCATACTTTCCTGTCTTTAAATTCTTAAGTGTCATTTTCGAAGGCAAAGATAATATCTGTTCGCGCGCGCGGCAATCCCTATTATTTGGTATTTTGTTAACTTAGCGGTATGAAATGTTTGGCTATTCTTGTCAGCGGAGTGCTGCGGCTGCTTGTCGGGACCTACACCGAGGGCACCGGCGCGGAAGGCGTGTACCTTTATGAATTCAACGAAGAGACGCTCGAGGCTCGGCTTTTATCGGTCGCCCCGTCCGGCAATCCTTCGTTTGTAGTCGCCACCCCGGACGGCAAGATGGCCTATTCGGTGAACGAGTTCAACGACGGCCGCGAAGGCGTCAGCGCCTATGCTATCCGCGGAGACAAGATTCAGCGGGTAGACAGTCTAAAGATCCCGCGGGCCATGGTGGACGGCTCAGATCCCTGCAATCTCCTGCTGCTGGACAACGCGCTCGTGAGTTCCAACTACACCGGCGGCACTCTCACTGTCTTCCGGCTGACAGACCAAGGCCTCCTGAACGGAATCGGCCAGTATTTCTGCTTCGGCTCGGAAATCACCAACAAGACCACCGGCCGGCAGATAGGCAAGGAAGACGCGCATATCCATTGCGCCGTTCTCTCCCCGGACGGGAAGTATGTGTTTACGACCAATCTCGGGAACGACTGCATCCAACGTTTCGACCGCCGGGGAGGAGATTACCCGCTCGGCGCGCCCAGCACCGCCTGGCAAAATCGGCGTTCGATGCCCGCATGGCTCTACGCGCAGGAACTTAGGGGCTCTTCACTAGCCAAGCTGGCTCCAAATAAGTGCGGACCGCGCCACATGGTCTTCAGCGCAGACGGCAGATTTGCCTATCTGCTGGGCGAGCTCGGCGACAGA
>JAGAAD010000015.1 GCA_017615445.1 Bacteroidales bacterium
GTGCAGAAGCCGTCGATGCCGCCCACATAGGGCTCGATCGTGCGGCCCTTCCACGCTGCTCCATTGTAGAGGATCGTCGCCTGGAAGCGAGGCTCGAGAAGCGCGTACGGCGGGTCAGTCGTCGTGGTTCCGTGCCACGCCGACCAGTCGGGCTTGCCGCCGGTCGCGTATTCGTAGGATTCCACCATTTCCTGGGTGGGCGTGCCATAGCCGCCGCCTATCTGCTCGGCGAGGGCATAGTCGCCGCCCGGCGAGTAATAGAAATCGAATTCGTGAGTGATATTATCACTGTAGGACCAGGAATACTGGAAGATGGTCTCTTTGTTGCCTGCCGACACGGATTTTGTGAAGGCGTCCGCATACGCGGGCTCGAGGGAATAGCCGAGAGCCGCGAGGGAATCCACGGCGTCCACCACGGCCTGGTTGCGGCCGGCGTAGAGCATAGCCCTGGAGGTGACGGCGAAAGCGACTCCCTTGTCAAGGCGTCCTGCGGCTGCCGCCTTGACGGGCAGTTTCGCCGCGGCGTCCTTGAGGTCTTTCTCGATGAAATCCCATCCCTGGGCTTCGGTGGAGAGGGCCTTGTCCGCCTTGATCGCAGTGAGGTCTTCGTCGTAGAGTATCACTTCTTTGTAGCGCTTGACCAGTTCGAAGTAGAGCCAGCCCCTCATAAGGAGCAGTTCTCCTTCAAGCCTCTGAGCGTCAGCCGCGGAGAGTTTTGTGCCAAGAGTGTGGAGATTGTCCAGCGCTTCATTGGTGCGGCGTACTGCGGAATACAGGCTGCCCCAGCAACCCAGATACACGTCCACGAAGTTGTTCGTGAGGTTGGTTCCGCCATATGCCACCTGGCTGGGGATAAGAGCGTAAGCGAAGTTCACATATGAGCCGTACTTGAACTCGTCTGTGAACGCCTCGGTCATACCCACCGAACTGGGCCAGGAAGCGAAAATGTTATACGTGTAGGACACGATGTCGTTCACCGCGTATTCTGCGGACTGGACGTCGTTCCACATAACGATGTCGGAGACGCGGTCCCTCGGAGTCAGATCCAGAAGCGAGTTACAGGAAACGCCCGCGAAGACCGATGCGACCAGACATATGATAGTTAACTGTCTTTTCATCTTTAGTTCCTCCTTAAAGTGTTATTGTAACTCCTCCCATCACAAATCTCTGCTGAGGGTAATATCCGTTGTTGACTCCCGGAGATTCGGGGTCTATGCCTTCCGGCAGGCCGTCGATCGTGAAGAGGTTGTTGCCTTCCACAAAGAAACGCAAGGTCTCAAGTCCCAGGCGACGGGTAAGCGTCTTGGGGATGGTGTAGCCGAGCTGAGCCGTCTTCAGACGGACGTAGGTTCCGTCCCTCCACCAGAAACTGGAACTGAGGCCGTTGTCGCCGCCGTGGCCGGTGGTGCCAAGGGTAAGCCTCGGGAAAGTGCCATTCGGATTCTCCAGGCTCCAGGCATTTTCCACCAGGTAGAGAGGAGAGTTGGCTCCCTCCTTGAAGGTCTTGGTCCAGATGGTGTCGTCGTCGTTGTAGTTGAAATATGTTCCGGTCATGGACACCTGGAACAGCGCGCCGCCGGTGAACTGGGCGTTGAAGTCAAAGCCGTTCCAGCCCACATTGATGTTGAGACCGAAGGTGAGTTCAGGTCTGTTGGACTTTCCGAAGATACCGCGGTCCTGCCAGGTGATCTGTCCGTCGCCGTTGAGGTCCACATACTTGATGTCGCCCACATTCGGACGGGTCCCGTACCATGCGGAATTGTCGATTTCCTCTTCGCTGCGGTACAGGCCGTCTGCGAGCCAGCCCCAAAGCGAGTTATATGTGGTGCCGCAGACCTTCTGCCAGTCGGGCACGTTTGGATCGTCCTGGTATTTGAGCCAGCGGGTCTTCGAATATGTCGCGGTGGCGCCTATCTCATAGTAGAACGGGCTGCCGAGCAGTTCGAAGCGGTTCTTGTGCGTCACCAGAATGTCGATACCCTTCGAGTCGATAGCGTTGCCGTTCACATAAGTCGGATAATAGCCGCCCATCGAGGACGGTTTGCCGCCGCTGTTGCCCGTGAGGATATCGTAGGTGTAGTTATAGAATCCGTCCACCTCCATTCCGAGTTTCTCTTCCCAGAGGCTGAGGTCGTAACCGATGTTCCACGACAAGGTCTTTTCCCAAGTAAGGTCCTTGTTCGGCACGCCGGTGGTGTAGTAGGCCGGCACTGCGGAACCGTTCTGAAGAACGATCTTGCCCGCGAGCGCGTAGGACGAGAGGAACATAAACGGACTGACGCCGTCGTTGCCCAGCAGACCCACGCTGCCGCGTATCTTCAAGTTGTCAAGGCCGTCGTTGCCCAGCAGACCCACGCTGCCGCGTATCTTCAAGTTGTCAAGGCCGTCGATGCCGCTCATGAAGTCTTCCTTGGAGATGTTCCATCCGAGGGAAGCCGACGGGAAGAAGCCCCAGCGGGTCGAGGTCATTCCCGCGAACTTGTACGAGCCGTCGTAGCGGCCGGTGATCTCGGCGAGGTACTTCTCGTCGTAGTTGTAGCGCAGCCTGCCCACATAGCCCGCGTTGCGCGCCTGCGAACTGCCGCCCGAGATCGGGGCCGCCGTGGGCACGCCGTTGCTGAGTTCGGCCAGCAGCGCGAAGGGAACGTTCTGCGCATATGCGGCGAGCGAGTTGCCCGCCACCTCGCGGAACTCCGCGAGCAGGATCGCGTCCACGTTATGATTTCCGAAGGTGTTAGTGTAGCCCAGCGAAGCCTGGCCCGTCATGGAGTACGAGTACACCGCGCCCTCGCCCACTCTGTTGCCCACGGACGCGCCGTTGACGTCGATCATAGGCGAAGACCAGGTCCAGCCGGATTCGCCGCGGACGCGCGCTTTCACATAGTAGGGCGTGTCCACGTTCTTATCGTAGGTGTTCGCCCATTCATAGGAGCCGCTGGCCTTGGCCTGCAATCCCTTGATGAACGGGATGTTCCATGTGAGGGTGGCGTTCGCCGTGCCCACGAAAGTGCGCTCAAGTTTGGAACCGGACTCCCTGAGGGCCGCGAGCGGGCTGTCGGGATACACCTGGTTGGAAGGAATGGCGCCGGTGTAATAACCGTCCTCCGTCTTTTCCGGAAGGAAAGGCCACATTCCTATTGTCTGATGGGCGATGGAGAACCAGCCCACTTCGTAGCCGAAGTAACTGTCCGAACCGCCGGAGTTGAAACGAGGGGTGTTGCGGAAGCCCACGGTGCCGCTGAGGCCTGCGTTGAAGATCAGGTTCTCCGCGATCTTGGACTCCACGTTCGCCCTGACGTTGTATCTTTTGTAGTTGAAGCCTTCGATGTTACCGTCCTGGCCCAGATAACCGGCCGAGATGAAATAGCGTCCGGCGTCGTTGCCTCCCTGCACGGTTATGTTGTGCTTACGGGTGTAGCCGGTGCCGAAGACCTTGCTGATATAGTCCACGTTGTCCCAACCGTCCGAAGGGTCGCCGTTGAGCATCGCCTTGACGTTGTCCTCCGTGAAATAGGGCTCATACTCAGCCTCGGAGGCTATCGCGCCGCTGGCGAGCTGGTCCATCATCTGCGCGAGGTTATAGTAGTAAGCGAACTGCGGACCGTCCATGAACTTGGGGAAGTTCGCGTTCATGGACACACCGAGGGAGCCGTTGTACGAGATGCGGGCGTCGCCCTTCTCACCCTTGCGGGTGGTGATGATGATCACGCCGCCGGCCGCCTTCAGACCGTAGACCGCCGCGGAAGCGCCGTCCTTCAGCACGGACACGCTCTCGATATCCTGCGGGTCTATGTCGTTGATGTCGCTGACCGGGAAGCCGTCCACGACGTAAGCGACACCGTAGACGGAGCCGCGGATGCGGATGGAGGCCTGGTCCAGACCCGGCTCACCGGATTCCTGCACTGACGACAGACCTGAGAGTTTACCTGCAAGGACCTGCGAAACATTGGTCGCCGGCGACTTGAGGAGTTCGTCTCCCTTGATGGCGGAAACGGCCGCGGTCATAGTCTCTTTCTTGGCTGTGCCGTAACCCACCACCACCACGTCTTCAAGCATCAGGGAATCTTCGTCGAGGGAAAGGTCCAGAGTGCGTTCGCCGTGGTAATCGCGCACGACAGTCTTGAATCCGAGGCAGGAAAACTCCAGTTTGGAGCCTGCTTTCACCTGAATTAGGTAATGTCCGTCGAAATCTGTGATAGTTCCATTGCTTGTACCGACTTCCAGAACCATCACGCCCGGAAGGCCCTGACCCGAAGCATCGGTAATGCGTCCAGTTAGGTTAGTTTGGGCGGACACGACGGCCGCGCAGAAAAACAGGGCGGCCAGAACGGTTATTAGTTTTTTCATTATTAGGCTTTATAAAGCGTCTCAAAGATACAAAAAAAATGGACTCACGCGTGTGCGCGAGTCCACATTTTGAGCGCTAAGCCCTGAATTACTCAGCCTTCTGCTCTTCTGCCGCGGCCTCTGCGGGAGCCTCGACGGCTTCCTCTGCCTTGGGCTCGGCCTTCTTCGTGCTACGACGGGTGGTCTTCTTGGCTGCCGCCTTGGGAGCGGCTGCAAGAGCGGCCTCGTTGAAGTCTACGAGTTCGATAAGAGCCATTTCAGCTGCATCTCCCTGACGGAAACCGAGGTGGAGTACGCGGGTGTATCCGCCCGGACGGTCTGCGATCTTGGGAGCGACGGTGCGGAAGAGTTCCGCAACGGCGGCCTTGTCTTTCAGATAACTGAACACCACTCGGCGTGAGTGAGTGCTGTCGTCCTTGGACTTGGTGATGAGGGGCTCGACATAGGACTTGAGGGCCTTCGCCTTCGCAACCGTAGTCGTGATCCTCTTCTTAAGGATGAGCGATGATGCGAGGTTGGCAAGGAGAGCCTTGCGGTGGCCTGCCTGACGTCCGAGATGATTGATAGATCTATTGTGTCTCATCGTTATACGTTCTTTTTCTTGGGTTCAATATTGTACTTGGTAACATCCATTCCGAATGAGAGGTGGTTCTGTTCGA
>JAGAAD010000075.1 GCA_017615445.1 Bacteroidales bacterium
CCAGCCCGGACCGGTCGCCCGTCATCAGCGCCCTTAGCAGCGGCGCCGTCCGCTCGTCCGCAAACCCCGCGCCGTCTATCACCCCGCGCAAACGGTCCATGAGACCGGCCGGCCAGCCCCAATGCGGGCTGACCCACAAATCTGCAGCCCTCGAGCAATAGCAAAACATCCCCAGCGCGAACAGCATCACCGGAATGATCCATCTGTCGTGCTTTTTAGAAAGAGTTAGAGCACCCAGACAAAAGACTACCAGTAGCAACGACACTTGAGCTGTCATTTCGAGCGCAGTCGAGAAATCTCCTGCACCGACAACCGCGCCGCAGGCGACGCCTGCGACGAATGGAAGCGATATTCGTAGGGGAAGTCGGTTTTCCATAGCCATAACAGTCAGGTCGAGGACCAAGATACGCTTTTTTTCCCTATCTTTGCGCCCGAAATATATCAGAACATGAAAATTCTCGTCATCAACTGCGGCAGCTCATCCATCAAGTATCAGCTTCTTGATATGACGGACGCCGAGCACTACAAACTCCTCGCAAAAGGAAATCTCGAAAAGATATCGCTCCCGGACAGCAAACTCACGCACAAACCGGCAGGCAAAGACGCCGTCGTGCTCATGCAGCCCGTTCCGGACCACACCCTCGGAATGAAGCTCGTCCTGGACGCGCTGACCAACCCGGAGACCGGCGTTATCGGCAGTTTCGACGAGATAGACGCAGTGGGCCACCGCATCGTGCAGGGTGCCGACTTCTTCGACGGCTCATGCCTTATCGACGAAGACGTTATGGAGAAGATCGGAATCTGCTGTGACTTCGCCCCGCTTCACAACCCGGCCCACATCCTCGGCATCCGCGCCATGCAGAAAGTGCTGCCCAAGGTCCCGCAGGTGGTAGTCTTCGACACCGCCTTCCACCAGACCATGGAGCCGAAGGCCTACATGTACGCCCTGCCCTACGAGTACTACGAGAAATACCGCGTCCGTCGCTACGGAGCGCACGGCACCTCGCACTACTACGTCAGCCGCCGCGGCGCGAAGAAGGCCGGCCTGGACATTAACCACAGCAAGATCATCACCTGCCACATCGGCAACGGCAGCTCGGTGACCGCCATCCTGAACGGCAAGAGCATAGACACCTCCATGGGCTTCACCCCGCTCGAGGGTATGATTATGGGCACACGCTGCGGCTCGATAGACGCGAACATCGTACCCTATATCATGAAGAAGGAGGGGCTCACCCCGGATGAGATGACCGACGTCATGAACAAGAAGTCCGGCTTCATCGGCCTTCAGAAGCAGAGTTCGGACATGCGCGATATGGTCCAATTCTCTGAAAAAGGCGACCAGCGCGCGCAGCTCGTCCGCGACATGGTCGTGCACCATATCAGCAAGCTCGTCGGCGGCTACATCGCCGAGATGAACGGAGTGGATCTCATCATCTTCACAGCCGGCATCGCGGAGAACAACCCCTGGCTCCCGCTCGCCGTCTGCAAACACTTCGAGTATATGGGTCTGAAGATGGACGTGGACGCCACCAACGCCGCCCGCGACGAATCCATCATCTCCGCTCCGGACAGCACCGTCAAGGTCGCCATGATCCCCACCAACGAAGAACTCATGATCGCGATCGACACGATGAACATCGTCAACGCGCTATAATCATTTTGGATGCGTGTTTCGCATCCCATTGATAATCAGATAATTATCAAAAACGATGTATCCATTTTCGGGTACATCGTTTTCGTTAAACTCCTATTAATCAGTAAATTACATACCACGCACTAAGCATTAGCGGAGCGGTCGTTCGCCCTGAGCGACCTGTCCACCCCCGGATAGGGGCAGGGGGAGGGGCCCACGAAGTGGGAGGGGCCGGAAGGAGCCGCAGGCGACTGGAGTTCGATCAGGACGAATGACCGTCCGCTAGATCAAATTGCGTTTTTTAGCGAATTCGATAATGAGTTCGGCGGTGCCGGAGATTCCGAGGATCGAGGAATCGATGCAGAGGTCGTAATTGGAGGCGACTCCCCATTTGGAGAAAGTGAAGAAATCGTAGTATTCGGCGCGACCGCGGTCTTTGCGCTCGATGAGGTCTTCTGCCTCGGATTCGGACAATCCCTGACGCTCCATAATGCGTTTGACTCGGGCTTCCAGAGGAGCGGAGATGAAGACATCCACACAATCCATATCGCGCAGAACATAGTCTGAAGCGCGTCCGACGAAGATGGCGGAGCCCTTCGAGGCGAGATCGCGTATCACTTCACTCTGGATTCCGAAGATGACTTCGTCGTCCATTCCGGACCTCATTCCGATGAAGAGCGCGCGGCGCTTCTCGTCGCGTTTGTGGAAGAACTCTTCCGAGATTCCGCTCTTGCGGGCGGCTTCGGTGATCAGTTCGCTGTCGTAGACCGGGATGCCGAGCCTGCGGCCAAGTTCGTCGGCGACTGCTTTTCCGCCGCTGCCGAACTGGCGCCCGATAGTTATTAAGAGTTTTTTCTCCATAGACATTTAAACTGCTCCTCCCAGCACGGACGGATCGTCTCCGTCGTTGAGTTTGTCAAACTTGCGCAGGATTCCGATAATCAACACTGCGGCGCACACGACCGACAGGAAGTCGGAGATGGGGAATGCCAGCCAGACTCCGTTCTCGCCAAGCCACAAAGGAAGAATAAACACCAGCGGCACAAGGAACAGGAGCTGGCGGGTCAAAGAAAGGAAAATGCTCTTCTTGACCATGCCGAGGCTCTGGAAGAAGTTTCCGGACACCATTCCGAATCCCACGCACCAGACCATCAGGTTCATAAGCCTCAGGGCATTGTCCGCCTTATCGATCATCACCGGATCTTCGGTGAACAAGCGGACGGCCGGAGTGGTCAGCAGCTCGGACACGAGGAAGCAGATCACGCTCATCAGGCACATCCATCTGGTCGTCATCCAGAAGACTTCCTTCACCCTCTTATACTGCCGAGCTCCGTAGTTGAAGCTCGCGATAGGCTGCATGCCCTGGTTGAAACCGAGGTTGATCATGAGGAACATGAAGGTGATGCGGTTCGAGATACCGTAGGCGCCGATCGAGAGATCTCCGCCATATTTGCGCAGCTGCTGGTTGATGAAGATAGAGACGAAGCAGGAGGCGAAGTGCATCAGGAAAGGCCCGAGGCCGATCGAGAGGGAAGCCTTCGCGATGTGGCGGTCCAGCTGGAAGACCCGTTTGCCGAAGTGCAGGAAGTTCTTCTTGTTCGAGAAGAAGAACATGGTGTAGGTCAGTGCCAGACACTGGCAGAGGACGGTGGCGATGGCGGCTCCCTGCACTCCGAGGTCCAGGACATAGATGAAGATAGGGTCCAGGATGGCGTTGGCCGTGACGGTGAAGATGGTCAGGCCCATCGCGGTCTTCGGATTGCCGGAGGCGCGGATCACGCCGTTGAGGCCGAAGTACAGGTGCGTGACGGCGTTTCCCAGCAGGATTATGATCATGTACTCGCGGGCGAAGGGGAGGGTATTCTCCGATGCGCCGAAGAAGTACAGGATGGGATCGAGGAAAAGAAGGCAGACGGCGGCGAACACGATGCCGATTATGGTGTTCAGGCTGACCACGTTCGATAGCACCTTCTGCGCGCCTTCGTAGTTTTTCTGCCCGAGCAGCACGGAGACCATGGTCTGACCACCCACGCCCACCAGCGTGCCCAGCGCGGTGCTGAGGTTCATCAGCGGGAAGGTGACGGCGAGACCGGAGATGGCGTAGGCTCCCACACCCTGGATATGGCCGATGAAGATGCTGTCGACCATGTTGTAGAGCGAGCTGGCGATCATCGCGATGATGCCGGGCACCGCATACTTCCGCAGAAGGGTGCCTATCCGCTCGGTGCCTAACTCAGTGGGTGCTGCTCCTTGAACTGCCATCGGGCTAACTGGCCGGTTTGTCCACGAATTCGATGTCGAAGATCAGCGGGCAATAACCGGGGATGGTGCTGCCCGAGCCGGAAGACTGGTACCCGAAGGTGGAGGTCATGAACGCGCGGCCCTTTTCGTGAGAGTGCATATGGAAGAGGGCTGTGCTGAAGCCGCTGATGACGGATGTGTTGCTGCTGGTCATCGTGAGGTCCTTGGACTCCGAGGCCCAGTTGATGAGGGTGGGGCCGTAGGTGGTGCCGGATTTGTAGATCCCGAAGACCTTGGCGGAATCCGCTATGTTAGTGTCCACTCCCTGGCCGTCTATCAGCCTGCGGCAGATGTAGTTTATGTAGACCTGGTCTGAGGAGGCGAAGTCCGTGCTGTCGTCTGCAGGCTTGTCGCAGATGTAGAACACTCCGGTGTCCAGCGAATCTGCCTTCGCGTTTCCGAGGGCTTTCTTCACCAGGTTGAATTCCCATGCTTCGATGTCCGGAATCAGCTCCACTACCTTGATTTCGTAGACGAGAGGGGAGACGGACTCGGTCATGTTGTCCAGATACTTCTGCTTGGTGGAATATCTGTCGTGGGTCAGCAGCCAGCCGGGGACTATCACCTTGCAGCTGCCGCCTTCGTGGAGCGATGAGATCGCGTCTTCCACTCCGGCGTAGATGCTGTTAGTTCCGCGGTAGTTGACCTGCGGGCCGTAGTAATAAGTCTGGTTGTAACTTCCCGCTTTCTGGGCGATAGCCACATCGGTGGTGGTGTTGACTATTCCTTCCAGGTTGGTGACCGTGTACTCAATCGTCATGAAAGGGTTCTCGTCCACAGTCCCTAGAGCCTTCCCGGCGGGATTGTCATTAGTTTCCAGAATCCAGCATCCGAGCGGAGTTTCCTGCCAGCCGGCCTGTTTGTGGACCGAAATCCAGGCGTCGAACTCCATCTGGGTCAGATTGCCGTAGTTCGTCGTGGGGGTTTTCGCGCAGCCTGCGAGGCAGACGGCGGCGAGCGCCAGTATCTTTATGCAACTTTTCATATTTTCACTTTTAAGGCGAAGGCGGCCGCTGCCGCTGCGTCCGGCACATCCTCCGGAATCAGGAGCTTTCCGCCCGCTGCCTGTTCGTGTCCGCCCCCGCGGAAATAGCGCGCAGCCATCGCGGCCGCGGACCATCCCCTCTTCGAGCGGATCGAGACCCTGACTTCGGGCGCATCCTCGCTCTCGCGCAGGTACACGCAGACCTTCACTTCGTCTATCGTCAGCGGGATGTTCACCATCCCTTCGAGCTCGCCCTCCATCAAGCCAAATCTGTGCCACAGTTCCTTGGTCACCACCATCACCGCCAGACCGTCCGGGCGGATGGTCATATGCTCGCTGAGGATGTGCGCGATCGCCTGCACCCTGTTCGGACGGTAACGGTTGTACAGCTCCGCGACTATCGCGTCCCTGTCCACTCCGCAGGCCATCAGATCGCCCGCCATCTCGAGGGTCGAAGGGAAGACCGAGTTCGCGAAATTGTTAGTGTCCGTGGTCATTCCGGCCATCAGGCAGTCCAGCACCTCCAGCGGCAGTCCGCTGACCGAACCGCCCTGCAGGTCGCGCAGGATTTCGTAGACCATCTCGCTGGCGGAGGAGACCTCCGCACGGCTGAAGACCAGGTCGAATTCGGCCTCCTGCGGATTCAGATGGTGGTCTATCAGGACCTTGCGCGCCTTGCTGGCTCGAAGATGCTGCTCGAACTGGGCTCCGGCGCGGGAAAGGCCGTTGTAGTCCGTGCAGATCAGCAGGTCCGCCTCGTCTATGGCCTCCGGCCCGCAGACCGGGATCTGCCCGCCGATGAAGGCTATCGTGCCGGGGGCGGGCTCGCGGACCATCCGGACGTCCGCTTTTCCGCGGACCAGACGGAGGTAGTGGAAAACGGCGCCGCTGCTGCCCAGGGCGTCACCGTCCGGGTGTGTGTGAGTGCTGATGGCGATCCGGGAAGAATCGTCTATCCAACTGCTCAAAATGCGGATTTTCTCTGCCGTTTCCATCGGCGCAAATTTAATAAGATTATTGCATTTAATAAATGATTTTTCTAACTTTGTCCGACTGCTGATTATAAAATAAAACGATATAACAATGGCAAAATTTGACTTGCTCAAGTTCACGGAAAACAAAGTCGTCAACACTATCATCGTGTACGCGGTTCTTCCTATCCTCATTATTCTCCTCGGATATCTGCTGGTGGACAGCGTCCTTCAGCCCGTGCGTTTCAACAAAGAAAAGGAAGCCCGTGAGCTTGTCGGAATCGATCGTCTGAAAGACATCAGAACCCTTCAGGACGCCTTCAAGAGCGTGAACGGAAGGTATGTCTCGGACATTGACTCGCTGGTGGACTTTTACAAAAACGGAGACATAGTCGTGAGGATGCAGATCGGCTCCAAGGACGACTCGCTTGCGATGGCGCACACAAAGCAGATCAAGCAGGCCCGTTACTGGCTCCGCGGCGCAAATCTTAACCGCTACCTGTATCAGCTTTATCAGGACGGAGACAAGAACCTCGTGTTCTCGATAGACAATAAGATCCCTGTAAGGGACACTCTGTTCCACGGCCGCGTCGGTTTCGAGATCGACTCTCTGAAGACGATCCCGTTCTCCGGAGGCCAGAAAGTGGAGATGGAGAGCATCGTGAAGAAAGTCTCTGGTGTGAACGTCCCTCTGTTCGAGGCCCGTATGCCTTACAAGAAGCTTCTGTACGGTATGGACAACCAGCTGAGGATCAACCTGGATGCAGACCGTCGTAACGGTAACAAGTACGAAGGTCTTCAGGTAGGTAGCATCTCGGCTCCTAATAACAACGCCGGAAACTGGGAGTAATGAAGTGTACTCTCGTACCTTCTAACTTTTTTGATGAAAACTGTGCGGGAGAATATCTCGCACAAGTTTTTGTTGAGGGTCCCTCCGAGCCTGTCCGCTCGGTTCTGATCCCGGAATACAACGCATATCTGGTCTGGGCTTCGGACGCTCCGGAAGGGGAGATGCCCGAGATGTGGCATGTCCTGAAGGGCCTGGGCAAGTGTCCGGATTATAACAAGATCCTCTGCTCATGGGACGGCGCGGAACTGTGCCTCGCAATCGCCCAGGGAAAGACTCTTCTTCTGGCGAACACATATCAGGCGGCCGACTTCACCACCGCCGAGTACTGGATCTTCCTCGCGCTGCGTTCGCTCCAGCTGAATCCGGAGATCAGCACTATCTGCTTGCGCTCCGCCATCAGCGCGGAAGACGAAATGTCGCTCTACCGTTACTTCAAGGCGGTCGAGATCCTATGAGAATAATCGGAGGAAAGCTCAAGGGCAAGATGATCTTGCCGCCGGCGGGCTACAAAGCCAGGCCGACGACTGATTTCGCCCGTGAGGCTCTTTTCAACATTCTGGACAACGAATACGAATTCGAAGACCTGAAGGTGCTGGACCTCTTCGGAGGCACGGGTGCCGTGAGTTTCGAGTTCGGCTCGCGCGGAGTGGGACGGGTCTGGTGTGTGGAGATGGCCCGCGAAAACGCCTCTTTCATCAAGCGCGAAGCTGAAAGGCTGGGGCTGGACAATGTCACGATGGTCCGCGACAACGTCTTCGATTTTCTGGACATCTGCCACGAAAAGTTCGATATAATCTTCGCGGATCCGCCCTATGCGCTCGAGGGCCTGGAGACCATTCCGGACAAAGTATTCGACCGCGACATCCTTCACCCGGACTGCTATTTCATTCTGGAGCACGGCGGGGAACACAACTTCGCGCAGCACCCGCGCTTTTTCAAGGAGCGCGAGTACGGAAGGGTGCACTTCACTTTCTTTAAATAGATTACAGGCCCTGCGCCTTCGCCTCGTCCCAGATCTCGTCCATCTCGGCGAGAGTCATGTCCGTGAGCTTGCGGCCCACCTTGAGGGTCTTGGACTCGAGATAGTTGAAACGGCGGCGGAACTTGCTGCACGAGCGGCCGAGAGCCACCTCCGGATCTATCCCATACAGACGGCAGGCGTTGATCACGGCGAACATCAGGTCGCCGAATTCTTCTTCTATGTGCGCGCTGTCGCCGTCTTCGACTGCCTCGGAGACCTCGCGCAGCTCCTCCTGGACCTTGTCCAGCACCTGCGCGGGCTCCTCCCAGTCGAAGCCGCATCCGCGCGCCTTTTCCTGCATGGATAGCGCCTTCAGAATCGCCGGCATCGCGTCCGGAATTCCTCCCATCACGGTCTTGTTGCCGCCCTTTTCCTTGGCTTTCACCAGTTCCCAGGTGTCCGCGATTTCCTTCGCTGATGTGGGTTTTCCTACCTCGTCTCCGAAGACGTGGGGATGCCTGAAGATCATCTTGTCGCAGATCTTGCGGAGACTGTCGGCTATGTCGAACGAACCCTCTTCTTCCGCTATCTTGGCATAGAACACCATGTGGTAGAGGAGATCGCCTATTTCCTTCGCGGTGCCCTCGCGGTCGCCCTTGATGATGGCGTCGCTCAGCTCATAGACTTCTTCCTCCGTCATGGGGCGGATGGTCTCCATCGTCTGCGCGGCGTTCCACGGGCAATCGCTGCGAAGCCTGTCCATTATGTCCAGCAGCTCGCCGAAGGCGGCTATCTTCTCCTCTTTTGTATGCATGGGAATAATTGTTATCTTTGCAGCGCAAATTTACAAAAATGGCACAAAATACACTACTTGAAAAGGTACTCTCCCTCCAGGAGAAATTCGCATCCCTGCAGGAGCAGCTCTCGAGTCCGGAAGCGATGGCGGACATGAAAAAGTTCGTCCAGCTGAACAAGGACTACAAAGAGCTGGAGCCCATCATTAAGGCCGGTCTGGAGTACAAGAAGACTCTGGACAACCTCGCATCTGCGAAGGACATCTTCCTGAACGAGAAGGATGAGGACCTCCGTGAGATGGCCCGCGAGGAGATCGCCGAGCTCGAGCCGAAGATCCCGGACATGGAAGCGAACATCAAGCTCCTTCTGATTCCGGCGGATCCGGACGACGGCAAGAACGCCATCGTGGAAATCCGCGGCGGCGCCGGCGGAGACGAAGCCGCCATCTTCGCAGGAGACCTTTTCAGGATGTATCAGCACTTCGCCGAGAGCCGCGGCTGGAAGCTGGAAATCACGGACCAGACGCCCGGCACTTCCGGCGGTTACAAGCAGATAGTCTTCAAGCTCAGCTCCAATTCTGAAGGAGTCTACGGAGTGATGAAGTACGAGTCCGGAGTGCACCGCGTGCAGCGCGTGCCCCAGACCGAGACCCAGGGTCGCATCCAGACCTCAGCCGCATCGGTGGCGGTGTTCCCGGAGGCGGGCGAGTTCGACGTGGACCTCAAGTGGGAAGACATCAGGTTAGACCTGTTCTGCGCATCCGGCCCCGGCGGACAGGGCGTGAACACGACCTATTCCGCAGTGCGCCTGACTCACATTCCTTCGGGCCTCGTGGTGCAGTGCCAGGAAGAGCGCTCGCAGATCAAGAACAAGGAGCGCGCATTCGAAGAGCTCCGCTCGCGTCTCTACAACCTCGAGCATCAGAAGTATCTGGACGAGATCGCCAGCAAGCGTAAGACCATGGTCAGCACAGGCGACCGCTCAGCCAAGATCAGGACCTACAACTATCCTCAGGGCCGCGTCACGGACCACCGCATCAACTGGAGCATGTACAACCTCCCCGCCTTTATGGACGGAGATATCGAGGAGTGTATTGACCAACTCCAGATTGCTGAGAATGCGGAGCGTCTAAAAGAAGCTGGAGACTAAACGCTGCGCATTTAGTCTCGCTTTAAACCCCCTGCACCCCACCGGGGACTGTGGGGCGTACCCCCCAGACCCCCTGCCGGATTATAGTGCCACCATTTTATCGACAACAAGATTGACCAGCTGCGCGACGCGCGGCTTGTAGTCTGTGTTGGCGTCTTTGAGGTACCTGTGGGCGATGGCGCAGCAGACCGTGACAGCTTCGTGTCCGAGCTGGGTGGCGATGCCGGCGAGCGCCGAGCCTTCCATCTCGAAATTGGTGATCTTCCAGTCTCCGAAGCGCCAGGACTCGATGTCCTCGAGCATGTGCGGCATGGCCAGCTGCTGGCGGACGACCCGGCCCTGAGGACCGTAGAAGCCCGGGGCGGCGATGGTCATTCCGCGGACCGTGCTGTCTGCGAAATGGTCTATCATCTTCTGCGAAGCGTGCACGAAATACGGCACCGGCAGTCCGTAGGCCCAATTCAGATGCTTCATGAAGGATTGCTCCATCTCCACATTGGTGACCCTCTCGCGGTTTGCGTACCAGTTCATCAGGCCGTCGAAGCCCACTGAATAATGCGAAAGAATGAATGATCCCAGCGGAATCTCAGGCTGAATCGCGCCGCATGTTCCCAGGCGGACTATGTGCAGCGTCTTGTGCTCGGGCTTGACCTCGCGGGTCTTGAAATCTATGTTCGCGAGAGCGTCCAGCTCAGTCATCACGATATCGATGTTGTCCGGGCCGATTCCGTGCGAGAGGACGGTCAGGCGGACGCCTTTCTTGAGGCCGGTCACCCACGCGAATTCGCGCGACTGGCCTTCGTACTCTATCTCGTCCAGGATGGGCTTGAACATCTGCACACGGCCGGGGTCTCCTACGAGGATTACTCGGTCTGCCAGCTGGTCGGGACGGATGTGGATGTGGAACGCGGAGCCGTCTCCGTTGATGATGAGTTCTGATTCGGGAATTTTCATATCGTTATTAGTTTATTTTCTTTTTGCGGAACGAAGGCGCGCGGAGCTGCGCACGAGCAGCTCGTCTGCATACACGCCCCTCATGGCGAGGATGTCGAAAAACAGCGCGATCAGCGGGAACACGGCCGTCCAGCGGACCACATACTCGTCCGGCAGGCGGAAATAGCCCACGGCGAGCCAGACCTGCAGCGCGAGCAGCACCACAGCGGCGGCGCCGCCCAGCCTGATCTGCAGGCTCCTGCGGCCCCATGCGAACAGCGCTACGAGCGCGCAGGCAAGCGCGAGCCCGGCCAGCACGGCATAGGGAAGATACTCGGCATATCTGACCGCGTCCTCAGCGCCCGGCACACGGGCGAAATCGCTCAGGAGCAGCGCGGCCATCAGGCCGACCACTATCGCAAAATAAAGGGTCTGTACTCTCTGCCACATACTTTATCCTCTTGAATTGAAACGCGCCAGGACGTTTTCTTCATAGGTCTTGGACACAGGAATCGGCTCTATGCCGCTCAGCCCGAGGTCTATCTCGAAGCCTTCTTTTGTGCGGGTGACCGTCTCCACCTTGTCGAAGTTAACTATGTACTTGCGGTGGCAGCGGACCAGCTCGCTTCCGGTGAAACTCTCCTCCACCGTCTTGAGGCGGCAGCGAAGCATGTACTGCTTAAGAGTTCCTTCGGAGTCCTGATACCAGACCTTGATATAATTGTCGTCCGACTCGATATAATACAGGTTCGAGAGGCTGACCACCAGCTTCAGCGAACCGGAATTGTCGTATAGGGTGATTTTTTCATCTCTTGTCAGCGAGGGGGCTTCGTCTGTGGTGATAGCGCCGAAGCTCATCAGCTTGATGGTGTTGTTCTTGTCCTCCACCGCGAAGAAAAATGCGGCGAGCAGATACGGCACCCCGAGACTGATTATGCAGAAGCCCATCGCAGATAGGAAGAGCTTCAGGAAAGAAATCTCGATGTAGGGGATGACGCCGGCGGCGATGCCGTTCAGGGAGAAGGCGGCGTAGGCTAACGAAATCAGCGCGGCTTCGCCCAGACACCAGAAGACATAGTCCACGAAAAGGATTATGTGTTTTTTCGCCACTGCGTACATCAGCATCCGGGAGAGAGTGAGAATCAGCACCGCGAGCCCCATGAACACAAGGGTCATTAGCGATGTGGTTCCTATCGTGCCTATCGAGAACCAGACCCAGCGCAGATACGGGGAAATCAGCAGGATGAAGACCAGCGAGAACAGGGTCGCGAACACGACCGTGCTCGTGAGCTGGTGGCTCCCGGTCATATAGTCAGGTACTCTGTCGCTTGCTGCCATATCAGGGCAAAGATAGCAAAAATCGCGCTAACTAGCTATTTTGTCCGGGGAGGAAATAATCCGAAGTATGCTCATCGGGCGGGCGGCGGCCTCGCTCTCCTCCGCGTCCACGCTCTTTGCGGCCAGCAGACCGTTCTGCTTCATGTAGGCCGACAGCGATGAGTGATTCAGGCCCATGGACTTCAGGAAGCCCAGTCCGGCGCTGCCCGAAGAACCGGCGATCGCCAGCAGCAGGTGTGTGGCGAATATCTTGTCCGCGCCGCTCATCGTGGCTTCTATAATGCAGAGGTTGAGGGTGTTCTGCGCGCTGCGCGAGAAACTGAGCTTGTCGGCCTCGGAGTAGGCTATCCCGGAAGGGCGGAAAAGACTGCCCTCCACCGTTCTTTTAAGCTCGGCGAGATCCACTCCCAGAGCCTTGAGCGAAGCGCATGCGTCGTTGTCTTCGTGGCGGAGGATTCCGAGCAGGAGATGGTCCGTGGTGATGGCGTAGTCTCCTGTCCTCATCGCTTCGTCCCGGGCATATGAAATTATCTTCAAAAGCTCTTGTGAAACCTGAGTCTGCATACGTAACAAAAATAGGAAAATTAGGTTGTTTTACCCAAGATTTTTTGCTAAATTTGTATGTTTATACAAAAACCGAATTTTTGAAGATTTTTTAAGAGAAAAGATGGAGAACGAAGAAGTAGAAAAAGTGCACGGAATTATCGAGCCTGTGGAGATAGATCATGAGATGCGGACCGCCTACATCGATTATTCGATGTCGGTGATCGTTTCGCGCGCCCTTCCGGATGCCCGCGACGGCCTGAAGCCCGTTCAGCGCCGCGTGCTCTTCGGAATGGACGGCCTCGGCCTGTCGTACAGCGGTCAGACTAAGAAATCTGCGCGTATAGTCGGTGAGGTCCTCGGTAAGTTCCACCCCCACGGAGACAGCAGCGTGTACGACGCCATGGCCCGCCTCGCCCAGCCTTGGAACCAGCGCTATCCGCTGGTCTGGGGTCAGGGAAACTTCGGTAGTATGGACGGAGACCCTGTCGCCGCAATGAGGTACACTGAAGCGAAGCTGGACAAGATGGCTGAAGACGTCCTCGGAGATCTGGATAAGGACACGGTGGATTTCACCCTGAATTTCGACGACACCATCATGGAGCCCACCGTCCTTCCCACGAAAGCCCCGCTCCTCCTGTTGAACGGTTCGGCCGGTATCGCCGTGGGAATGGCCACTAACATGGCTCCGCATAATCTCGGCGAGTGCTGCGATGCCATCTGCGCGTATATTGACAACCCGGACATCGATGTCGAGGGTCTGATGGAGCACATCAAGGGTCCTGATTTCCCTACCGGAGGAATAGTCATGGGCCGTCAGGGAATAGTGGACGCGTACACAACCGGCCGCGGCAGGGTGGTCCTTCGCGCGAAGGCCGAGATTGAGGAAGACGACCGCGGACATCAGGTGATAGTGGTCACCGAAATCCCTTATATGGTGAACAAGGCGGAGATGATCGCCCGCATCGGCGAGATGATTCGCGACAAGAAGATAGAAGGTATCTCGGACATCAGGGAGCTGACCAACAGGGAAGGCATCAGGATCGAGTTCGTGGTGAAGAAAGACGCGAATGCGAATGTGGTGCTGAACACTCTGTTCAAGTACACAGCCCTGCAGTCCAGCTTCGCCTTCAACAATGTCGCCCTCGTGGGCGGCCGCCCGAGGACCCTGTCCCTCAAGGACATGCTCAAGGTTTTCGTGGACTTCAGACATGAAGTGGTGGTCCGCAGGACCCGCTTCGAGCTGAACAAGGCGAAAAAGCGTGCTCACATAGTCGAGGGTTTGCTGAAGGCCATAGATGTCATTGACGACATAGTCGCCATCATCAAGGGCTCCAAGACCGTGGAGGACGCGAAGGCCGAGATGATGGCCCGCTTCGGCTTCACTGACGAGCAGGCGAGCGCCATCGTGGACATGCGTCTGCGTCAGCTCACCGGCCTGGAGAAAGACAAGCTCCAGGACGAATTCAACAAGCTCCAGGAGTTCATCGCCGAGTGCGAAGGAATCCTCGCCAGCGAGGAAAAGCAGCTTGCAATCGTGAAGGCCGAGTCCCAGGCCCTCAAGGAGAAGTACGGAGACCCTCGTCGCACGGAAATTACCTGGGCGGCCGAGGAATTCAACCCGGAAGACTTCTATGCAGACGAAGATGTGGTGATCACCATCTCCCATTTCGGATACATAAAGAGGACCTCTCTTACCGAATTCCATGTCCAGTCCCGCGGCGGTGTCGGAAAGAAAGCCAGCGCCACCAGAGACGAAGACTTCATCGAGCATATCTATGTGGCGAACATGCACAGCACCATGCTCTTCTTCACTGAGAAGGGTATCTGCTACCGCCTCAAGGTCTATGAAATCCCCGAGGGAACCAGGACCAGCAAGGGCCGCGCAGTGCAGAATCTGCTCGCAATCGATCAGGACGACAAGATCAAGACCTATCTGAATGCCGCCAAGATCGAGAGCAAGGAGTACACAGACGCTCATTTCGTGGTGCTGATCACCCGTCAGGGCATCATCAAGAGGACTTGCCTCACCGAGTATGCAAACGCCCGCAGCCGTAACAAAGGCCTCATCGCCATCAACTTCAAAGAAGGAGACGGCTTGCTGGATGCATTGCTCACAAATGGCACTGAAGAGATCATGATCGCCGGCCGCGCAGGCTACTGCGTACGCTTCGACGAAGACGATGCGAGGACCCTCGGAAGGGCCTCGATGGGCGTGCGTGGCATAAACCTTGCGGAAGACGATGTGGTGGTCGGAGCGATCAGCCGCGATCCTTCAGCAGAAGACGCTTCGTCGCACACAGTGCTGGTTGTCAGTGAAAACGGTTTCGGAAAGCGTTCCTATGGAGACGATTACCGTCACACCAATAGAGGCGCGAAGGGCGTGAGGACAATGAACATAACCGACAAGACGGGTGCCCTCGTAGCCATCAAGAACGTCACTGAAGAGAACGATCTGATGATCATCACAAAATCGGGCCTCACCATCAGGATGGCGGTGACAGACATCAGGCTTTGCGGCCGCGCCACTCAGGGCGTCAAGCTCATCAACATCCGCGAGGGAGACAGCATTGCAGCGGTGTCGGTGGTAGCCCATGAAGAAGAAGAGGAAGAAGAAACACAAGCAGTTGAAGAATAATTAACACTAACAATAAAAGCTTATGAAACGAATCATTTTAGCTCTTGCACTTCTCGCCTCGCTGCAGACGGCCTTCGCCCAGCAGCAGGTCAAGTCGGTTGCCGCGGCTCAGAAAGCAGCGGAGAAAGCAATCGAAGCATCTCTGGATGTGAAGAAAGGTGCAAAATTAGACACCTGGGTAAAGCTTGGTAAGGCTTACATAGACGCTTACAATGCCCCTCAGGGAAACGGCTGGATCGGTGCTTCCAGGGCAGATCTCGCTCTCCTTATGGCAGATGACAAACCCGTCTCGGAAGAGTATGTGGAGGTCGGCGGCCAGAAGATGATCAAGTCCGTCTTCGCCACCCGCAATTATTACTACGACACTGCGGAGATCCTCCGTATAATCGAGACCACAAAGCCCATCTTCGAGGACGCTCTGGAGAAAGGCGCCGAGGCTTATGCCAAGGCCCAGGAGCTGGACGTCAAGGGCAAGAAAGCCAAGGACATCAGGGAAGGCCTTCGCATGATCGAGGGTAAGCTCGTGGATGAGGCTTACAACGCCTACACCTTCGGCAATCTCGAGAAAGCTTCGTACTACTTCGAGAAGGCAGCAGAGGTTTCCCAGCAGGAGCCTTACGCAGTCCTGGACACCAGCGCAGTGTACAATGCAGGTCTGACAGCCTGGATGCTCGGACAGAACGACAGAGCGAAGAAGTTCCTCGAGCAGAGTGTCTCTATCGGCTACTTCGGTGAAGACGGAGATGCATATGCAAAACTCGCCGACATCGCAGACAAAGAGGGCAACCAGGAGCTCCGCCAGTCTTATCTGGAGGAAGCCTTCATGAAGTTCCCTCAGAGCCAGAGCATTCTTGTGGGTCTGATCAACTACTATCTGACCTCAGGCGGTAACACAGACCGTCTCTTCGAGCTCATCGGAGCCGCGAAGGCAAACGAGCCTGAGAATGCTTCTCTTTACTATGTTGAGGGTAACATCTATCTCCAGCTGAACGACGAAGAGAATGCGATCAAGGCCTACAGACAGTGCGCCGAGATCAATCCCGAGTATGAGTTCGGTTACATCGGAGAAGGCCAGTACTGGTACAACAAAGCAGTCGACCTGCAGGATGCAGCCGCTGCCGAGATGGACTACAAGAAGTACGATGTGATCATGGCAGACTTCGAGAAAGCCCTTAAGGCCTGCGTGGAGCCTTTCGAGAAAGCCTTTGAGGTGACGAAAGACGACAACATCAAGGTCGCCGTCAGCGAGTACCTGAAGAACGCATGCTATCGCTTCTCCTACGACGACGAGTCCTACAAAGAGAAGTACGACAAATACGACGCAATCGTTAAGGCTGCAAGGCAGTAACGATCTTTCCGACCAAAGGGTGTCGCACTATATCTTCGTTCGCGAAGGTGATGGTTGCGACACCTTTTATTTTTGAGAGCTTCTCCACGGCCTTCTCAAGTCCGCTGTCTTCGCGGTTGGGAAGGTCTATTTGCGATGTGTCTCCGGTGACGATGAATTTCGCTTCGCAGCCCATACGGGTGAGGAACATCTTGAGCTGGCCCATGTTAGTGTTCTGGGCTTCGTCCAGAATCACACAAGCTCTGTCCAGGGTGCGGCCGCGCATGTAGGCCAAAGGCGCGATCTGGATCGTGCCGTCCTGCATGAATTCCTGGAGCTTCTTCGGGGGAATCATGTCTCCTAGGGCGTCGTAGAGAGGCTGGAGATACGGATCGAGTTTCTCCTTCAGGTCTCCGGGAAGGAAGCCGAGGCGTTCGCCTGCCTCCACCGCCGGACGGGTGAGGATTATGCGCCTGATCTCGCGGTTTTTCAGCGCGCGGACTGCGAGCGCGATTGCGATATAGGTCTTGCCCGTGCCGGCGGGGCCGAGGGCGAAGATAAGGTCGTTGTCGAAATAGGCCTTCACCAGCTCCTGCTGGCGGGCGTTGCGGGCGCGGATGGGCTTGCCCTCTGTGTTGTGCACGATGATGGCTTCGCCGCTGAGGCGGAAGCTTTCGGGGGAGGTCTCGCCGTCGAAGATGTCCTCCACGTCGTAGACCGTCAGATTCATCTTGCGATGGCGCTTTTCGATCAAAGCTCCGAGCTTCTGACTGAATTCTTCAATGTCTGCGGGCTTGCCGTCCAGAATCAGTTCGTCGCCCCTGGCGACCACCTTCAAACCGGGAAAATATGAGCAGAATTCTTCGAGGATTTTGTTTCCGACACCGTAGAGACCCACGGGGTCCACGCCTTCGAGCTTGATCGTTTTCTTCATAGTACAAATATAGGTATTTTATTTTGTCGGCAAACTTGCTAAATTTGTGGGTTGTAGAAAATCATAATAATTAACCATATGAAAAAGATTACTACTATCGCCATTATCGCAGCGTTCGCAGTTGCCGTGTCCGGCTGCGACTTCATCCGTCAGATTGCAGG
>JAGAAD010000076.1 GCA_017615445.1 Bacteroidales bacterium
AAAATTTGTAATTGAAATAAGAAAATAATATCTTTGCCCTCCCAAAATCGAAAAACAAAAAAATAGATAGATATGAAAAGGACATTCCAACCCTCACGTCGCAAGAGAGTCAACAAGCACGGTTTCCGTGAGCGTATGGCTACTGCAAACGGCCGCCGCGTTCTCGCAGCGCGTCGCCGTCACGGCCGCAAGAAACTCACAGTTTCTTCCGAGGACCGCTTTTAATTGATGCGCCCCGGCGCTTCGATTAAAAAAGGGTTGGCAATGCGCCAACCCTTTTTTGTTATTCCCGCCCCCCCCGAATGGACCTCCAGTTCCTCCGCGAATGGACCTCCAGTTCCTCCGCGAATGGACCTCCAGTTCCTTCCCGGCGCCAAAAACGCCTTTTTTGACGCCCAATCGGTCTTCTAACCCCCAAACGGCGCCAAAATCGCGCAAAATAGCGCCGAAATGCCATTCTGCGCCCCAATCGGCGCCGAAATCGACCTTTTTGGCGCCGGAAGGGCCTGGCAATACGTCCCTGTGCACAAAAAGGGTCGATTTTGGGCACTGGATAGTCAAAAACCCGGGGGCGGTGTCCAAATTAGGGTGATTTTGGACACGGGAGGGCCAAAAACCCGGGGGCGGTGTCCAAATTAGGGTGATTTTGGACACGGGATAGTCAAAAACCCGGGGGCGGTGCACAAAAAGGGTCGATTTTGGACACGGGATGGTCAAAAACCAGGGGGTCGTGTCCAAAAAGGGTCGATTTTGGACACGGGCGGGATTGGAGCAGGACATTAAGTCGGTAAATCAGGGCATGTTATTTTTTTTGTATATTTGGAATATGAAAAGCTTTCGGGTCATAGCAAGCGTTTTCATATTTCTGTTGCTGAGCTCCATAAGCGTGATGGCCCGGCAGCAGCGCCGCGTTCTGTTTCTTCGCGCCGAACTGAACGGCGCCCCCTTCACCGCCAGCGAAGAATATCTGGATTCAATTCTCACCACTTCAGCCGAATATTTCAACGGCCAGCTGGATTCTGCGATAACGGTCTCCTTCGAACTTGGCCCGGTGGTGAGCCTGACCGGGACTTACACAAATGAAACGGTCCATCAGGCGGTGGACGAAGCCTGCCGCCTGGCGAACACCGCCGTGAACTTTCGCAACTACGACTGCAACTCGGACGGGACCCTGGACTGCATCGGGGTGATCTTCTCCGGTTCGCAGGTCTGGCCCCAGCACCACCGTCTGCTCAGCAAGAACATCTCCCTCCGCCTGGACCATGTCCAGATCGACGAATACGCCGCCCTGGGCGAAATCCATGACGGCCGGCCGCTGCGGATCGGTCCGGTCTGCCACGAATTCGGGCATGCCCTCGGCTTCCAGGACCTCTACGACACGGACCAGGAAGGCAGCGGCGGCCTGGCCGAATGCCTGTGGGGCAGCATAGCCCTGATGGACAAGGGAGACCACAACGACAGCACCCGCACCCCGGCCGGCCTGTGCGCGATAGACTTCGACATCCTCGGGCTCGGCCAGCGGGACACCCTCCAGCCGGGGGAGTACACCCTCCAGCCGTTCAACCGCTCGCACCGCTACCTCTACCATCCCACGGACAACCCGGGGGAGTACTTCCTCTTCGAATGCCGTGCGCAGGAAGAGCGGGATGCCTTCATCGGCGGCAGCGGCCTGCTGGTCTACCATATGGACAAGTCCGCCAACCGCGCCGGTTATTCGTCCTACTACAACATCACCCTCCGGGCCTACGACCGCTGGTCCAAGAACGAAGTGAACGCCCGGCCGGACCATCAATGCGCGGACCTGATTGAAGCCAGCCCGGAAGCGGACACCGTCACCGCGGTCTTCTTCCCCTACGGCGAGCGGCAGACCTTCTGCTCGGACGGCGAGCCCGCCTTCCGCTCGTGGGACGGAACCCAGTGCCGCTATGCCCTGAAGGACATCAGCCGCGGCGCGGACGGCAGCGTCTCGTTCTCCGTGATCGAACCGCTCACCATCGTCCGCCAGACCGCCTTCCAGAGCTACGCCATCCTGGTCTGGCAGGTGGACCCCAGCCTGCTGGGCGAGATAGACAGTTGCACCGTGGCCCTGACCCGCGGCCGCGAAGACCGGACGGTCCAGAAAGTGATGCCCGATTCCGAGGGCCGGCTGACCTTCATGCCGGACTCCCTGAGCGGCGGCACCTCGTACTCGTCCCTGCTGACCGTCTACACCCCGGACGCCGCGTACTCGAAGTCCGGCGCGTTCAAGACCATGGTGATAGACAACAGGAACACCATCCCGTTCATCTACTTCGCCGGCGGCGTGCGCAATAAAGACGGCAGCTTCGGCAAGGGCGCCCGCTTCCCGCTCTATGTCCACAACGCCACCGAGGCGGAGGAAATCAGCTGGTATTTCAACGACCGGCCGGCCGAGACGGACAGCGAAGGCTATTTCACCCTCACCGTGAACGGAATCCTCCGGGCGGAAGTGCGCTGGCCGGACGGAAGCACGGATGTGATAGTCAAGGAACTGACAGTGAAAGAATGAAAGGAGTAAAGCTCATACTGGCCTGTCTGCTGCTCGTTGCGCTCCCCGCCTGCATCGAGGAGGGGACCTATACCCCTGAGTTCCTGACCGACAGCACCCTCAGGATGGCAGTGGGGAACACTGAAATTCTCACCTACAATCCTCTGACCTGCCAGTACGCATTCAACTCGGATAAGCTGGAGTTCAGACTGCACACAGACAACATGTCCGACTACTTCATCCTGAGGCTCCAGTCTGAGCCCACTGAAGAAGAACAGATGGTCACCGCAGGTCTTCTGCGCTGGACCTCGCCCACCGGAGCCGATCAGATACGAAAAAACATCGTCCTCCAGGTGGTGAAGATGGAGGACGATGTCGTCTGGCTATGGTATAGCCGCGAGTCGATTAAAATGACAGTGCGATTCCGATAAAGTCGTCTGCCTTGAGCGATGCGCCGCCGATCAGGCCGCCGTCGATATCAGGCTTCGCAAACAGTTCTCCGGCATTTGAAGGCTTGCAGGAGCCGCCATAGAGGATGGTCGTATCGTCCGCAACCTTTGCACCGAACATATCCTTGAGAAGTCCGCGGATGTAGGCGTGGATCTCCTCGGCCTGGTCTGCCGTGGCGGTCTTGCCGGTTCCGATTGCCCAGACGGGTTCGTAGGCGATGACGATGCTGGCCATATCCTCGGCGGTGAAGTGGCTCAGGACGTTCTTGGTCTGAGCTTCGACCACTGCGAAATGCTTTCCGGCCTCTCTCTCATCCAGGTTTTCACCCACGCAAAGGATGACCTTCAGGCCCTCTGCGAGAGCGAGTTTCGTCTTCTCCACGAGTTTCTCATCCGTCTCGCCATAGTACTGACGCCTCTCGGAGTGTCCGAGGATGGTGTACTCGCAGCCTGCGCTCTTCAGCATCGCTGCAGAGACCTCGCCGGTGTACGCTCCCTTCTCCTTGTCTGCGCAGTTTTCTGCGGAGAGGGCTACTCTCGTTCCTTTCACAACCTCGCTGACAGGCCAGAGATGCGTGAAGGGAGTTGCGATGATGAGGCCCACCTCAGCGGGGACCTTTGCGCTTGCGGCCACGACTGCCTTGGCAAGCTCCAATCCTTCGGGAACGGTGGTGTTCATTTTCCAGTTTCCCGCGACAATGTTCTTTCTCATTATGTTAAAGTGTTTAATGAATTTTCAAACAAGCAAATTTAACTATTATTTGCTAAATTTGTGGACTATAGATTATCATTCGATGAAGAATTTTGTACAGGAACTGAAATGGAGAGGGATGATTAAGGATATCACCCCCGGGACGGAAGAAGAAATCGCGAAAGGCCCTATGTCTGCTTATGTGGGAATAGACCCCACAGGAGACAGTCTGCACATCGGACACCTCGTCAGCATAATGATCTTGAAGCATTTCCAGGAATGCGGAAACAAGCCCTACGCCCTGGTCGGCGGCGCCACCGGCATGATCGGAGACCCTTCGATGAAAAGCCAGGAGCGCAATCTGCTGGACGAGCAGACTCTTGCGCACAATGTGGAGTGCATCAAGGCCCAGCTTTCCCGCTTCCTCGATTTCGAATCGGACGCCCCGAACAAAGCGGAGCTCGTGAATAACTACGACTGGATGAAGGATTACACGTTCATCAATTTCACCCGCGATATCGGAAAGCTCATCACGGTGAACTATATGATGAGCAAGGACTCCGTGAAGAAGCGCCTCAGCCGCGACTCTTCCGAGGGTATGTCCTTCACTGAATTCACATATCAGCTCCTGCAGGGATATGACTTCCTGTATCTCTTCGAGCACAACAATGTCCGCATGCAGCTCGGCGGAGCGGACCAGTGGGGAAACATCACCACGGGCACGGAGCTTATCCGCCGCGTCCTAGGCAAGGAAGCCTTCGCCCTGACCTGCCCTCTGATCACGAAAGCGGACGGAGGAAAGTTCGGAAAGACAGAAAAAGGAAACATCTGGCTGGATCCGGAGCGCACAAGCCCGTATCAGTTCTACCAGTTCTGGCTGAACGTCTCGGACGAAGATGCGGCGCGCTATGTGAAGATCTTCACCATGCTCGATCGGCAGACGATAGAGTCTGCGATAGCCGAGCATGCCGAAGATCCCGGCCAGCGCCGCCTCCAGAAGCTCCTTGCGAAGGAAGTGACCATCATGGTCCACGGCGAGAAGGAATATGAAAACGCGGTGAAGGCCTCCCAGATGCTCTTCGGAAAAGCCACTGCCGAGGATCTGCGCAGCCTGGACGAAAAGACCTTCCTCGCAGTGTTCGACGGAGTGCCCACCTTCGATGTGGAGCGCGCGAAACTCCCGGTGGGAATCCTTGATTTCCTCGCTGTGGAGACTCAGGTCTTCCCTTCGAAGGGCGAAGCCCGCAAGATGATCCAGGGAAACGGCTTCTCGCTTAACAAGGAGAAGATCACTGATATCGCCCGCGAGATTTCGGAAGCGGACATTATAGACGGCAAGTACATCCTCGCCCAGAAAGGCAAGAAGGATTATTATATTATCAACATAAAGTAGAAGGCTATGGAAGGACAGTCCACCAGACAGCAGAAGGTGGGGAGGGAGCTTCAGCGCGACCTCGCCGAGATAATCAGGAGCAAGGGAATGGCCGCATTCGGCGGCGCGATGGTGACCGTCAGCGAGGTCAGGGTGAGCCCGGATCTCAGCATAGCCAAGGTCTATGTCAGCATCTTCCCGTCCGAGAAGCAGCAGGAAGTGATGAATCAGCTCGCAGATAACAACAAAGCCATCAGAGGCGAGCTCGGAAGGAAGGTAGCGAAGCAGCTCAGGATAGTCCCCGAGCTGGACTTCTATCTGGACGCGACACTGGATTATGTGGAGCACATAGAAGAGCTCCTGAAAAAATAGTCACCATTGGGCATATCAGGCTTCATAGCCGGGCGCTATCTGTTCTCCGGCAAGTCCCGGAGTGTGATAAGCTGGATCTCGGGCATCAGCGCCGCCGGAATGGCGGTGGGGACAGCCGCGCTGATAGTGATCCTGTCCGTCTATAACGGTTTCGACCGGATTATCAGGGACAATCTTGACTCGCGTCTGCCCGATCTGGTGGTCCGGCCGGCTGTGGGTAAGACCTTCGACGCGGAGGCTGACGTGTTCAGGCAGGTGGCCGGGCTCCCGGAAGTCAGCTCCGCCGAGGGAGTCCTCGAGGAGACGGTCGCGGCCCTGTATGGAGAGAATCAGACCATCACCAAAGTGCGCGGAATCGAGGGCGCATGGGAGTGCAGCGTCAGCAGCGTGCTCGCGGCCGATCTCGGAATCAAGACCAGTTTCCTGGAGCAGCTCCGGCTCTTCTTCCCCAGCAAGAGCGGCAGCTTCTCGATGGCCAATCCGGCAGCGTCGCTGGAGACCATCTCCATGAGGCCGAAGGAAGTCATTGCCTCGGACGAAAACCTCGTGGTGGTCCCTATCGCGAAGGCGCGCGAGCTCCTGCATATTCCCAGCGGCGTGACATCCTTCGAAATCCGCGGAGAGCGGGTTTCGCTCAGGCAGGTTCGCGAGATCCTCGGCCCGGACTTCGAGGTCCTGGACAGGTATCAGCAGCAGCCTTCGCTCTACAAAATGATGCGCTACGAAAAAGCTGCGATCTACTGCATCCTGATTTTCGTGGTGCTGATAGTGGCTTTCAACATCTTCGGTTCGCTGTCTATGCTGATCATAGACAAGACTGACGACATCAGCACTCTTCGCAGCATGGGCGCAGACGAACGCCTTGTGCGCCGCACGTTCTGGCTCGAGGGCTGGCTGGTGTCTCTTATGGGCCTTGCGATAGGCCTTGCGGCCGGAGTGATTCTGGTGCTGGTCCAGCAGCACACCGGCCTGGTGAAGATGCCCGGCAACTATCTGGTCAGCTCCTATCCCGTGCTCCTCAAATGGACGGACGTGCTGCTCACAGCCGGCGGCGTCGCCCTAATCGGAGCCCTTGTGTCGACAATAAGTATAAAAGAGATAAAGAAATGAAACTGCTCACCACCCTCGTAGCCCTCGCTATAGTCGGCGGCGGTGGCATCGATTCCCAGATGCTCCAGGCCCTTCGCGACGGCTACTCAAGCACCCCGGCAGACAAAGCCGTGCGCAATGCGCTGAACGCAGTGGCGCTGAACACACTCGCCGTGAACGCGGAGAACGCCGCGATGATAGACACCGAATTCTCGGACCGCGTGAAGACAAACGGCATCACGGACCAGAAGCAGTCCGGCCGCTGCTGGCTCTTCACCGGACTCAACGTCCTGCGCGCCGCAGCTATCACCAAGCACGACCTCGGCAAGTTCCAGTTCTCGCAGAGCTACTGCTTCTTCTACGATCAGCTCGAGAAGTCCAACCTGTTCCTGCAGGCTATAATAGACAGTAAGAACCTGCCGCTGGAAGACCGCCAGGTGGACTGGCTGCTCAGCAACCCTATCAGCGACGGCGGCACCTTCACCGGTGTGGCCAACCTGGTTATGAAATACGGAGTGGTGCCCGCGGACGTGATGCCAGAATCATTTATCGCGAACAGCACTTCGCAGATGGCCGCACAGCTCAGAAACCTCCTCAGGCAGGACGCCCTCAAGCTCCGCGAGGCCAAGAATGCAAAGGAAGCCCAGAGCCTGAAGTTCGGGATGCTCGGCGAAATCTACCGCCTTCTCTGCCTCTCCTACGGCGAGCCGCCGCTCGAGTTCGAGTGGAAGGGCAAGACCTACACCCCGCAGCAGTTCTATCAGGAGATGGTGGGATTCGACCTGAACCACGACTATGTCATGCTGATGAACGATCCTTCCCGAGAGTACTACAAGCTCTACGAGATCGAGTACGACAGACATGTCTACGACGGCGACAACTGGCTCTACCTCAATCTCCCGATAGACCGCATCAAGGAGATGGCCATCGCCTCCATCAAAGACGACAACGCCATGTACTTCTCCTGCGACGTGGGCAAGTTCCTGGACCGCAAGAGGGGAGTGGCCGACCTGGCCAATTTCGACTACGAGTCGCTGCTCGGAGTGAAGTTCACCATGGACAAGAAACAGCGCATCCAGACCCACGCCAGCGGCTCGTCTCACGCGATGACGCTGATCGCCGTGGACCTCAAGGACGGAAAGCCCGTGAAATGGATGGTGGAGAACAGCTGGGGCGAATCCTCATGCTACAAAGGAAATCTGATTATGACGGACGAGTGGTTCGACGAATATATGTTCAGGTTGGTAGTGGAGCGCAAGTACATCCCCGCTGACCTCGCCGGCTATCTCAAGCAGAAACCGATCAAACTCCCGGCCTGGGATCCTATGTTCCTTGGAGAAGAATAAAAGTCGGCCCTTGACATAAAAAATCAAGGGCCGATACCTCACGGCATCAACCCCAGACGTGTACTAAAACCTAAACCTACAACATAGATGCAGAGGGTTTAGGAAACGTTGCATCAAAATCGATTATTTTTCAGATTTTTTTGTGTTGACCGCGGTCATCGCCCGGTCCGGACCCACAAAAATCCAGTCCAGAATGCCCTGAGCGACCTTTTTGCAGAGCTCGGGCATTTTTTCTTTTTCTTCCGCGGAAAGTTCGCCCAGGACGTAGTCCACCTGCTCGCCTTCGTGGAAGTCGTGTCCGACTCCCATCCTGATGCGGCAATACTCTTCAGTGCCTATCAGTTCAGCGATGTTCTTCAGGCCGTTGTGCCCGCCGTCGCTTCCGTTCCTTCTCATACGGAGGGTTCCGAAGGGGAGGTTAATGTCGTCGCAGATGACGAACAGGCGCTCTTCAGTGACGGGGAGTTTCTGGAGATAGTACCTCACGGCGTTTCCGCTGAGGTTCATGTATGTGCTGGGTTTCAGGAGATAGAGCGTGCGGCCCTTGACATTGAGCACTGCCAGATCTCCATACCTCTGGGTAGTAAAAGAAATGTCGGATGCCTGAGTCCAGGCATCCAACACCATAAATCCCATATTATGGCGGGTCTTGGCATACTCGGGGCCGATATTGCCGAGCCCCACAACCAGATAGCTCTCGCCAGCCATAATGCGGACCGTTTACTCAGCTGCCGCCTCTTCGGTCGCAGCTGCCGCAGTGTTGCGGGTAGCGCGTACGCTGCAGATCACTGCATCCTTGTCGGTGAGGATCTGGAGACCAGGGAAACTGAGATCGCCAGCCTTGATCTTCTTGTCCAGACCGAGGTCGGAGATGTCCACGGTGACGTCGTCCGGAAGGTTCTTCATGAGGCCGCTGACGCGGATCGAACGGGAGTTCTGAGTGAACTTACCGCCGAGCTGAACGCCCTTACTGTGGCCGGAGACCTTGACGGGAACGTTGATGCTGATGGGCTTGTCCTCGCTCACGGAAAGGAAGTCTACATGGAGGCAGAGGTCCTCTACCGGGTGGAACTGAAGCTCGTGCAGGATAGCGGTGTGCTTCTGGCCATCGAGGTCGAGGTCAACGATGTGGGAATAAGGGGTGTTGGTAAGACCCTTAAGCTCCTTGGCGTTGACTGTGAAGAGAATGTTCTCCATACCTGCACCATAGAGGTTGCAAGGAACGAGACCCTGACGACGGAAAGCCTTGATGGTGGCTTTGTTGCCAACCTGACGAAGCTGGCCCTTAAGTTCGAAATGCTGCATTTTTTTAAAATTTAAAATGTGTTACTCAGTCCGGGTCTTGCCCGGACCCCATTGCACCAAATCGCCTGTGCGATTTCCAAATGCGGCGCAAATATAGAAAGAATTATTTACTTGACAAAACCTGTCGCAAGATTCCACGAAGTGGACTTGTATCTTTCGGTCAGAACCGGCCAGTTGCCGGTGGGGAGGAACATGCTGATTCCGCTGTAGGTGCTGATGTGGTTGCCCAGGAACCACTCCGTGGCGTTTTTGTAGAGGACGAGATCCGCCAGGACGGCGTCCACGGGGGCAAGTTCCGCGTCGGTAGCGCCTAGTTTGACTAGGATGTCCCTGAAATCGAAGTGGTACTGGTAACTGTAGTTGAAACTCTGCACCTGCGAGGGCTTGAGGGCTCCGATCTGGTCGCGATGCGCTTCGAAGATGGGAGCGCAGGCCTCGGCGAGAGCTTGCATCTTGCTGCAGTCGTAGAGGCCGACGGTGGCGTCTCCGTTCAGGGCGTTGATGTCGTAGTAGTCCTGGCATAGCCCGACCAGGTCAGGCTTGTCGCCCTGGAGCAGACGCTCGGTCATGTGGACATAGTCAAAGCCCACGGTGAGCACCTCTCCCGGCGAGGCGGCCAGATAATCGCAGGCGTCGCGCCATTCGTAGGCCACCTCCACGCCGCCCATCAGGCAGGCGTCCATCACTATGTAGTCCAGATGGTAGGGAAGGGCCTCCCTGAATTCGTCTATATCGATCTGATGGTAGGTGTAGTTCGCATAAGGGCCTTCGAACTGAGCTCCTATGCTCAGGGGCTGCGCCGCGCCCAGTTCGTCGCTCTTTTTGTAGTCTTTCGGGATCCACCCCGTGCCGTGCGAAGTGTACACAAGACCGTAGGAGTCCGAAGGGTACTTGTCCTTGATGTCCGTGAGGACCTTTTTCATAAAGGCGGCATCCACCGACACGCTTTCCTCGGGGTAGACGAAGACGGTGTCCCGGACTATCTGATCATAGTGCTTGTAAATCCTGAACACTACGGGTTCCTTGGGGGTCTGCCAGTCGTATTTGCCCTCAGAGGCGTGGCTGAAGACCACCACCGCTTCGTTTGCCCATTTCTGCGGGATGTAGCCTTCGCAGAGCTGGTCGATGTTCTGGTCCAGATTGGGCTGGAGGTTATTGTAGCCCTCGCTGTACAGGATCATCAGTTTGTCGAAATGCAGGCCGGTCAGACCCGTCCTCTGCGCCGCCTTCGAAGGACCGGAGGTCGCGAACGGATCAAGGTCCCTGGCGCAGGAAGAAAGCGCCAGGACTGCCGCTGAGAGTATGATAGCCCACCTGTATTTCATATCCCGCAAAGATAGTCATCTTTTTCGTTATATTTGCATTTGTATGGCATCTGCTTCCGACAGAGTTCTGAAAGACTACTCTTATTACCTGAGGGTAGAAAGGGGCATGTCGCTCAACACGGTCAGCTCCTACCGCTCGGACGTGAAGGCCTTCCTCGGCTGGATGGGGTCGCTGGGCGGGCATGGTTCACTGGCGGCCGTGGACTCGGAAGACATCGCGGCCTTCCTCGCCGCGCATTCGGCCGGCCTTTCGAAGCGCTCGCAGTCGCGCGAGCTCAGCGCCCTGACTTCGTTCTTCGACTGGCTCGTGCTCGAAGGCGAGCGGAAGGACAACCCCTGCGACCGGGTGGATTCCCCGAAGATCGGCCGTTATCTCCCGGCCGTGCTGTCCGTAGAGGAGGTCGGTGCAATAATCGACGGCGTGGACACCCGCAGTCCGAAGGGTGTGCGCGACAAGGCGATCCTGAAGATCCTCTATGGCTGCGGCCTGCGAGTGAGCGAGCTCTGCGGCCTGCTGATCTCGCACGTGTATGTTGAGGAGGGATTCGTGCGGGTCGTGGGAAAAGGGAACAAGGAAAGGCTGGTGCCGATGGGGGAGAGCGCCGCTGCGGCCTTCACGGACTGGCTTGAGGTGCGCCCCGAGGCCTTCGCGCCGGAGTTCTCGGACATCGCTTTCCTGAACCGTTTCGGAAAGCCTCTGAGCAGAATATCAGTCTTTAAGCTTGTCCGCGAATATGCTTTGCAGGCCGGCGTCACCAAGGAAATCTCTCCGCACACCTTCCGCCACTCATTCGCCACTCACCTCATCGAGAACGGAGCCGATCTCCGAGTGGTCCAGGAAATGCTGGGGCACGAAAACATCACCACCACCGAAATCTACACTCACATAGACACCGCCACCTGGCAAAGTGCGGTGTTAAAACATCATCCTCGCCGCTGACGCGGCTCGGATTCCTCTTTTTATGGTTTTGCGTAAGGCGTGCCGTTCGTTTGCGGAAGGTCCACCGTTTTTTGCGGAAGGTCCACCGCGGTTTTGTTCAAGGTCCGTTTTTTTCTGGGGGACCTTGAACACCCATTCTGCCCCACACATATCTCAAATGCATTTCGCCCGTTCAAGGTCCGGCAACTTTTAAGGGACCTTGAACAAACCAATGCAAAATCCGTCGGCAAAAAGACCATTTTACCGACGGAATCTGGGATGAGACGCTGATTTATTTCCTGGCCTTGGCGGCCTCTTCGGCGATGGCTTTGTTGTAGCACTTGCGGCAGAGGGGCTCGTAGACGTCTTTCTCGCCGAGGACGACCAGGTCGTCGCTCTTCGAAAGACGATGGGAATGATTCGCGAGATCTCCGCATTTCACGCAGATGGCGTGGACCTTACGGACGTCTTCCGCGATTGCCATCAGGGCGGGCATGGGGCCGAATGGCTTGCCCAGGTAGTCCGTGTCCAGACCGGCGATAATCACCCTGACACCTCTGTTCGCGAGGGTCTGGCAGACCTCCACAAGGTCTTCGCCGAAGAACTGCGCTTCGTCGATACCCACCACATCTATGTCCGAAGGAATCTCGAGCATGTGCTTCGGGTCGCTGATAGGGGTGCTCTTGATGCTGTGCAGGTCGTGCGAGACAACCTCCACGTCTGAGTATCTGATATCGATTGTAGGCTTGAAGATGGCGATCTTCAGATTTGCGAACTGGGCCCTCTTGAGCCTGCGGATGAGTTCTTCGGTCTTACCGGAAAACATTGAGCCGCAAATCACCTCTATGCAGCCCGATCTCTTGTGGTTTTCTGAAAACATTTGTAGTTTTGTGTTTGTCTCACAAAGATAAAAAACGCCCGCAGAAAAATGGAAAAAACCGCACAAGAAGTTTTCAACGAAATACAAACAACTATCGATCAACTCCGCGCTCAGCTTGATGAGTTGGAGGAAAGGCTCGCCCTGATGGTGAAAGAGATCCCCGATCAGGTCGGGGATGACGATGAGATGGAAGAGGAACCGGTTGTTGAAGTTGAACCAGAACCGGAACCCGAAGTAGTTGAGGTTGAGCCCGAACCCGAACCGGAACCAGTCGAGGAAGCTCCCGAGGCCCCTTCGGAGGAGCCGGTCGACTTGTCGATTGACATGGAAGCCTTAGGTGCGAAAACCGTTCCTGATGCGAAGAACTATCAGTGGATGATAGATCTTCCGGGCAGTCCGGTGGCGAATGTGATCAGTGCGATTTCGCTGAACGACCGCGTGCTGTTCATAAACACTCTGTTCAAGGAGGATCCGTCGCTGTTCCAGCAGACGATAGCCGCATTCAACGGCATGGAAAGCATAGGCGAAGCCATCTCCTATGTGATTGCGAACTTCCCGGATTGGAATCTTAATTCCGAGGTGGTCTACAGGCTGATGATGGCTGTGCGCAGAAAACTTTCATAATGGCAGGAAGGCTGTACATAGTGCCCACGCCGGTCGGAAATCTCGCCGACATCACCCTCCGTGCGCTGGAGGTCCTCAAGGAGGCCGATCTCATCCTCGCTGAGGACACGAGGACGACCGGTTTGCTTCTCGAGCACTATCAGATCAAAGGCCGCCTGCTTTCGCACCATAAATTCAACGAACACCAGACCGTGGGGATGATCAAGGAGCGCATCCTCGGGGGACTGAACGTGGCCCTGGTCAGCGACGCAGGGACGCCCGGAATCAGCGACCCCGGCTTCCTGCTCGCCCGCGAATGTGCCCGCGAGGGCATAGAGGTCCAGACGCTCCCCGGCGCCACGGCTTGCATCCCGGCGATAGTTTCGTCCGGCCTGCCGTGCGACCGTTTCTGCTTCGAGGGCTTCCTCCCGCAGAAGAAGGGGCGGGCGACCCTGCTCGCGCAGCTGGCCTCCGAGCAGCGGACCATGGTCTTTTACGAGTCGCCGCACCGCCTGGCGAAGACTCTCGCGCAGTTCGCCGAGGTCTTCGGCCCGGACCGCGAGTGCTCCGTCGCCCGCGAAATCTCTAAACTTCACGAAACCCACCACAGGGGAACCTTACAAGAACTAGCGAATTACTTCAATGCAAACGAACCAAAAGGCGAGATCGTCATCGTGCTCGCCGGAGCCCCGCAGACGCCGCGCGGGGAACACGTCAACAAGTACCGGGAGCAGTAGCGCCGGGACAGTCTTCAAAGTCGGAGC
>JAGAAD010000077.1 GCA_017615445.1 Bacteroidales bacterium
ACCGCGAGTGCTCCGTCGCCCGCGAAATCTCTAAACTTCACGAAACCCACCACAGGGGAACCTTACAAGAACTAGCGAATTACTTCAATGCAAACGAACCAAAAGGCGAGATCGTCATCATCGTCGCCGGAGCCCCGCAGACGCCGCGCGGGGAACACGTCAACAAGTACCGGGAGCAGTAGCGCCGGGACAGTCTTCAAAGTCGGAGCCATCTCACTCACTTTCCTGATACTCGGGTACCAGGTATGTCTGTTCGTGCAGCACACCGCCCGGCTGAAGATCGAGGCGAATCGCGATTCGCCGGATACGGTGGTGGTTTATGTCCCTGTCAGAGAAGACCCCCGATCGGAGTCGGGGGTGACGGGACAGTTGTCGGGGGTGACTAAGTACGCGCAGCACAGCCCGGCCGTGCAGGCGGTGAGGGCGAAGACACGGCGGGTGCAGTCGTTCCGCTTCGACCCGAACACGGCGAGCGTGGAGGACCTGCAGCGCCTGGGGTTCAGCCAGAAGCAGGCGCAGAGCATAGACAACTACCGTCAGAAGGGCGGCCGCTTCCGCCGGAAGGAGGATTTCGCCCGGTCCTATGTGGTCGCGGACAGCGTCTACCGAAGGCTCGAGCCGTTCATCGACATCCCCAGGCTGGACATCAACAAGGCAGACTCCGCCGCCTTCGACGCCCTGCCCGGAATCGGGCCGTACTTTGCAGCGAAGATGGTCAGTTACCGCGAGGAACTGGGCGGCTATTCCTGCACGGAGCAGCTGAAAGAAATCTGGAATTTCGGGGACGAACGCTACGATAAACTCAGCGATCTGATCGAATGCTCCGAGCCCGTCAAACCCCTGAGACTATGGACTTTACCCGAAGACTCTCTTCGCCTGCACCCTCACATCCGCTACAAAAGCGTGGCGCACGGGATAGTGCTCTATCGCGAAAATAATCCCTCCGCGGAATGGACCTTGGAGGGATTGAAGAATGCCGGTATTCTTGACGAAGGGCAGTACGCTAAACTGAAGCTTTGCCGTATTTCTCCTCCTGCTCCTTGATGAGCTCCTGAAGGACGCCTTCGTCGAAATAGTTAATCTTCATCGCGGCCTTGACGGCGGCGAGAGTCTTCGCGGCCTTGGCGCAAGCGGCCTCGGTGCCCTTGCGAAGGACTTCGTAGACATAAGGCAGGTTCTGCTCGAGCTCCTGACGGCGCTGCCTGATGGGCTCGAGGGTGTCGTTCAGGACCTCGGTGAGGAAGTTCTTGATCATCACGTCTCCGAGGCCGCCGGCGCGGTACTGAGCCTTGATTTCGTCCAGCGAGTGGAACTCGAAGCTGCTCTTCTTGCCCACGAAACACGAGCCGAATTTGTCGAAATGCTCGGGCTTGCAGAAGGCGTCCAGGTAGGTGAAGACAGGGTTTCCTTCCACCTTTCCGGGATCGCTGACCTGCAGATGGCCGGGGTCTGTGTACATCCCTCGGACCTTCGCGCGCACTTCATCGGCCGAATCGGAGAGGTAGATGCAGTTCCCGAGGGACTTGCTCATCTTGGCTTTGCCGTCCGTGCCGGGCAGACGCAGGCAGGCTGCGTTGTCGGGCAGGAGGATCTCAGGCTCCGTGAGCGCAGGGCCGTAGGTGCTGTTGAACTTGTGCACGATCTCGCGAGTCTGCTCGAGCATCGGCTCCTGGTCCTCGCCGGCAGGCACCGTCGTGGCCTGGAAGGCCGTGATGTCCGCGGCCTGGCTGATCGGGTAGCAGAAGAAGCCCACGGGAGTTCCGGCTTTGTTGTCGTTCTCGTCCGAGTCGCCGAAGCCGCGCATCTGGATTTCCGCTTTCACGGTGGGATTGCGCTGCAGGCGCTGGACTGTGACCAGGTTCATATAGTAGAACATGAGCTCGGTGAGTTCTGTCACCTGCGACTGGATCAGGATATGGCTCTTTTCGGGATCTATTCCCGCGGAGAGATAATCCAAAGCCACTTCGACTATGTTCTGGCGGACCTTTTCCGGGTTGTCTGCATTGTCGGTAAGGGCCTGCGCGTCCGCAATCATGATGTAAATCTCATCGAATTCTCCGCTGTTCTGGAGCTCGACGCGGCGCCTGAGCGAGCCCACATAGTGGCCAATATGAAGGCGACCGGTGGGACGGTCGCCTGTGAGAATAATCTTCGGCATTTAGTCTTTGACTGATTTGATTGCTTCGCGAACCTGCGCTTCGATTTCTTCCGCAAGTTCGGGGTTGTCCTTGAGGAGCTGTTTCGCGGCTGCGAGGCCCTGGGCGAGTTTTTCGCCGTTGTAGCTGAACCAGCTGCCGCTCTTGTGCACGATGTCGAACTCGATCGCGAGATCCAGGATCTCAGCGGTCTTGGAGATACCTTCTCCGAAGACGATATCGAACTCTGCCTTCTTGAAAGGCGGGGCCATCTTGTTCTTGACCACCTTCACGCGAGTCCTGTTACCGGTCGCTTCGTCGCCATCCTTCAGTTGGGTGACCCTGCGGACATCCAGACGCACGGAGGCATAGAACTTCAGCGCATTACCGCCCGTCGTGGTCTCCGGATTACCGAACATGATGCCTATCTTTTCGCGGAGCTGGTTGATGAAGATGCAGCAGGTTCCGGTCTTGCTGATGTTGGCCGTCAGCTTACGGAGGGCCTGGCTCATAAGGCGGGCCTGGAGACCAACTTTGTTATCTCCCATCTCACCTTCGATCTCCGCTTTCGGGGTCAGAGCCGCCACGGAGTCTATCACGATTATGTCGATTGCGCCCGATCTGATCAGGTTGTCCGCGATCTCGAGGGCCTGCTCGCCGTTGTCCGGCTGGGAAATCAGGAGGTTCTCCAGATTCACTCCGAGGGCCGCAGCGTAGGTCCTGTCGAAGGCGTGCTCTGCGTCTATCATCGCGGCGATGCCGCCGAGCTTCTGGGCTTCGGCGATTGCGTGGATCGCGAGAGTGGTCTTACCGCTGGACTCGGGGCCGTAGATCTCGATGATGCGGCCGCGCGGGTATCCGCCGATTCCGAGGGCGTGGTCCAACGCTATACTACCCGAGGGGATGACCTGAACGTCTGCCTCAGGCTGGTCGCCGAGCTTCATGATCGTGCCTTTTCCATAATCCTTCTCGATTTTGTCGAGAGTGGCCTGCAATGCTTTCAGTTTCGCTGCATTGATTTCGGCGGCTTGTGTTTCAACTTCTTTTGCCATAAAATTCTGAAAAATTAAGTTTGTTAATAGTTAAAGTTTGGGGAGGAACGCTTCCGGGGAAGCGCAGTAGACAAATATAGTGAAAAAATGCTTATTCGCGGCATGCCGCGTGTTTTTGAAGACGGAATTTCTCTTCGTTTTGTTCAAGGTCCCCTAAAAGTTGCCGGACCTTGAACGGGCGAAATGCATTTGAGATATGTGTGGGGCAGATTAGGTGTCCAAGGTCCCCTAGATAAAAACAGACCTTGAACAAAACCGCGGTGGACCTTCCGCAAAACACGTGGCGAATCGTCGAATCGGCGGCAAAAAGGGGCGAAATGACGCCGAGAAGGCCGAAATCCCATCGTTCGGCGGCAAAAAGGGGCGAAATGACGCCGGAAAGGCACGAACGCACTGGATCGGCGGCAAAAAGGGGCGAAATAGCGCCGAGAATACCGAAATCCCATCATTCGGCGCCAAAAGAGGCCAAAATGACGCCGAATACGGGAGAAAATGCTAATTTTGCGTTGATGAGGAGAAACAGGAGATGAAAGAGAAAATTCTAGGCAAAAATCCTGAGGAGCTGAAAGCGGCGGCGCTTGCGGCAGGGCTTCCCGCGTTTGCGGGGAAGCAGATCGCGCAGTGGATGTACGAAAAACGCGTGCATTCAATAGGGGAGATGACCAACATCAGCAAGGCCGGGCGAGAAAAGCTCGCCGAGTTGTATGATCTCGGAGTCGCCGAGCCCCTGGGAGTCGCAGAGTCGAAAGACGGAACGAAAAAGTATCTCTTCCCCGTACACATTAATAAGGCAGGGGGTCTGGGGGGTACGCCCCACAGTCCCTTGAGGGCGCAGGGTGATGAAAGCGATGATTCGCATAGCGAAGCTATCGAATCGGTAATGATACCGGACGAGGACCGGAAAACCCTTTGCGTCAGCTCGCAGGCGGGGTGCAAGATGGGCTGCAAATTCTGCATGACCGGGCGCCAGGGCTTCCACGGCAATCTGACTCCCGCCGAAATCCTGAATCAGTTCATCAGCATCGAAGAATCCGCCGAGCTCACGAACGCAGTGTTCATGGGGATGGGCGAGCCGCTGGACAACGTGGACAATGTTCTGAAGGCGATAGAGGTGCTGACTGCGCCGTGGGGCTTCGCCTGGAGCCCTAAGCGCGTGACTCTCAGCACGATAGGAGTGCTGCCCAGCCTCCGCCGTTTCCTCGATGAAAGCCGCTGCCACCTGGCAATTTCCATCCACAACCCCTTCCCGGACGAGCGCCTCGAGCTGATGCCCGTGCAGAAAGCCTGGCCGATTGCGGAGGTCATCCGCCTCCTCAAAAACTATGACTGGACGGCGCAAAGAAGGGTGAGCTTCGAATACACCATGTTCGCCGGCTGGAACGATGACAAGCGCCACGCGGATGCGCTTGCAAGACTGCTGAGGGACATCGAATGCCGCGTGAACCTCATCCGTTTCCACAAAATCCCCGATTTCCCCTACGAATGCGCCAGCCCGAGGGCCATGGAGGCCTTCCGCGACAGGCTGAACGCGAACGGCGTGACCTGCACGATCAGAGCCTCGCGCGGGGAAGACATCCTCGCCGCCTGCGGCATGCTCGCCGGCAAACACAACAATCAATGACAGACGCCGCGAAAAAACTCCTGGACAGGCTCCAGAACCTGTGCGCCAAGCAGGAATGCTGCTCGGCTGATATGCTCCAGAAAGCCCTCAAGGCCCTGGAATATGACAGGGCCGCCGCGCAGGAGGTCGTGGACTCCCTGGTTCGTGACGGCTACGTCTGCGACGCGCGCTACGCGGCGGCCTTCGCCCGCGAGAAGTCTTCCATCACCGGCTGGGGCCCCGTGAAAATCAAGTTCGCCCTCGCAGCCAAAGGCATCAAGGGCGAAACCGCCCAGGCCGCGCTGGAAGAAATAGATCCGGGCAGGGCAGACGCGAAGCTCCGCAAACTTCTCGAAAACAAATGGAAAACCCTCAGGGAAGACCCTCAGGGCAAGCTTAAGCTCATCAAATTCGCCCTGTCACGCGGGTACGAATATGAGCAAATACGCGAAGTGATTGAAGAGATCTGTGGCTAGAAACGCCAGACCACGGCAGCGCAATATGTCCCGTTGAACGGGTCTATCGCAGGTGCGAACGCCACATTCGCTTCATCGAGTCCACCCCATCCGAGCCGGCCGCTAAGGTCCAGAGAATCCGCCACCCAATCGCCTATCCCGGCGCTGAATATCCCCACTACCGCCCCGGCAGCGGTGTCCCACCACCAGTGGCGCTTGTGGATCACACGGCCATAGGCGACCGCACCGCCGCAGGCGTAGAAGAGGGCGCCCCAGCCCCAGCCATAGTCCTGGCGGATCAGCTCCGCGCCGGTGATGGCCGCGGCTGTGTGGCCCGAAGGGAACGAGTGGTCGTTGGTCCCGTCCGGACGCTGCTCGCTCACGAAGTATTTGAGACCCTGGACCATCAGGAACATGGAACCGTAGCCCACCGTGAGGGCGACGCAGCGGTCCACTACTCCCCTCGAAGGCTGGATTCCGAGGTACTCGGCGCCGAGGTCGAAGACTATCGGCGTGAACTGCATCGGGGTTTCGTAGTACTGCCAGTCCGCCCAACGGCCGCTCTGCGCACTCGCGGAGCAGCAAACGAGAAGGGCTGCCAACAGAGGAAGAAGCCTATGCATAGAGGTCCTCCGAATAATCGAAAAGGTCAGTGGCTTCGCAAAGACGGGGATGCGATTTGTCTTTTTCCGAGAGGATAACCTTGTCCGCAGGGACCTGCCAGTCGATTCCGAGATCCGGGTCGTTCCAGGCTATCGCTCCCTGGGCCGCAGGCTCGAAGAAACGGTCGCATTTGTACTGGATCACGGCTTCCTCGGAAAGCACGCTGAAGCCGTGGGCAAAGCCGCGGGGGATGAAGAGCTGGCGGTGGTTGTCGCCGGAAAGGATGACCGAGACGTGTTTGCCGAAGGTGGGGCTGCCCTTGCGCAGATCCAGCGCTATGTCCAGCACCTCGCCCTTGATCACCCTGAGCAGCTTGCTCTGGCTGAAACGGCCGGTTTGGTAGTGCAGCCCGCGGATGACGCCGTAGGCGGACTTGCTTTCGTTGTCCTGCACGAAGCTCATCGGGCGGACGGCGGCAGCGAAATCCCTTTCGCTGAACGATTCGAAGAAGTAGCCCCTGTTGTCTCCGAAGACTTTGGGCTCCACTATCACGACTCCTTCGATATCTGTTTTGATCACATTCATACGCGTTTCAAACACTGCTCGAGCGAATCTCTCCAATAAGGGATGTCCACTCCGAAAGTTTTCTTCACAAGCGACTTATCCAGCACGCTATATTGCGGGCGGCGGGCCTTGCTGCGGTAGTCCGAGGTCAGGCAGGGGTAGACTTTGCAGGAATAGCCGCAGAGGTCCCTGATAGCCATCGCGAAATCATACCAGCTCACGGCTCCTTCGCTTGAGTAGTGGTAGATGCCGGTCTTGCCGAGCTGCCTTGTGGTGATAATATGCATAATCAGGCCCGCCAGGTCGGCCGCGCTGGTGGGGGAGCCCACCTGGTCGCAGACCACCCGGATTTCGTCGCGAGTGCTCATTAGCGAGCGCATGGTGCCCACGAAATTCTTCCCGGCGGGGGAGTACAGCCAGGCCGTGCGCAAAATAATGTACTTGCAGCCGGACTTCTGGATCGCTTTCTCGCCAGCGAGCTTCGTGCTGCCGTAGACGCTGCGGGGGGCGGGCGGAACAGTCTCCTTGATGGGGGTGTTTCCCTCGCCGGAGAAGACGTAGTCCGTGCTGATGTGGATCAAGGTCGCGCCCACTGTCTTTGCGATTCTGGCGAGGCTTTCCGGAGCGTCGCGGTTGATGGCGGCTGCGAATTCCACATCGTCCTCGGCCTTGTCCACCTGAGTGTAGGCCGCGCAGTTCACTATCACGTCGATTTTTTCGTTCCGGACTATTATCTCCACCGCCTCTTCGTTGGTAATGTCCAGGTGGATCGTCTCGGCGCCCGGCATCTCCCCGATATCCGTGAAGACGAAGCGGTCTGTGCTGTCTGCCGCGAGGCGGCGGAGCTCACATCCCAGATTGCCGTTCGAACCTGTAACCAGAACATTCATAATTGCACAAAAATAATTATTTTTGCGGATAATGGAGCAGAAGCAGACCATATATCTCTACACAGACGGGGCCGCCAGCGGAAACCCGGGTCCTGGAGGGTACGGGATAGTTCTGAAATGCGGAGACATCCGCAAGGAACTTAGCGGAGGCTTCCGTCTCACCACCAACAACAGAATGGAACTCCTCGCCGTGATCAAAGGCCTGGAAGCGATAAAGTGGGAAAACGCCGCGGTGGAGGTGTATAGCGACAGCACGTATGTGGTGAAAGCCATCACGGAAGGCTGGTTGGACACCTGGGTCGCGAAGGGCTGGAAGAAGGTGAAGAATCCGGATCTGTGGCAGGCTTTCCTTCCGCTCTACAAAAAGCACAAAGTGAATTTCCATTGGCTGAAAGGCCATGCCGGACACCCGGAGAACGAGCGTTGCGACCGCCTCGCCGTGGCCGCCTATGGCCAGCCGGATCTCCCGGTGGACGAGGGATATGAAATGACTAAAACCGAATCATTATTTTAAAGATGAAAGACAATAAACTGATTGTGGGTATCACACAAGGCGATTCGAACGGAATAGGCTACGAAGTTATCATCAAGGCCCTCTGGGACGAACGCATACTCGAGCAGTTCACCCCGGTGGTCTACGGCTCGCCGAAGCTTTTCGGGTTCTATCTGAAGACTATCCCGGAGATTGAGAATCTCCCCCTGAACAATATCACGGACGCCCGTCAGGCGCAGCCGAAGAAGATCAACATCCTGAACTGCCTGCCGGACAGCACGTATGCCGAGCCGGGCAGCCCCGGCCCTGAGGCGGCGAATTCCGCCATCAAGGCGCTGGACGCCGCCGTCAGGGACATCAAGGCCGGCTCGATCGACGTGCTGGTCACGGGCCCGATCAACAAAAAGTCCGTGTCCATCCAGGGCTTCCAGTTCCCCGGCCACACCGAGTACCTGATGAACGCCTTCGGAGTGAAGGACGTGACGATGTTGATGGTCAGCGACCGCATCAAGCTCGGAGTGGTCACCGGCCACATCCCGCTGAAGGATGTCCCCGGCGCCATCACGGAAGAAAAGATCCTGAGCAAGCTCCGCCTGATGAAGGAATCGCTGATCAAGGACTTCGGCTATGACAACCCCACCATCGGCGTCCTCAGCCTGAATCCCCACAGCGGCGACGGCGGCCTTCTCGGCACGGAGGAGCAGGACATCATAATCCCGGCGCTTAAGAAAGCCACGGAGGAGGGCATCGAAGCCTACGGCCCGTTCTCGCCGGACGGCTATTTCGGCCTCGGGAAGTACCAGCAGTTCGACGCCACCCTGGCGATGTACCACGACCAGGGCCTCTCGCCCTTCAAGACCATCGCCTTCTCGGACGGCGTGAACTTCACGGCCGGCCTGCCGGTGGTGAGGACCTCGCCGGACCATGGAACCGCCTACGACATGGCCGGTCGCGATATGGCAGACCCGGTGAGCATGCGCTCCGCCATCTTCACCGCCGTGGACATTTTCCGCCGCAGGCAGGCCCACGAGCGGCTTGTGGAAGGCCGGATGATAGACCGCACTCCCGCCGAGGAAGAGCGCCCGCAGCGCCCGGACCGCCCGCAGATAGCGTAAAGTTGGGATATACCGATTTTTATATATAATTTTGCAGCGAATTTAAGTTTCACCAAAACCTTTTTTATGGTACTTGGAAATGAGAAAACCATTCGTTATCGCAGCAATGTTGCTGTGCTGCTCTCTTGCGATCGCACAAGAGGCTGACGAACTCGGTGGTAGCAATGCCGAGTTATCCGTTA
>JAGAAD010000078.1 GCA_017615445.1 Bacteroidales bacterium
CATGAAGCCCACGGACGGGCCGCCGTAGGTCATCGGGATGCCGAGCGACTGACCGTCACCCACGGCGATGTCCGCGCCCCATTCGGCCGGGCTCTTCAGCACCGCCAGCGCCGACGGATCGCAGTACTCGGCCAGCACTGCGCCCGCTTCGTGCAGCGCGTCCGCAAACCCCGTGTGGTCCTCGATTATGCCGTAGCGGTTGATCGACGGCACGATCGCGCCGGCCACGTCGCCGAGGAGGATGTGGCCTTTCAGCGATGTGAGCGAGGTCTGCCCGCCGTCCAGGCCGATCTCTTCGATCTTGGTGCCGTAGTACTGCGCGTAGGTGCGGATGACCTCGAGCACGTTCGGCAGCAGGCCCTTCGAGACGAGGACGGTGTTCTTTTTCTTCGCGCAGGCGACCGCCATCCTCATCGCTTCCGCAGCGGCGGTGGGGCCGTCGTACATGGAGGCGTTGCTCACATCCATCCCGGTAAGGTTGCAGATCATGCTCTGGTACTCGAAGATGTAGCGGAGCGTGCCCTGCGAAATCTCGCACTGATAGGGGGTGTAGGCTGTGATGAACTCCGAACGCGAAAGGAGGTTCGGAATCACGGCCGGGCTGTAGTGGTCATAGGAACCGGCGCCCACGAAGACTTTCAGCTTCGGGTTGAGGGCGGCAAGCTTCTCGAACCAGTCGCGCACTTCCTGCTCGGACTTGGCGTCCGGGAGGTCGTACTCGCCCTTGAATTTGAACTCGGCAGGCACGTCGGAATAGAGGTCGTCAAGCGAACGGACCCCTATCTTGTCGAGCATCTGCCTGATATCATCCGCGGTGTGCGGAAAATAAGGGAAGTTGCTCATTATTTTGCTATTTCTGCGTAGGCTTTTGCGTCCATCAGGCTTTCGAGCTCGCTTTCGTCGCTCATCTCCACCTTGATGATCCAGTTTGCGAATGCGTCTTCGTTGATAAGTTCGGGAGCGTCCTCAAGCTCGGAGTTCACCTCGACGACCTTGCCGGAAACCGGGGAATAGAGTTCGCTGGAAGCCTTCACGCTCTCCAGTGCGCCGAAATCCTCGCCCTTTGTGACCTCGTCGCCTTCGTCCGGAAGGTCCACATAGGTGATGTCTCCCATCTCGGCCTGTGCGAAATCGGATACGCCGACAACGGCGATATTTCCTTCAACTTTAACCCATTCGTGGGACTCGCTGTAGAGGAGTCCTTCTGCAATCTTAGACATAGTATTTATTTTTTATAGTTTGTCTGATAAAAACGTTTCTTGATGACTTCGCCGGGGAAGACTTTCTTGCGGATACGGATGTTCAGCTTCGTGCCGAGAGCGGAGTATTCTTTCTTCACGAGCGCGAAGCAGATGCTCTTGTCCAGCGAGATGGAATGATAACCGGTGGTGACTACTCCGACCTCGGTCTCATCGTCCAACTCCACGGGATAACCTGCGCGCGGGATGGCGCGATCGAACACTTCGATTCCGACTATCTTTTTCTCTGTGCCTTCGGCTTTCTGCTGTGCTATGGCCTCCTTGCCGATGAATTCTTCCTTGTCCAGTTTGCAGAACATGGAGAGCCCGGCCACGACCGGAGAGATTTCCGGTGAGAGCTCGTCGCCATAGAGCGGCAGGCCAGCCTCGAAGCGGAGGGTGTCCCTGCAGCCCAGGCCGCAAGGGGCGACGCCGGCAGCGATCAACTTATCCCAAATCTCCTGGGTGCCTTTAATGTCGGTGTAGAGTTCGAAACCGTCTTCGCCCGTGTAACCGGTGCGGCTGATGATGAGCCTTGCGCCGTTCCATTCGCCTTCGGCATATTCATAGAAACCGATCTCGGGGGCGTTCTTCAGGCCCAGAACTTCCACGAGGGCTTTCTCCGCCTCCGGGCCCTGCACTGCGACCTGACCCCAAACCGCCGACTGGTTGTCTATCTTCACGTCGAAGCCCTTGCTGTTGCTGATCATCCAGTCCACGTCTTTCTCTATGTTCGAGGCATTCACCACGGCGAGGAAGTGATTGGGGACGAACTCGCGGTAGACGATCAAATCGTCCACGGTTCCGCCGTCCGGGTAAAGCATCATTCCATACAGCGCCTGACCGGGCTTGCTGGTGCGGATGTCGTTTGTGAAGATGTGGTTGATAAAGCGCTCTGCATCCGGGCCGCTGATGAACACTTCTCCCATGTGAGAGACGTCGAATACACCGACTTTGGTGCGAACTGCGAGGTGCTCTTCCGTGATTCCGGAATACTGAATCGGCATGTCGTAGCCTGCGAACGGGCTCATCTTCGCCCCAAGGGCTACGTGACGGTCGTGCAGACAGGTTAGTTTGAGGTTTTCTTCCATTTCAGGTGGGCTAATTATAGTTTTCAAATTTAATGATTTTTTCGATACCGTTGTATTAGGCCTTAGTATAGCTACACAATGGGCCGAATATTAGGAAAAGGCAGAAAAGAAAAAAGCCGGGAAAAGATATAGACTATAACTAAAGAGTAAGATAATATTTGGGAATTCTAATGATGAGAGCGCCATCCTTATTGCAGGGAATTTTTTTTCGTTGCGCCTGTTTATAAGAGAGGCGTTTGACGCGAATGTGTTTGGGGTCATATGAATTACGAAACAAATCAATTGTATTATTATCTTCAATCACAATACCATTGACAATTAAAACAGGATAAACGATTAATGAATCCATGAATGATTGATTCCTTCCCTCAAGATTAGAATCAGAGAGAAGCGGATATGGCAGTTTGTACTTATCCGGTACTTCTTCGCACAACGTACTTGTACAGGGACCTATATGTATTGTGGTTTGGGCGGCCCCTATGAATGAGAAAAATAAACAAAAAAAAGATAGCAATGTTACTCTCTTTAAAAACGGAAATAAAACCATAATGGGAAATATCTTAAAAACGTGTCGTTTATAATGATAGCGTATCCAGATTTACCTGGGCTAAAACTTGTTTCATACCTATTTAATACGAAAGAATCAATAGAGATATAATCGTAAGGACTCATAAGACCATCATAAGATGACTCATTACAAATTTAGCAATAGTTATCAAATGCAAAAGAGACTCGGGGCTCATCGCAAACAGCAACGCCATTCCTCTCTCCAGTCATCCCCGACCTGATCGGGAATCTTAGAAGCCCGGTCGCAGCCGGGCTTGACTATTACCATTTCGCCTGTTTTTCCGCAGAAGTGCCACACACTCGAACCCGCGAGAAGGCCTTTTGGTGCGGGTAAATGTGTGGCTACGGGCAAAATTGACCCCAGCCACACAGCAGGGTCCCCCACGGGCCTTTGTGAGGCATGTGGGCGTGTGGCACTCCTGCGAAAAGCGATGAGGATGTAATTAACATGAGTTATCAAAAGCCAAAAACCTTTTGACTGCACGACGAAACGAAAAAATCGCAGCGCAAAGACCTAAATTACAACAGGGAACAAATTTTTTCGATATCCTCAGCCGTGAGTTTAAGCTCCGCTTCGCAGAAGCGATTTTCGAAATATTCCCGCAGTTCCGTGGCGGTTTTGGTGAGGCCGATGGACTTGAGGTTGACGACTCTCTGGCGGACGGACTGGACGCCGTGTTTGGAGAGTTTCTCCGCGGAAGGCGTGGTGGCTTTTTCCAGCGCGTCGAAGTCCAAATCGTAAAGCATGGTGCCGTGGACGATAGTCGCGTTCGGGAGGGCGAAGCAGGCGTTGCCGGAGACTTTGCGGTCGCCTATCATTATGTCGTTGTGCGCCGTGGTGACAGCGTCGAACCCGAGGTCGCGCAGGGCGGCGGCCACCATATTAAGATAACGCGCGAAGACTTCTTCCACTCCCCGGTCCGGGGTTATGTACGATAGCATGATGTTGCCCGCATCCGAGTAGACGCAGCCGCCGCCGCTCTTTCGGCGGACGACTGCGATTCCGTGCTCGCGGCAATATTCGAGGTTCACCTCGTTTTCGATAATCTGATTACGGCCGCAGATGACGGTCGGGGGCGACTGCCAGGTGAAGAACAAGTCTTCCTCTGCGCTCTGGGCAAGATATTCCTCCACCGCGAGGAAAAAAGTCAGGCGGTCAGGCGCGCCTTCCGGAATAACTACCTTTTTCATATGAGCCCTGCGAGGAAATGGGACAGTGCGTAGACGGGCACATTGTCCATCCACTCGCGGTCGAAATGATTGTCAAGCGAAGCCCTAATGCCTTTTCGGCCCGGATTATTCGAGACAAAAAGCTTAAGCGCCTTGGAGTTTCCGTTCTGGCGGGGCATCACCTCCACCGGGATAATTCTGGACGGCTCCTGAACGACGAAGTCTATAGAGACGGTCGACCCCTGAACGCCATAATAACAAACGGGATCCCCGCGCAAGGCGAACTGGCCCATTGCCAGAATCTGGAGGAAGGAGAGATTGAAGCCTTCGAACACCTCTTCGCCTACCAGCATTCTCGCCGGATCAATGTCTTCAAGAGCCGCCGCAAGGCCGGGATCAAAGGGATAAAGCTTGAAACTCTTCTTGTCCTGATAGAATTCGATGGGCATGGAGATAGTCCCCAACTTGTGAACTTTATACACCAGGCCCGCGCGCACGAGCCAATCCAGGGAGCTTTCATAGTCCTTCAAGCGGGCGCCGTCGCGGAGCTTGGAGAGATTGAACTTCTGGTTGTCGTCCAAGAGCTGGCCGAGCGACATGTGCCAGATTGCAGTGATTTCATCTATATGGCGCTTGGGGGCAAAGCGGAGGATGTCATTGTCGGCCGCCGTTAGCAGGTCTTTCTGAACGGCACGGACGGCAGATGGAAGCAGACCCTCAGCGAACGCCGCTACTGCTTGAGGCATTCCGCCGCAGAATAGGTAGTCCTTAAGCTGAAGATTAAATTTCGGGAGTAGCGAGCCTATCGCGCCCCAATCTCTAGAACGAAGAAGGCCCGCCATATTCTCTTTCCCAACCGCAGAAAGGAACTCGTCGAAGGAAAAAGGATAGATCCTGAGGCGCTCTATTGAGCCCGTACGGGATAATTCGTCTATCTTGGATTCAGCCTTCGGGCTTGCTGCGGGAAAACCGCAAACTATAATGTCGAAGCCCACGACGGACTCGACAAAATCCGGAAGCACATCCAAAGCCTCCGGACAAAACTGAATTTCATCCCAAATAAGGAGGGTGTTACCCGGGGTGACATCCACCCTGGAGAGTGACGAAATCTCGCGAAGCAGGCGACCGGCTTCCGGCTCGCCGGAAAACAGGGGTTTGTAGTCCGGATTCAGCTCAAAATTGAAGTAAATTACCTTCTCGTACTCGGTCTTTCCGAACTCTTTGACCAGGTATGTCTTACCTGTTCGTCTTGCCCCGTAGACCAGCAGGGGTTTGTGAAATTTGTTGCCTTTCCAGGCAAGCAGGTCATTATAAGCAGTCCTTTTCATTCGTTATTGGCCATCCGAGACAAATTTACATTTTTTATGACGACTTTCCAAGAACCCTGCACTTTTTGGGGGAAGATTTAAAAACAGGTTTAACATTAATTAAAACGAGTCGGTTCTTAAAAATATTAAAGAATCGACTCGCTGTAATAAGCGCTTATTGCTTTCAAGAAGGCGCGGCACCAAAGATCTGCTCCTGGAGGTCCGTTTTACTTAATGGCTTTATAGCTCAAACCGAGCGCTTTGAGCTGCGCCAGGAAGTCTGAACAGACCGCGACGTTGTATTTTTTGGACTTCATCTCCATGCTCCACTTATGCTTAGGGCTAACGAGCACTATAAGCAGCGGAGTCGGGCCCTTATTTCCTTTGATTGCCTTAAGAAAATCTTTTCGGAATTGTGACGTAATTATGTCCTCACTGACGTAGACCTTCAGAGCCTTGAGAAGAGACTCGTTCACGCTGCCGAGCATGGTAATGTCGGCGATTCTGAGCTCGAACTCATCCGGCGACTTGTCGTTCGCGTCTTTCTTTCCGCGATAGCGCGGTTTAATCTCTCCCGTCACATAGACAGCCTGATGAAGCTCTAATTTCGGGCGGAAAACATCCACATTTTTACCGTAGAAATTCATCGTGTATGGGCCGGAATAATCTTCTATCGTGGCTTTCAGCGAAGGGTTGCCGTTGCGGGTAGTGCTGAGCTCAATCGCTGTGACGATTCCTCCTAATGCTACCTTGGAGCCCTTCTGCTCTGTGTTTGCCTGAGTGATAAGATCTCCCACCGAAGCAAGTTCGTTGGTTGTGAAGGTCTCCATCTCGAAGGAATAGCGATCCAGAGGGTGTGACGAAAGAAACATTCCTACAATCTCCTTCTCTTTCTGCAGAAGAGGGAGCTGGTCTTCGTATGCCGGGGCCGCCGGCATCTCGGGACGAACGGGTTTCAATTCCTCCACATCGCCGAAGAGCGACACGCTGTTGTCCAGCTTATCGTTCTTATACAGCTCCGCATAGCGGACTAACTCGTCTATGAAGAGATCTCCGCTGGCTCCGGGCAGGAAGAACTGCGAGCGTTTGTAACCGAAGGAGTCGAATGCGCCGGCATAGATGAGCGATTCGAGCGGCTTGCGGCCAACGGGGGCGTTGTTCTTGGGATCAAGCCCGTTGAATTCCGCCATCCTCTCCACAAAATCCCAAACATCCTTGAAGTGGCCTCCTGCCGCCCTCTGGCGCACGATGGTGTCCACGATGTTTGATCCGAAGCCCTTCATCCCTCCCAGGCCGAAGCGTATGTCTCCCGCCTTGTTCACGGTGAAACTGGCCTCAGATTCGTTGATATCAGGGTTCAGAACCTTTATCTTGTGGAGCTTGCAGTCCGCCATAATCTTCTTGATCTCGTCCATATCGGAGAGATTGCAGGATAGATTGGCGGAAAGGAATTCGGCGGTGTAGTGGCACTTGAGCCAGCCTGTCTGGTAGCTGACCCAGGCATAGCAGGTGGCGTGGGACTTGTTGAAGGCATACTGGGCGAACTTCTCCCAGTCTTTCCAGATTTTGTCCAGCGTCTTCTCCGGGTGGCCGTTGGCCATTCCTCCGCTCATAAACTTCTCCTTCAGCTCCATCATCACATCTATCTGCTTCTTTCCCATGGCCTTACGGAGGGTGTCTGCCTGGCCTTTGGTGAACGAAGCAAGCTTCTGAGACAGAAGCATCACCTGCTCCTGATAGACGGTGATTCCGTAGGTGTCCGTCAGGTACTCTTCCATCTCCGGAAGATCGTATTCGATGGGCTTGAGCCCCTGCTTACGGTCTACGAAATCCGGGATGTAGTCCATAGGACCCGGGCGATAGAGGGCGTTCATAGCGATTAGGTCCTCGAAGCGCTCGGGGTGCAGTTTCTGCAACCAGGTCTTCATGCCCTCGGATTCGAACTGGAACACGACGGTGGTGTCGCCGCGGCCGTAGAGTTCGAAGGTGGGCTTATCGTCTATCGGAATAGCCTCGATGTCTATGTCTATCCCGTGACGGGCCTTGATGTTGTCGAGCGTTTTATGGATAATCGAAAGGGTGTTCAGGCCCAGGAAGTCCATCTTGAGCATGCCCACGCTCTCGATGTAGTGACCGTCGTACTGCGAGGTCCACACATCCAGGCCGGTTTCCTTGTCCTTCGAAAGGCAGATAGGGATATTCTCCGTCAGGTCGCTAGGGCCGATGATGGTCGCGCAAGCGTGCTGGCCAACCTGGCGGATAGTTCCCTCCAGCTGGCTGGCATATTTAAGGACCTCCCGATTGAGCTCCGGGCCATTCTCCAGCTCGTTCTTCATGTCCGGAACGAGGCGGAAACAGCTGCCGAGAGTGATCTTGACGTCCGTGTCTTCCTTGCCGACCTGGAAGGTCTTTCCGTCCTCTTCGACCATCTTGAAACCGGGCTTCAGCTCGTCCAGCTTGGGGTTGAAGGGGTATTTCTTTTCCACCTTCTCGGACAGATGGTCGGGCACCATCTTGCTGAGGCGGTTGGATTCGTCTATGCTGACATGGCTGATTCGGGCCACATCCTTGATTGCGCCCTTGGCCAGCATGGTGCCGAAGGTGATGACGCGGGAGACGTGGTCTGCGCCATAGGTGTGCTCCACATATTCATGCGCGGCCGTCAGGTTCTCGAAGTCCACGTCTATATCCGGCATGTTGATACGGTCCGGATTGAGGAAGCGCTCGAACAGGAGCTGGTACTTGATCGGGTCCAGATTCGTGATCCAAAGGCAATAGGCCACGACGGAGCCTGCTGCAGATCCACGGCCGGGGCCTACGAGGTAACCCATACGGCGCGAAGCGGCGATGTAGTCCTGAACTATGAGGAAGTAGTCCGGGAAGCCCATGAACGAGATGGTCTTCAGCTCGAACTGAATCCTGGACTCCTGCTCTTCCGTGAGAGTCAGGCCGTAGCGCTTGTGCGCGCCCTCATAAGTCAGATGGCAGAGGTAGGCGACAGAAGTGCAAAAATCGTCTCCACGGTACTCCTTGCTGACTATTTCGCCAGTTTTCTTGTCCTTGACAATCGAATATTTGCCGTTCTCGATTATCTCGGCGTATTTTTCGAGATACTCATCGCGTTTCGCGAGGAACTCCGGATCTATCTTGAACTTCGGAAGAATCGGCGGACGGTCTATCTTGTACTGCTCCACCTTCCCCGCCACTTCGAGGGTATTGTCTATCACCTCTTGATGCTCCGGGAAAAGATCGCGCATCTCTGCCTCGCTCTTCAGATACTCCTGCTGGGTGTACCTGATGCGGTTGGGGTCGTCGATGTCGTTGTTCATCGTCAGGCAGATGAGGCGGTCGTGGACCGGACCGTCCTCCTTCATCAGGAAGTGCACGTCATTAGTGGCGATGACCTTTGTGCCCGTCTCCTCCGCCAGCTGGAAGATGGCGGCGTTGACCTTGAGCTGCTCTTTGTACACGTCCGGGCTGAGGCCGGGGACCTCTGTCTTGTGCAGCATCACCTCCAGATAATAGTCCTCTCCGAAGACCTTCTTGTGCCAGGCGATCACCTCCTTCGCCGCGGCCATATCTCCGGCCATAATGGCCTTCGGAAGCTCTCCGGCAAGGCAGGCCGAGCTGCAGATCAGGTTTTCGTGGTACTTCTCCACCACTTCGTGGCTCACACGGGGACGATAATAATAGCCCTCAATGTGCCCGGTGGAGACTATCTTCATCAGATTTTTGTACCCGGCGTAATTCTTCGCCAGGAGGATGAGGTGGTAGTAGCGTTTGTGGTCGTTGTCCTTGAGGTGGTGGTCGTAGTGCCTTGTGACGTAGATCTCACAGCCGATTATGGGCTTCACTATGTAATTCCCGTCCGCGTCTTTGTTGCTTTTGTCCTCCGCCCAGCGGAAAAACTCCTTCACGCCGAACATGTTGCCGTGGTCGGTGATGGCGAGCGCGGGCATGCCGAGTTCCCTGGCACGCGCGAAGAGCTTCTTGATGTTCGTCAGACCGTCAAGAATGCTATACTGGGTGTGCAGGTGGAGGTGTACAAAAGCCATAGTCTACCAGCCCTGGGCTTTAAGGGGCAGCTCCACGCCTTCCGGTGTGACCAAAACGGCCCCAACTTCCGGCTGGGAGAGATGCCCTATTATGTCGAATGTCTGGAAGTCCTTGCGGAACTGGTCGAACTGCGCGAGCGGCACCACATAGAGGAGGTGATAGTCCTCTCCGCCGTTCATCGCGGCGGAAACAGGGTCAAGGTTCAGCTCTTTTCCGAGGTCGAAACTGCCGCCCTCGAAGGGGATTTTGTCTGCATAGACCTTCACTCCGAAGCCGCTGTCGCGCTGGAGTCGAAGGAGGGCGTCCGCAAGGCCGCGTGTGACGAAATATCCGTAAGAGGCCTTGAGGTCCACCGGGCCGAGCTCCGGCTTCAGGTAGGCCGCCACGAGCATTTTGTAGCGCTCGAGGGCTTCGTGGTTCGGGCCGCCTTTCTCGAAATTTCCCTTCTCGCGCTGGAGAGCCTGCAGGCCAAGGTAGGCCGCTCCGAGCGGGCCGGACACGCAAATCAGGTCCTTGCTCCGGGCCTTCGGACGGGCCGCGGTGACGGAAGCGCTATGGCGCCCGGTGGCCGCCAGGGCTATCGTAAGGCCGTTTTTCGACGGCTGCAGATCCAGGCTGAGGCTTTTATAGCCATGCTCCTTCGCGGCGGAGACTATCCCGCTCCACAGCTCCTGCACCTGCGGGAAGTCCAGTTTCGCGGACACGCCCAGCTGCACGGTGAGCGACTCGGGCTGCGCCATCACGGCATAGAGCTCGCCCGTGACTTTGAGCACGGACTTGCGGCCGAGGTGCGGCAGAGGGAAATAGACAAGATCGAAGTCTATGCCTTCGAGCATGAGCCCAGAGGCGTTGACTATGCACTCCTGCTGGCCTGCCGTGAGCCACAGCGGCTCTCCGAAGGGCTCGTATCCGGTCCCTTCGAACAGCTGGCGGATGGCCTGCACCCTGCCGAGATCTGCGAAGCTTTCAGCCATTAGAGGTTCCTCAGAAGGTTATTGAGATTGACTTTGCTGTCGATAAGAGCGCGGAGCTCTGCGATCGGGACGCGCTGCTGCTCCATCGTGTCGCGGTCGCGCACGGTGACGCAGTTGTCGTTCAGGGAGTCGTGGTCCACCGTTATGCAGAACGGGGTGCCGATTGCATCCTGGCGGCGATAACGCTTGCCGATGCTGTCCTTCTCCTCGTACTGGCAGTTGAAATCGAACTTCAGATCGTCCATTATCTTCTGCGCGAGCTCAGGCAGACCGTCTTTCTTCACGAGCGGCAGAACCGCGGCCTTCACAGGGGCGAGAGGGGCGGGGATGCTGAGCACCACGCGGGTCTCTCCGTTTCCGAGGTCCTCCTCTTTGTAGGAGTGGCTCAGCACTGCGAGAACCATACGGTCCACGCCGATTGAGGTCTCCACCACATACGGGGTGTAGGCCCTGTTCTCGTCCGGATCGAAGTACTCAATCTTCTTGCCGGAGTACTTCTGGTGATTGCCAAGGTCGAAGTCCGTGCGGCTGTGAATTCCCTCAAGTTCCTTGAAACCGAAGGGGAAATTGAACTCGATGTCGGTGGCGGCATTTGCATAGTGAGCCAGCTTCTCGTGGTCGTGGAAGCGATAGTTCTCCGCGCCCATTCCGAGGTTCACGTGCCACTTCATGCGCTGCTCCTTCCACTTCGCGAACCAATCCAGCTCAGTGCCGGGCTTGATGAAGAACTGCATCTCCATCTGCTCGAATTCGCGCATGCGGAAGATGAACTGGCGGGCGACTATCTCGTTACGGAAGGCCTTACCGATCTGTGCGATGCCGAAAGGAATCTTCATGCGGCCGGTCTTCTGCACGTTCAGATAGTTCACGAAGATGCCCTGGGCGGTCTCCGGACGCAGGTAGATCGTGTTGCTTGCGTCTGCCGTGCTGCCCATGGAGGTCTTGAACATAAGGTTGAACTGGCGCACATCCGTCCAGTTGCAGGTGCCGCTGATGGGGCAGACGATATTATTGTCCACGATGATGTTGCGGTACTCCTCGAGGTCGTTTGCATTCTCTGCCTTCACATAGCGCTCGTGTACTGCGTCGTACTTGGCCTTCTCGCGAAGGACGTTGGGATTGGTGGCGCGGAACTGGGCTTCGTCGAAGCTGTCGCCGAATTTCTTGCGGCCCTTCTCCACTTCCTTATTGATCTTCTCCTCGATCTTCGCAAGGAAGTCCTCTATAAGGACGTCTGCGCGATAGCGCTTCTTGCTGTCCTTATTGTCGATCAGCGGGTCGTTGAAAGCGCTGACGTGGCCTGATGCCTCCCAGATTTTGGGGTGCATGAAGATGCAGGAATCGATACCCACTATGTTCTCGTTCAGGCGGGTCATGGCGTTCCACCAATACTGCTTGATGTTGTTCTTAAGCTCCGAACCCATCTGGCCGTAGTCGTACACGGCTGCGAGGCCGTCGTAGATCTCGCTGGACGGGAAAATGAAACCGTACTCCTTGCAATGTGCGACGAGTACTTTGAAAACTTCTTCCTGAGTCATATCTTGATTTTGTTTGTTTCTTGAAGGGTTACAAATTTAAGAAATGCCGAGTATTTCCCCAAGGGGAACCATAACAAATTCTCTTTCTTTCATCCTGGGATGAGGAATCTCCAGTTCGGGTGTGCGGAGCGTTTCGTCACCGGCCAGAAGGATGTCTATGTCGATTATTCTTGAGCGGTAGATTCTTCGTCCCTTTTCGTCCAATTCTATCCCGTGTGCGGGCCGCCCCATCTCTATCTCCACGGCCAGACACTGGCGCAGGATATCCATGGGCTCAAGATCCAGGTCATAACGCACGGCGGCGTTGACGAAATCCGGGCCGTCGAAGCCGTCCGCTTTGGTCTCATACAGACTGGAAAGGGCCACGTGCGCGCCGAAACGAGCGTCAAGAAGCGCGACCGCCTTCGCGATATTCGCCCGACGGTCGCCCAGATTGGATCCCAGCGCCAGATACACCGGCCTACACAACTTCTCCCTCATTATCTATGTCTATGTCCAACCCCAGTTCCAGGCGCGCCTCGTCGGACAGAAGGCTCTGGTCCCAAGCCGGTTCAAACACCAGATTGATAGTGCAGGAATTGATGCCCGGAGTCTGCTCCACGGCGTGCTTGACCTCTGCCATCACTTCGTCTGCCATAGGACAATTCGGAGCAGTGAAGGTCATGGTGATGGAGACGTCGTGGTTCTGGTCTATATGCAGCTCGTAGATGAGGCCCAGGTCATAGATATTGACAGGGATCTCCGGGTCGTAGACCTGCTTGAGAGCAAGGACCACGGCGTCGTACAAAGGAGTCAACTCCTTTACCGCCTCCGGCGTGAGTACATTACTATCCTGCATAGTCGCTTGCAATTTTCTTGATTGTGGCTATCATGGACGAAAGGCCGTTCGCGCGCGTGGGCGAAAGGTTCTCGCTGAGGCCGATTTCGTTCACGAACGCGAAATCATCCTCCGCTATCTCTTTTGCGGGACGCCCCGAATACACTCCGATCAGCAGCGAGATGATCCCTTTTGTGATAATCGCGTCGCTGTCGGCAGTGAACCACAACTTCCCTTCTTTCGGCTCGCAGTCCAGCCAAACCCTTGACTGACAGCCATTTATAAGCCTATCATCGGTCTTCTTCTCATCCGGAAACGGCTCCAGATTCTTCCCCAGACCGATAATGTATTCGTATTTGTCAAGCCATTCGTCGAACATCGAAAAGTCGTCGACTACCGCCTGTTTTGCTTCTTCCAAACTCATTCTTTCTCTTTTCTTTGATAACGGAGCGGGCATCTGAAGACCTTCGCGGCTTTCGCTGCTCACCCTCCCACTTCGTGGGCCCCTCCCTCTATCAGACCGAGGGTGGCTAGGGTCTCCAGACGCCCTACTCCGTTATCAATAATAATTCATTTCAAAAGATTAATTGCTCTGTCCAGGGACGAAATAAACGTCTTCGCTTCTTCGAAGGTATTATACGGCGCGAAGGAGGCGCGAAGCATTCCGGTGACTCCATAACGGGTCATCAAGGGCTGGGCGCACATGTGCCCTGAGCGCAGGGCGACTCCCATTTTGTCCATAACGAGAGCCAGATCTTCGTGGTGGACGCCCTTCACACTAAACGAAAACAGAGGGAGTTTTTCGTCTAGATTTTGCGTTGTTCCACGTAGAACAATTCGCTCGTCAGAAACAAGTGCTTCGTAGACAAAATGCTTGATTTGATCCAATTCCAGCGCGGTTTCGCCCTTGTTGATTTCAGCTATAAGATCAATAGCGGGGACGAAGGACGGGACGGAATTAATGTTGGGAGTTCCAGCTTCAAACTTGAAGGGCGCGGGAGCGTAAGTGGAGCCGTCCCAACCGACGGTGTCTATCATCTCTCCACCACCCATGAATGGAGGCATGCGGTCCAGCAATTCCTTCTTCGCATAAAGGACTCCTATACCGGTCGCAGCATACATCTTGTGCCCGGAGAAAGCGTAGAAGTCGCAGCCCAAATCCTTAACTGAAACCTTCAGGTGAGCTACCGCCTGTGCTCCATCTACCAGCACGGGGACGCCTTTGGAATGTGCTATAGAGACTATTTCCTTGATGGGATTGACAAGGCCAAGAACGTTCGAGACGTGGGCTACACAGACCAATTTAGTTCTTTCGGTAATGAGCCCCGGAAGCTTTTCATCCTGAAGGCGTCCTGTCTCATCAACGGGCAGAACCACTATCTTCAAACCCTTTCTTTGGGCGAGGAGTTGCCAGGGAATAATGTCGGAGTGGTGTTCCGATTCCGCTATTAAAATTTCGTCACCGTGACCAAAAGCGACCTCGCCGAAGGAGTTCGCAACCAAATTGATCGAGGCGGTAGTTCCGGAGGTAAATACGATTTCATCTGGAGAGTCCGCGCCTATGAACTCTCTCACGCGCTCGCGCGCGAGCTCGTACGCGCGCGTGGCCTCGCCTGCGAGAGCATGGACAGCGCGGTGGGTGTTGGCGTTATGAAAAGTAGCCGACTCTGACATGGAACGAACCACCTCCAGCGGCCGCTGGGTGGTGGCGGCGTTATCCAGATAGATGAGCGGCTTGCCGTAAACCTCTCTTCCCAGAGCCGGGAACTGTTTTCTTAATTCTTCTGTTGTCATGCCAGGTGTTCCACGTGGAACAAACTATAGAATCTGCAGGGCGGCCTTAATTATTTCCTCAACTTTTGCGGTGGGATGCTGCTTCAGGATAGACTGAACTGCCTTCGCCACATTGGGCTTCGTGAAGCCGAGCATAACGAGGGCGGTGGTCGCTTCCTCTGCCGCGGCATTTGCGTCTGCTAGGAAGAGTGCGTCTGAAGCGCTTCCCTCACCCTTGACGATCTTGTCTTTAAGCTCAAGTATCATCCTCTGGGCGGTCTTAAGACCTATGCCCTTAACACTTTTGATGGTGTTAACGTTTTCTGAAAGTATTGCCGCCCTCAACTCCTCTGCGCTAAGCGAAGAAAGAATTATCCTGGCAGTGTTGACGCCCACGCCCGAAACGCTGATAAGGGTCTCGAAGAGAGCCCTTTCATCCTTTGAGGAAAAACCGTAAAGGAGCTCGGTGTCGGAATTAGTCTGCAGGTGGTGATACACGAAAACTTTGCCGCTTTCCTTGCCTTCAAGAGCGGCATAAGTCTGCAATGATATCTCCATCGAATAGCCGATACCCTGGTTGTCCACAACAACCCTGGTGGGAGCCAGCTCTGCAATTTTTCCAGAAATATAATCTATCATAGTGCCTTTGTTATCTTCCGAAATATACTAAAAGTACGGAAATATCTGAAGGAGAAACACCGGAAATACGTGACGCACGCGCAATGGTGTCCGGCTTATATCGCGCCAGTTTCTGTCTGCATTCGATGCTCAGCCCCTCCACTTTCGAGAAATCGAATCCCTCCGGGATACGGAGGTTCTCCAGGTGGCTGATTTTTTCCGCATTGCTCCTCTCCCTCTCAATGTAACCCTTATACCGGATGTTGATTTCCACAGATTCAATAACCTCAGGGGAAAACTCTGTTCCACGTGGAACAAATGTGAGCAACTCAGCTAAGGTGACCTCAGGGCGGGCTGCCACATCAGCAATCTTTTTCGATTCAGTAAGCGGCGCTGAACCCTTAGACTCCAGGTAGGCGTTGACTTTGTCTGCCCTCAGGTTGTGGGAATTGCAGAAAGCCTCCAGTTCCTCAACAGCCTTGTACTTCGCCTCGCATGCCTCATAGCGCTCGCGCGAGGCAAGCCCAATCTTATAGCCCAGCGGGGTGAGCCTTTGGTCAGCGTTATCCTGCCTGAGAAGTATGCGGTACTCAGCGCGGGAGGTGAACATGCGATAGGGCTCGTCAACTCCCTTGGTGATCAGATCGTCTATCAGCACTCCGATATAGGCATCATCCCTGCGGAGAATGAAAGGTTCCTTCCCCGCCACTTTCAAATGGGCGTTTATTCCCGCCATTAAACCCTGGGCTGCTGCCTCCTCATAACCGGTGGTGCCGTTCACCTGGCCGGCCATAAACAGGCCGTCGTAATCCTTGAGTTCAAGGGTGGGTTTGAGTTGGGTCGGGTCGAAGTAATCGTATTCCACCGCATAGGCAGGACGGAAGATTCGGGAGTGCTCCATCCCCGGGATAAGATGCAGGGCCTTGAGCTGAACCTCCATCGGCAGCGAAGAGGAGAATCCCTGGAGGTAGTACTCGTTGGTGTTCTCGCCTTCGGGCTCGAGGAAAAGCTGATGATTATCCTTATCCGGGAAAACTCGGAGTTTATCCTCTATGCTCGGGCAGTAGCGCGGACCGCGGCCATGAATGACTCCCGTGAAAAGAGGAGAGTCTTTGAAGCCTTCGCGCAGAGCGTCATGAACCTGCTCGTTAGTGTGGAGAATATAACAGGGCTTTTGCTCGCCCTCGCGCTGGACCTTGGATTTGACCTGCAGGAAGGAGAAACGCTCCGGATCAGAATCGCCGAACTGCAAAAGAAGCGAGGCGGTGTCCACAGTCGTTATGTCTATTCTCGGAGGCGTGCCGGTCTTCATCCGGTCTGTCCGGACACCAAGACTTTTGAGTTGCTCGGTCAAACCGTAAGAGGCCTCTTCTCCGATGCGGCCGCCGATCAGCTGCTGGCGACCGATAAAAAGCTTTCCTCCAAGGAAGGTTCCGGCAGTCAGAATAACCGCCTGAGAATTAAAAATCGCCCCGGATTTAGTACGAACTCCGATAATTTTTGAATTCTCAAACAGAAATTCCGTCGCCACATCCTCGTAAATATCTAATAATGAGGAACTTAGCAATTTCTCTCGCCAGTTTTCAGAGAAAGCGATTTTGTCGCATTGGGCTCTCGGACTCCACATCGCCGGGCCTTTGGACCGGTTAAGCATCCTGAACTGAAGAGTGGACTCGTCCGTGACAATTCCCGTCCATCCTCCGAGCGCATCGATCTCCCTAACGATCTGCCCCTTCGCAATTCCGCCGACAGCCGGATTGCAAGACATCTTCGCAAAAGCGAGGGTGTCCATAGAGATGAGAAGAACGGACGAGCCGAGGCCCGAGGCCGCCATCGCAGCTTCGCAACCGGCATGTCCACCACCAACCACAATTATGTCGTACTCTTTCTTCAAGCCAGATTCTTCCTCAACTCAAGGTAGTAGTTTTCCTTCGAGCTCATAGTCTTGATCTCATCTTCAGTGTGGTCGTCGTAACCCACAAGATGGAGTATACCATGGACCATAACCCTGTTAAGTTCATCCGCGAACTCGGTTCCGTAGAAGAGAGCGTTTTCGCGGACGCTGTCCACACTGATAAAGAGATCTCCGCTCAGGACATTCTTCTCGCAGTAGTCGAAAGTGATTATATCAGTGAAGTAGTCGTGCTGAAGATATTTCATGTTCACGTCCAGGATGTAATTATCAGAACAGAAGATTATGTTAATATCTCCCAACTTCCTGAGTTCGCTCGCAGCGACCGTTCTCAACCACTTGTTGTTGAGAGCTTTCTCCTTAAGATTGAACGAAATATCCTCGCAATAATACCTGATCATGGTTCCAAGCAGACAAAAAGACGCACAAATCTACAACTATTAAATCTAAAAATTGGATTAAAACAGAATAATTTTTACCTTTGAAGGAAATCCGCAAAAACTAAACTGAGATATGGAAGTTAAGAAAACACCAAAAGCAAGCCTTGAGAACAAGCGGCTTCTTTTCGTGGAGCTGGGTTTGGTCGTCACACTTGGAATCGTGTACGGAGCTTTTTCGTTCGGTACGGCAGACAAGCAGACCTCCCTGCTCGACGCGGGCCCTCAGCAGGTGATCGAGGAAGAGATTATCCCTATTACGCAGGAAACTCCTCCCCCGCCGCCCGAGACCCCGAAGGTTCCTGTTCTTTCAGACCAGATCGATATTATCGATGATGATATCCAGGTAGACGATAACATCCTCAACCTCGAGGACGACGATGACCTGGGTGTGGAAATCATGGAATATGTAGAAGGTCCGGAAGATGAGGAAATCGAAGAAGAAGCGATTCCGTTCCAGCTCGTGGAAACAAAGCCTTCATTCCGCGGAGGAGATGCAAACCAGTTCTCCAAGTGGGTTAACGAAAGGCTGGTCTATCCCGAGATCGCAAAGGAAAACGGTGTGCAGGGAAAGGTTATGCTTCAGTTCACGGTGGAATCAGACGGCCGAGTGACAAACGTCCGCGTGCTTCGCGGTGTGGATCCTTCGATCGACAAAGAAGCTGTCCGCGTCGTTTCCAGCTCGCCGAAATGGAGCCCCGGAAAGCAGAGGGATCGCGCAGTCCGCGTGACCTACACCTTCCCTGTTATCTTCCAGCTTAGATAACAAGCGAATTGATAATAAAAAGGCTGTCCAAAAGGACGGCCTTTTTTCTATCTGAAGAATGAACGAACAGCAGACAGAGAAAGCCGTATTCGTGGGAATAATAAGGCCCGCGGACGACGAAAGGAGAGTTAACGAGTATCTGGATGAGCTCGAGTTCCTGGCCGAGACGGCGGGAGCTGTGGGCGATAAAAAATTCATCCAGCGGGTGGACCGTCCGGATAATGCCACCTATATCAGAAGCGGTAAACTGGAAGAAATAGCCGCATACTGCGAAGAGAACCATATCACCTACGTCATATTCGATGACGAATTGTCCGGAATGCAGCAGCGCAACATCGAGAAGGTAATTAAATGCAGCGCTGTGATAGACAGAACCAGCCTGATTCTGGAAATATTCGCCCAAAGGGCAAAATCATCCTATGCCAAAATGCAGGTCGAACTGGCCCGCTACAATTATATGCTCCCGCGTCTGGCGGGAATGTGGACCCACCTCGAAAGGCAGCGCGGCGGTCGCGGTACCAGGGGCGGTATGGGTGAGACCCAGATAGAGGTGGACCGCCGTATAGTTAAGGAACGAATCACTAAACTCAAGGAAGATCTGAAGAAGGTAGACCGCCAGATGGCCACCCAGCGCTCGAACAGAGGCAGCATGGTCCGGCTTGCGCTGGTGGGCTACACAAATGTAGGAAAATCCACCCTTATGAACGTTCTTGCGAAGTCGGACGTCTTCGCGGAGAATAAACTCTTTGCGACCCTTGACACGACTGTTAGAAAGGTCGTGATTGAAAACGTTCCCTTCCTCCTGAGCGACACCGTGGGATTCATCAGAAAACTCCCCACCCAGTTGGTCGAGGCCTTCAAGAGCACCCTGGACGAGGTTAGGGAAGCGGATATTCTGGTCCATGTGGTGGATATCTCCGCCCCCGACTTCGAAGATCAAATGAAGACGGTGGAACAGACCTTAAGGGACATCGGAGCGGCAAACAAGCCGGTCTATGTGGTATTCAACAAGATAGACGCCTACACCTACACTCCCTATGACGAGTTCTCACTTGAACCCAAGTCGAAGGAAAACCGTACTCTGGACGAGCTGAAAAACAGTTGGATTGCAAGCGAAAAATCGCCCTGTATCTTCATCTCAGCCCTCAACAAGACGGGTATAGAAAAACTCCGCAACGACATCTACAAGATGGTTGCGGAGATTCATGCCGGGCGCTACCCGTTCAATAATTTTCTCTGGTAGTTACTCCGAGAATTTCGCTTTAAGGAACTCGCGGTTCAGGCGGGCGATGTGCGCCACCGTGATACCCTTCGGGCACTCAAGCTCGCAGGCGCGGGTGTTGGTGCAGTTACCGAAGCCGAGTTCGTCCATCTTCGCGACCATAGCCTCGGCCCTGCGCTTCGCCTCGGGACGTCCCTGAGGAAGAAGAGCGAGCGAGCTGACGCGGGCAGCCACGAACAGCATAGCTGAGCCGTTCTTACAGGTGGCCACGCAAGCGCCGCAGCCGACGCAGGCGGCAGCGTCCATGCTCTCCTCAGCCTTATCGTGAGGGATGAGCATAACGTTAGCATCCTGGGCTGAACCTGTGCGCACCGAGATAAAGCCTCCGGCCTGGAGGATCTTATCGAATGCGCGGCGATCCACGACGAGGTCCTTGATAACGGGGAATGCGGCGCTGCGGAAAGGCTCCACCGTGATGGTGGCGCCGTCCTTGAAGTGACGCATGAAGAGCTGGCAGGTGGTGACGTGGTCGTCCGGACCGTGGGCACGGCCGTCGATGTAGAGCGAGCAAGCTCCGCAGATACCTTCGCGGCAGTCGTGGTCGAATGAAACAGGACCGCTGCTCTTGCATCCTCTCTCCACAGCCACAGGGTCACAACCCTCTCTGATCAGCTGTTCGTTGAGAATATCGAGCATCTCGAGGAAAGAGGCGTCCTCCTCGATACCGCTGATGTGGTAGGTCTCGAAATGGCCTTTTGCCTTGGCGTTTTTCTGACGCCATATCTTAAGATTGAATTCCATCGTGCTTTAGTCTTTGTAGTTTCTAGTCTTAACCTCGATAAACTCGTAGTTGAGGGGTTCCTTGTGGAGAACAGGATCCTTGTCTTCACCCTGATACTCCCAGGCCGCCACATACATAAAGTTCTTATCGTCGCGCTTTGCCTCGCCTTCCTCGGTCTGGCTCTCGATGCGGAAGTGTCCGCCGCAGGACTCGTGACGATTCAGAGCGTCGCGGGCCATCAGGATACCTGTGTCGAAGAAGTCTTCGAGGCGGAGAGCCTTCTCGAGTTCCTGGTTGAACTCATACTGGTCTCCGGGCACATTGACAGATTTGTAGAATTCTTCCTTAAGGGCCTTGATTTCTTCGATTGCCTTCTTAAGTCCAGCTTCGTCGCGGGCCATACCCACATACTCCCACATAATGTTTCCGAGTCTCTTATGGATACTGTCCACAGTCTCGGTTCCCTTGATGGAGAAGAGTCTGTCTATACGAGCCTGCACTGCCTTTTCAGCCTCGATGAATTCCCTGGAATTCACGTCGGTCTTGGGTTCTGCGAACTTATTGGAAAGATAATCGCTGATGGTGACAGGAACCACGAAGTAGCCGTCTGCCAGACCCTGCATAAGAGCGGATGCGCCGAGGCGGTTTCCGCCATGGTCTGAGAAGTTGGCCTCACCGATAGCATACAGACCGGGGATAGTGGTCTGAAGATCGTAGTCAACCCAAATACCACCCATAGTGTAGTGGATAGCAGGGTAGATCATCATAGGCTCTTCCCAAGGGGAAGATGCCGTGATCTTCTCATACATTTCGAAGAGGTTTCCGTAACGCTCGGCAACTCTCTGGTGTCCCAGACGCTGAATAGCTTCAGAGAAGTCCAGGAACACAGCCTTACCTGTCTCGTTCACACCGAAGCCTGCGTCGCAGCGCTCCTTTGCTGCACGGGAGGCGACGTCGCGAGGGACGAGGTTTCCGAAGGCCGGATACCTGCGCTCGAGATAGTAATCACGATCTTCTTCAGGTATCTGGGAAGGCTTGATTTCGTGCTTGCGGAGTTTCTCCACATCCTCGAGCTTCTTCGGCACCCAGATGCGGCCGTCGTTACGCAGCGACTCGGACATAAGGGTGAGCTTGCACTGCTGGTCGCCATGGACCGGGATGCAAGTCGGGTGGATCTGAGCAAAGCAGGGATTGGCGAAATAAGCGCCCTTGCGGTAGCACTGCATCGCGGCAGAACCGTTGCTGTTCATAGCGTTCGTGCTGAGGAAATAGGTGTTTCCATAACCACCGGTGGCGATTATAACTGCATGGGCTCCGAACCTTTCAAGCTGACCGGTGACGAGGTTACGGGCGATAATACCCTTGGCCTGACCGTTCACGAGCACAAGATCCAGCATCTCATAGCGCGGATAGCTCTTCACTGTTCCGGCGGCGATCTGGCGGTTCAGGGCGGCGTAAGCTCCGAGGAGCAGCTGCTGACCGGTTTGACCGCGCGCATAGAAGGTGCGGCTGACCTGCACACCGCCGAATGAGCGGTTTGCCAGGTATCCACCGTACTCACGGGCGAAAGGCACACCCTGGGCCACGCACTGGTCGATGATGGCCGCACTGACTTCTGCGAGACGGTAGACGTTCGCCTCACGGCTGCGATAGTCTCCTCCCTTGATGGTGTCGTAGAAGAGGCGATAGATCGAGTCGTTGTCGTTCTGATAGTTCTTGGCAGCGTTGATACCTCCCTGGGCTGCGATAGAGTGCGCACGGCGAGGGGAGTCGCTGATACAGAAGACCTTGACATTGTAACCGAGTTCTCCGAGAGTGGCTGCTGCAGATGCGCCGCCAAGACCGGTACCCACCACGATTACCTCAAGTTTCCTGCGGTTGTTAGGGCTGACAAGATGAATTTCGGACTTACGTTTGGTCCATTTTTCAGCCAGAGGTCCGTCCGGAATTTTAGAAATAAGTTTATCTGCCATTTGTTTATTGATTGAGTTAATTGTTTTCTCCGAATAATGAATCTGATGAGACTCTGTTGGGCGCTATTCCAAGATGTTTGTAAGCCAGATCGGTGGCTATACGCCCTCTCTGGGTGCGCACAATGAAACCTTCCTTAATAAGGAAAGGTTCATAGACTTCCTCGAAAGTTCCCTGATCTTCACCTATCGCGGTGGCGATTGTGTTAGCGCCCACAGGGCCGCCTTTGAAGGTGCTGATTATAGTGCTTAATATCTTGTTGTCTATAGCGTCCAGACCGCGAGTGTCTATCTTGAGTTTATCAAGAGCGTATTTCGCAATCTTTATGTCTATCTTTCCGTCTCCCATCACCTGGGCGAAATCGCGCACGCGCCTGAGAAGCGCGTTGGAAATACGCGGAGTTCCGCGGCTTCTCATCGCTATCTCCTGAGCTGCCTGATCGTCTATGTCCACCTTCAGAATCGAAGCGCTGCGCTTGACTATTCTCTTCAAATCCTCCACATCATAATACTCCAGAGCGCAGGTTATTCCGAAACGGGCGCGAAGAGGCGCGGTCAGAAGTCCGCTTCTGGTTGTGGCTCCCACCAGGGTAAAAGGATTCAAGGATATCCTGACAGAACGGGCGCCGGGGCCCTTGTCTATCATAATGTCTATCACGAAATCCTCCATTGCGGAATAGAGATACTCCTCAACCTCAGGGGAGAGACGATGGATTTCATCTATGAACAACACATCACCAGGCTCGAGCGAAGTCAGAAGACCGGCCAGATCACCGGGCTTATCCAGCACTGGACCGGATGTGATTTTCATATTCACACCCATCTCGTTTGCTATGATGTGCGCCAATGTTGTTTTTCCCAGACCGGGAGGGCCGTGAAACAGAGTGTGATCCAAAGACTCGCCGCGAAGCTTAGCAGCCTGGATGTAGACATGCAGATTGGACACTATCTCCCGCTGACCCGTGAAATCTTCCAGGTCTTGCGGTCGGATAATTCCGTCCAAATCCTTATCTTTGTCTTCGATACTGCGGTGAGGGTCAAAATCAGACATTTCCCCAGGCTGTTTTATTGCCTACAAATATAATCTTTATTTCTTTATTTTTTGTTGATTTTATTACGGCTGTGGAAATGTTGATAAACATAAAACCCCGCTGAATATCAGTTTATTAAAGCCGCGAGGTGTTTTTAATTACTTGTTGGAAACTTTGTAAAAGAGTTGTGGATAACTAAACAGTCCGATTTATCCACATTGTTATACACCTGTTTTCCACAAGCTTTTACACAACAGGATGCAGGTAAATGCAGCCGCCAGTGCTCTTTTAAAAAGCAGGATAGATTCTTCAAAAGAAATATTCTGCCGCTCGTTGTTTCTGTCTGCCCGCTGGTTCGTGCTCTCAGACTGTGCCCAAAAAGGTCTGCATTGCATCATACTTCCAAACAGCGAGGCTGCCGAGTATTGCGCGAACGACCTCTATAATCTTATAGACGGAGATAAAGTTTTCTTCCTTCCCGCTTCCGGAGCCGGGGTTGAACGAAGCAATTATAAATCCTCTCTGAGCGTGCAGAGGACTTCCGCCGTGCAGAGCATACTCTCGGCCCGCGAAGATGAACTGACCGTCATAGTCACCTTCCCCGAGGCGCTTGAAGAGCCGATACCCCTGAGCAACTCCATCACCTCATCGGCTTTCGAACTGCGCAAAGGTCAGGAAATATCCCACGGCGAAATAATAGAAAGGCTGGTCGACCTGGGTTTTGAGAGGGTGGATTTTGTCGCTTCCCCAGGCCAGTTTGCGGTCAGAGGCAGCATAATAGATCTGTTTTCGTATTCAGACAACGAAGCGGTCCGCCTTTCCTTCTGGGGAGACGAGATAGAGATTATCCACACGTTCAACTGCAACACTCAGTTGTCCGGCGGGGAAGTGCCGTCCGTGCAGGTAATCTCGGATATGATCTGCAATCCTGAATCGGCAAATCAGAACATACTCGAAGCCCTTCCTAAAGACTCTGTTATCTGGCTGGACTCTTCAGATATGTATAAGGAAAGGGGATTCTTCCCCCTTACCGCGAATTACAAGCGGGTCTATCTGGAACTCCCCATCGACCGTAAAGAAGAGGATGCCGTCCAGTTCAACATCACCCCTCAGCCGGTATTCAACAAAAACTTCGAACTGTTCACCGCTGACATCCGGACTAAAATAGAAAACAACTACAAAGTCCTAATCTACGGCGAAAAGCAGAGTCAAACAGACCGCCTGCGCTCCATCCTCGAAGAAGAGCGCTGCCCTCTGCCGGAATTCATAAGCGGCAAAAACATCCACAACGGCTTCATCGACGAAGAAGCGAAGGTCTGCCATTACACGGACCACGAAATATTCGACCGTTTCCACCGCGTCTCCATCCGTCGTTCGGTGGAAAAGACCGAGCAACTCACCCTCAACGATCTCGCATCCTTCAACATAGGCGATTACATAGTCCACATCGACCATGGAGTCGGCGTGTTCGGCGGCCTCGTGCGCATCAAGGACGACTATGGCCGGATGAAGGAAGTGGTGAAGCTGACCTACAAAGACGGCGACGTGGTGTTCGTGTCCGTGCACGCGCTGCACAAAATCTCGCGCTTCCGCCCGGCAGACGGCGAGCCGCCGCGCATCAACAAGCTCGGCTCGAAGACCTGGATCGCGCTGAAAAACGGCGCGAAGAACAAGGTCAAGGACATAGCGAAGGAGCTCATCCAGCTCTACGCCAAGCGCCGCGCCTCCAAAGGCTTCTCCTACTCGGCGGATTCCTACCTGCAGACCGAGCTCGAGTCTTCGTTCATGTATGAGGACACGCCGGATCAGGAGGAGGCCACCCGCGCGGTCAAGCGCGATATGGAGGAAAGTTGCCCAATGGACCGCCTGATCTGCGGCGACGTGGGCTTCGGCAAGACCGAAATAGCCATCCGGGCGGCGTTCAAGGCTGCCACAGACGGCAAACAGGTGGCCGTGCTCGTGCCCACCACCATCCTTGCACTCCAGCACTACACCACCTTCAGCGCGCGCCTCGCCTCCTTCCCGGTCCGGGTGGACTACGTCAGCCGCCTGCGCACCCCGAAGGAGCTGGGCGCGATCAAAAAAGACCTCGCGGACGGGCAGATAGACATAATAATCGGCACGCACAAGCTTCTGGGCGACGGCTTCGAATTCAAGGACCTCGGCCTGCTGGTGATAGACGAAGAGCAGAAGTTCGGCGTGTCCGCCAAGGAAAAGCTGCGCCAGTTGCGGGCGGAGGTGGACACCCTCACCCTCACGGCGACCCCGATCCCGCGAACCCTGCAGTTCTCGCTGCTCGGCGCGCGCGACCTCAGCATAATCGCCACCCCGCCGGCCAACCGTATCCCCATCCAGACCGAAATAATCCTCTTCGACGAGAAGGAAATCAAGTCCATAATCGAGTATGAACTCCGGCGTGGCGGGCAGGTCTTTTTCCTGCACAACAATGTGGAGCAGCTGGACAGCATCGCCGAAATCCTGCACCGCCTGGTGCCGGACATGAGGATTTGCATTGCGCACGGCCAGATGCCGCCGAAGGAGCTCGAGGACAAGATGCTGGACTTCATCCGCGGCGACTACGACCTCCTTCTCTGCACTACCATAATCGAGAACGGCCTGGACATCCCGAACGCGAACACAATCATAATCAACCATGCGCAGAACATAGGCCTGAGCGATCTGCATCAGCTCCGCGGCAGGGTAGGCCGCTCGAACCGAAAGGCGTTCTGCTACCTGATCGTGCCCCCGCTAGTGAGCATCACGGACGACGCCCGCAAGCGCCTCAAGGCCATCGAGGAATTCTCGGACCTGGGCAGCGGCTTCAACATAGCCATGCAGGACCTGGACATCCGCGGCGCGGGCAACCTGCTCGGCGCCGAGCAGAGCGGCTTCATAATGGACATGGGCTACGAGACCTACCAGAAGATACTGGCCGAGGCCATGGAAGAGCTGGGAATCGAGAGCGGCAGCTCGCTGGGAGGACGCGCGGAAGCCCGGTTCAAGGCGGACTGCACGGTGGAGACTGACCAGCCGGCCTACATCCCGGACGACTATATAGACATCACCGCCGAGAAGATACGCATCTACAAGCAGCTGGATTCCATGAACTCGGAGAAGGAGATAGACCGTTTCCACGCTCAGCTGGCGGACCGTTTCGGCGAGACTCCTGCGGAGGTGGACAACCTGTTCGGTGTGGTGAAAGTCCGGAATCTGGGCGGTTCTCTCGGCTTCGAAAAGGTGATAATAAAGAACGGAATGCTGATCTGCTTCTTCATTTCTAACGCCCTGTCGCCATTCTACAAGAGCGACCAGTTCAACAAGCTTCTGGTCAAGATAGGAAACGAGTCCCCCTTCACCCTGAAGCAGAGCGACGGCAAGCTTAAGATTATCACCAGAGGAATAGATTCTGTGGAAGCGGCGCTCGGGACTTTGAAGAAGTTGCAATAATTATTAAATTTGTCGGCTCAAGTATGGCGAACCTGCTTATCGAGATAGGAAACACGGCGCTGAAGGCCGCCTGGGCCGAGGGGAAGACTCTCGGGAAGACGGTGCGTTATCAGGGAGAAAAACTCCACGGTTTCCTGATCGGAACCCTTCTGGCGAAGGAAAGACCCGATGTGCTGGTTCTGGCGTCTGTGAGGGACATCCCGGAGGAGGACATACGCGAGATAAGCGAAAGGTGCGGGCAGCTGGTCCTGATAGACAGGAATCACCCCGCGATTATGAGAGCCTATGGCCTTCCTGAGTACCTGTCGCCCTCGCGCGCAGCCTCGATAATCGCGGCAAGGGAGCTTTTCAAGGGCAAACCCTGCCTTGTGTTCGACTTCGGAACTGTGCTCTCGATAGACTCCATCGCCTCGGACGGAGCCTACCAGGGCGGAAACCTGTCGCTTGGGTGCCGCACGCGCTTCAAGGCGCTGAACCGCTACTCAAGGGCCCTTCCGCTGGTGGACACGCCGCTTGACCCGCCCGCAATCGGCACCTCCGAACCCTCGGGAATCGAGGCCGGAGTGATTTCGGGCATAGTGTTTGAAGTTGACGGGTACATAGCCGGCGCGCCCGGCAGTGTGGTGGTGTTCACCGGAGGTGACGCCAGTTATTTTGCAAGGCAGACCAAAAACTCGATATTTGTGGTCTCAAATTTAGTTTTGATGGGCTTGGCCACCATCTCGGAAGATTATGACAGGAAGTAGGGTAAAACTCTTTATTTTGGCGGCGCTGATGCTGCCGGTTCTCAGTGCAAGAGCCGAGGACGGCGGTTCGTATGCCGGCTACACCCCATATTCCGTGTTCGGAATCGGCGAGCTGATGACCCCCGGAACAGCCTACAACAAATCCATGGGCGGAGTGGGAATAGCCTCGCGCAACAACCGCTTCATCAACGTCCTGAACCCCGCCGCCGTGACGGCAAGGGACACCCTCGCCTTCATGTCGGATTTCTCGATCTACGAAACGAACAAGATTCTCCGCCAGGGCGACCACGTCTCCGCGAACAACCTGTTCAACATAAACAACTTCATCATCTCGTTCCCGTTGTTCTACAGCAAGACCACGGACGTGTCCATGATGGTTGGAATCAGGCCCTACAGCGCGACCGGGTACTCCTACGGCTACTACGACACCAATGTCACGACCATCGCGACTGTGGGAAACGTGGCCCACTCCTACAGCGGTCTCGGCAGCGTCTATCAGGCTTTCGCCACCATCGGCGCGGAGGTCTTCGACCGGGTCTCCGTGGGCGCGGAGCTGACCCGCTATTTCGGCAACATCAAGAAGACCTACCGCGAGACCATCGCGGACGCGGCTTCGGTCGGCATCACCAAGACTAACGAGATGCAGCTCGGCGCGAACTCCGCGAAGTTCGGCCTGCAGTATGAGCAGCCTTTCGGCGACAAGTTCAGCATCGGAATCGGAGCGGTCTACGGCCTGGATGCCCGTCTGGGCGGCCGCCTGATCAACACCGTCAGCGGCGGGACTGAAAAGAAAGACACAGTCCAGCTCGGCGGCGTGGGAGGCCAGCTTTTCCTGGCCGGCGAGACCGGGGCCGGCATAAGCCTGACCTACGGCTCCAAGTTCAGGGCGGAGGTGGACTTCACCCGCTCGGATTGGACCAACAGCGGATTCAGCTCGGTCAGCGGAATGGCGGTCAACGGCGCCAGCGGCCCGATCTTCACGACCGGCGTCTCGCAATCCGTCCGCGCCGGAGTGGAATATATCCCCAATCCCACCGATATCCGCTACTACTACAAACACATCGCCTACAGGGCGGGAGTGTACTACACAAAGGAATATTTCAGTGTCTCAGGCAACGAAATCTATTCCAAAGGCATCACATTAGGGGCGACCCTCCCGGTGTTCCGCTGGAACAACGGCCTGACCGTTGGCATGGAAATTGGGCAGAGGGGATCACTTAAAAACAATATGGTTCGCGAAACCTATGTCGGCTTCAGCCTCGGAGTTAACTTGTACGACATCTGGTTCCAGCAGCCCATGTATGAATAAACAAATATCAAGGATATGAAAAGACTGATTATTGCAATTCTGGCTATCGCCACCCTCAGTGCGGGCAATGTGTTCGCACAGGGAAAGTACGGTGCCGACAGCGCCGAGTGCATCAAGTACCTCTCGTACTACAAAGAG
>JAGAAD010000079.1 GCA_017615445.1 Bacteroidales bacterium
AAATCCGGGACACCTCGCGCACTTAGACGGCACCGCCGCCTCGCATAACGCGGCTCAGCGGCTACAGTTCGGGCATTGCGGAGAGCTTTGGGGGCTCTCCTCATGCCCGACTGTTGCCGGAATAGCCCGTATAAAAACAAAAAAACCATCGCAGGTATTGCGACGGTCTTTATTGTGGGGTGGCGATCAGCGAGAATGGATGTATGTTTATTCTATCTTCCAACCGAAACGCTCCGCCAAAGAGACCAATAATTCTCTGTCTTTCGCTGGGATTCTGATCTTTACCCGCATCGTATCAGCATCAATCGTATCTGGTTCCGCTAACGATGCGGCAGGCATTTCATGCATTGAATATCCGGAAACCAAAAGCGATGGATTAACCTTTTTCCTTTTGACATCCGTGTTGTATTCATCCTGCAGCCGCAGCCACATCTCCGCAGGAATGCCTTTAAGTCCTACTTCAAGCTTCGCCGCAACCGCGGGCGTGATGTTCCTGACCCCGTGAATCAGCGCGCTTATATGGGTTGCTTGGACGCCAATAATCTTCGCAAACTCTTTCTGACTGATTCCTCTCGCCTTCAGCTCTTCCCCCAATATACTTCCCGGATGCACTGGCTCGAAAGGGGAAAGATCATTAATGATCGTCCATTTCTCATTTTTTGTTTCCATAATGTGTGTCGTCTATCTCAATTACTTGTATTTGCAACTCGTTGTTTATCTCCTTGAAGATCAATCTGTGAACATATCGGTTTGACAACCTAACTGATGAATAACCAGACCACTCATGCTTCAATTGCTCATAATGAAGAAAGGAGTACTCTTTTAATACGCTGATGTTTGCCGCTGATTTCATAATCTTAATTGCTCTTACAAAGCCGGACAATAGTTCCGGTGTCCTCTCAACAGATTTGTATTCGCGGCTTTTGCCAGTTTCGTACAAGTTCGTCAGTTCTTCATTCATCAGGACAATCATAACGCCTCAATTCTTTCTGCAAATATACAAATAATCATCGGTTTATAATAACTATTATGATAATTTTAGCGAAGAATATTGGAGATCATCGACAGCATTTGCGCCATCATTAGCACGCATTGGCACGCCAGGGCGTGGACCTCCTTCAAAAGAGAAAAAATACTATTAACTTTGCGCCTATGAGACCCGAAATCGCAGAACTGCCGAAGCCGGAGGTGATAGACATCGCCGCGCTGGCGAAGGCGTATGCGAGCGGGGAGGTCGACCTCATCTGCGTGCTCGGACCTACGGCCTCCGGAAAGACAAAGTACGCCGTCCGCCTTGCCCATGATCTGTTGGTGGTTAGCAGTTCGTTGAATCGAAGAGAAGTAACTGGCGCTCATCAGAGCGCCGGCCGGGCCGGGTATTTTGGCGAAGACAAAATACGGAAAGGCGAAAAGGCCGCAGGGGGTGTCGGGGGATGCGTCATCCCCCGTATGGAGGCCGAGATTATATCTGCCGATTCTCGGCAGATATATCGAGGTATGGACATCGGCACGGGCAAGGATTTGAAGGAATACGGCGACGTGCCGTACCACCTGATCGACATCGTGCCGGCGGGGGAGAAGTACAACGTCTACCGCTTTCAGCAGGACTTCCTCGCGGCCTACCAGGACATCCGCTCGCGCGGCAAAGTCCCAATCCTCTGCGGCGGCACCGGGCTCTACATCACGGCCGTCACCTGTGCGTATGACTGGAGCGCGAGCGTGCCGCTGAGCGAAGCGAAGGGGGCGGGGGCCCATGCGGCCGATGTGGCCAGCGGAGCAAACGGGACCGCGCTGGAGGGGCTGCCCCAGCGAACATTTTTCATCGGGACCCTCGTCACGCGCGAGGAGCGCAACGCCCGAATCGACCGTAGGCTGGACGAGCGTCTGGCCGAAGGCATGGTCGACGAAATCCGCGGGCTGCTCGAAAGCGGCGTGCCGGCCGAACGGCTGCTCTCCTACGGCCTCGAGTATCGCTACGTCACACTCTATCTCCAGGGCGAGCTGACCTACGACCAGATGCGCCAGAAGCTCGCGATCGAGATCCACCGGTTCGCAAAGCGCCAGATGACCTGGTGCCGCGGAATGGAGCGGGCGGGCATAAAGATTCATTGGACAAACGTATAAGATATGGAATACAGAATCGGACAAGGTTACGACGTACACCAGATTCGCGAGGGGCTGCCGATGTGGCTCGGGGGCATTCAGATCCCGTCCACGGCGGGCTTCGTCGCACATTCGGACGGCGACGTCGCTATCCACGCGCTTTGCGACGCACTGCTCGGCGCGCTGGCGCTCGGGGACATCGGGCATCTTTTCCCGGACACGTCGGACGAATGGAAGGGGGTTGATTCGAAGCTGCTGCTTGCGAAGGTCATGGAGCGCGTGCGCTCGCTTGGCTGGCAGGTGGGCAATGCGGACATCACCATCGCCCTGCAGGCCCCGAAGCTCGCGCCCCATATCGCCGCGATGCGTTCGACGCTTGCCGACATACTCGGAGTCGAGGCGGACCGCGTCAGCGTGAAGGCCACGACCACCGAGCACCTCGGCTTCGTCGGCCGCGGCGAAGGCTGCGAAGTGTGGGCCGTCGTGCTGATTTGCAGAAGTTTGTAAAAATTATTTTGCAAATTCCGCAAAGAATTATACCTTTGCAATCCCTTTCGGGGAATTGACATAAATCATTGAGATATGGTGTAATGGTAGCACTACAGATTCTGGCTCTGTCAGTGAGGGTTCGAGTCCTTCTATCTCAACAAATCTGGCATTAGCGGGGCGCCATCAGGCGCCGCACCGGAACGTCAGCGAGACTTTCGGAGAAAGTTGAAGCAGTGAAGGTGCCGACCGGAGTGAAAGCGAAGGTCGCATACCCCTAGAGGGGTCGGCCGAAGGCCGGGGGTGAAATAGCGCGAGCTACCCCGGCATTTTGAAAAAATGGCGGGGTAGCTCAGCTGGTTAGAGCGTCGGATTCATAATCCGGAGGTCGTGGGATCGTGACCCACTCCCGCTACTCGCTCTACGAGCTCGTAGCGTCCAGAATCTTCGATTCACTGTGGGGCGTACCCCCCAGACCCCCTGCGTCGCTTCGCTCCAGAAGCGTTTTCAACATACAGTAAAAGGGCAAATACAACGCCCCTTACGAACGATACAACATACGTCTTGATTGGCTACGACCAATCGCACAGACAAACTCTATATATACGCTCCGTCGCAATACCTGCGATGGTTTTTTTGTTTTTACGCGCTTCCCCTGTTGTTTCCCCTTCCTCGAATCCTATTCCGCCAAACAGCGCCATGGGTGATTGGCGTTGATGTGCCACACAGATATCTGTATCGCATGTTGCTGCCCACGCAATGTGGCGCTAGGGCCGAAATCGAGGGTAGTGCCACGGGGGAAAGTTCCGAGTGTGCCCCACGGACACTTTTGGGAGGGGATAACGAAAGGAGTCCGTGGCGCTGTTTGGCGGAAATGACCGAAATCGCAAAAGATGCCCGATCGGGTTGGGCATGACACGCAATGCGGCGGGGAATGACCCCAAAAACCCGCCAAACGACCCAAAAAAGAACCGATCGGCGAGAAATCACCCCAAAACTCGCCGAAAAGCACAAAAACAAGCAATCCGGCGAGAAAACGGGCGAAATCTCGCCGAAACAAATCCCACCTTCCGCGGGGAGAATAACTACCCCAGCAGACTAACCAGGTATTTGCACTTATCGGGATTTCCCAAAGTTTTGGTCAGGTCGCAGGAGAGCTTGACGCAGTCGTGCCAGACGCGCTTTTCGGTGATGCGGCCCTTGGTGAGCTTGACGACTATGTTCATCGGCGAGCAACCGGTGACGTCGCAGGTCAGGAAGGTGCCCACTCCGTAGGAGTCCATAACGCGGCCGGCGCAGTACTGGTGGATAGCGATGGCGCGGTCTATATTAAGGCCGTTCGAGAATACGACCTGCTTGGTGGCGGGGTCGATGCCGAGCTCCTTATATTTCGCGATGATCTTCTCCACCTGCTCCTCTTCATTGCCGCTGTCCACGCGGAGGCCCTTGTACATCATGGCCATGCGCTTCGAGAGATTGCTGAAAAAGACTTTGTCGCCGAAGCAGTCGTAGAGATAGATTCCGTTGTCGCCGTCGAACACGTCGCTGAACTTCTTCATCACGGCGTAGTTGCACTCGAACACTCCGCTGACGTTCTCCTCGAAGGAAATGAGCTGGTGCGACATAGTGCCTAGAGGCAGGCAGCCGTACTTCATTGCGAGCCAGACATTGCTGGTGCCGGTGAACTTGCCGGGCCAGGGCTTGCTCTCGTAGACTTCCTTCATCACGCGGATCACCATCTCCTGGTGGTCGAAGCTCAGGCGACGGCGTGTGCCCATATCGCCTAAAATCAGCCCGCCGGCGAAAATCTGCGAAGCCTTCTCGCGGGCGCGGGACTCTTCAAGCGCGGCGTCATACCTTTCGATGTCCCCGCGAAGGATGTGCATAAGCTCGCTGATGCACGAAAGCAGAGGCATCTCCCACATAATGGCGGAGAACCACTTGCCGCGGACCAGGATTGAAAGATGTCCATCGGCGTCCTGCGAGATCGACACCTCGGCGGGATTGAACCTGTATCCCCTCAAGAACGTGAAATACCACAAAGGCAGGTAGACGCACTTCTCGGTCATGAACGCGATCTCCTCGTCCGTGATCACCACATCCTTCATATAATTGACCTGCTCCTGAAGCAATTCTGCGAAGCCGGCAGGATAAACGGTCTTGTTCCTGTCTATAAAGGAATATTCGACCTCCGCGCGCGGGTACGTCTTAAGGACATAGTACTGGCAGGTGAAGGTGTACAGGTCGTTGTCTGTGAAATGGGAAATCAGCGGTTTCATAGGCCGAAGGCTTTCTTGACAGCATCCACCATATCGAGTTTCTCCCAGCCGAAGAACTGGATGCCGTCCTTCACGTAGGGTTTGCGGCCCATGTGGCCATAGGCGGCCGTGGGCAGGTAAATCGGGTTCTTGAGGCCGAAACGCTCGACGATTGCGGCCGGGCGGAGATCGAAGAGCTCACCGATCTTCGACGCGATGTACGCGTCGGTCGCCTCGCCCCTCGCATCCGAGATGCCCTCGCATGAAGCGGGATGAACGTGCGCGCTGCCGTACGAGTCCACGAAGATGCTCACGGGCTCGGCGACTCCGATCGCGTAGGCCAGCTGCACGAGGATTTCGTCCGCCACGCCGGCCGCGACCAGGTTCTTTGCGATATGCCTGGCGGCATAGGCGGCCGAACGGTCCACTTTCGAAGGGTCCTTGCCCGAGAACGCGCCACCGCCGTGGGCTCCGCGTCCGCCGTAGGTGTCCACGACTATCTTACGGCCGGTGAGGCCGGTGTCCCCGGCGGGGCCTCCGATCACGAACTTGCCCGTGGGGTTCACGAGCAGTTTGTAGTCGCCCTTGAACAGAGCGGCTTCGGCCGCCGGCAGGGAGGCGATCAGGCGCGGCAGGACTATAGAGCGCACGTCGGCTTCGATGCGTGCGTGCATGGCTTCGTCCGTGTCGAACTCGTCGTGCTGCGTACTTAAAACTATCGTGTGCACGCGCAAGGGCTTGTGACGGCCGGAAAATTCCACGGTGAACTGGCATTTCGCGTCCGGGCGGAGGTAGGGCATCGGGCTGGGCGATTCACGGCGGATGTCCGCCAGCACCTGCAGCAGCTTGTGCGAGAGCGCCGGCGCGATGGGCATGAAGTCCTCAGTGTCTCGGCAGGCGTACCCGAACATCATGCCCTGGTCGCCGGCGCCCTGATCCTCAGGGCTCTCCCGCACGACTCCGCGGCTGATGTCCGCGCTCTGTTCGTGGATGGCGGAAAGCACGCCGCACGACTCCGCGTCGAAATGATATTCTGATTTGGTGTAACCGATGCGGCGGATGACGTCGCGCACGGTCTGCTGGATGTCCACATAGGCGTGGTCCGAGCGGACTTCGCCGCCCACCACCACGAGACCGGTGGTGCAGAAGGTCTCGCAGGCGACTCGCGCCTCCGGGTCCTGCCTTAAGAATTCGTCCAGGATTGCATCCGAGATCTGGTCGGCCACTTTATCCGGGTGGCCTTCGGAGACAGACTCCGAGGTAAACAGATAATTCATCTTTTTAGCATTTTTTGTACGAGGTTGCAAGCAGTCAAATCTTTCCTCGTAGGTGTAACTTGTTGGACTGCAAAGGTATGAAAAATTGTTTAAAAAATGTGTAAAAGAAAACCTTTGCCTAAGTCGAAGATAATTGTTATATTCGCAGGTCGAAGTTGCGAACAAATACTATCTATATTTAGCGTTTATGAAAAAAGCAATTAAGCTTCTTGTGGTGTTTTTAGCATCACTCTCTCTCGCAGCGCCTGTCTTCGCACAGGTTACAACTTCCTCAATGAGCGGTAAAATCACGGATGACCTCGGCCCCGTCGTGGGCGCGGCGGTCGTGGCCGTGCATCAGCCGACAGGATCGGAGTTCTACGCAATTACTGACCCTAACGGCCGTTATGTGATCAACAGCATCACTGCCGGCGGCCCTTATAAGGTCACAGTATCTTGCCTGGGCTACCACGACTTCGTCTTTACAGGAATTGAAGTCGCCCTTTCAGACAACGCCGTCCTGAATGCCAAGCTCGTTGAAGAGTCCATGCAACTGGAGGGCGTTGTTGTTACTGCAGACGGCAGGACCTCGAACATGAGCTCAGACCGTTCGGGTGCCCTCACCTCCCTCAGCAGCAAGCAGATCATGTCCGTGCCGACCATCAGCAGGAGCATGAACGACCTTCTCAAGCAGACCCCTCAGGCCTATGTGAGCGGAACCAAGACCTACATCGGAGGCGGTTCATACCGCGACTCTTATGTGACTGTGGACGGTGCCGCCATGAACAACGCCTTCGGTATCGGCTCGAACCTGCCTGCAGGCGGAAGCCCGGTTTCCCTGGACGCCCTTGATCAGGTCGCAATCGCAATCACCCCGTTCGATGTCCGTCAGTCCGGCTTCACCGGCGGCGGCATCAACGCCACGACCAAGTCCGGTACGAACGAGCTCTATGCCACTGTCTATGGCGCATTCCGCAACCAGGACATGCAGGGCTACCAGGTGGCCGACTTCAAGCCCCTGACCAAGACAGACAGCCGTTATCTCATGTACGGCGCATCCGTCGGCGGCCCCATCATCAAGGACAAACTCTTCTTCTTCTTCAATGTGGAGGCGGACAAGAGCATCAGCCCCGGCCCTACCCGCATGCTTTCTAACCGCACCGTGGACGGAAGCGGAAAGCTCCAGGATGTGGCTGGTGAGGTCTACACCACCGGTAAGGACGGCATCTGCTATCCTTCTGCCGTGGTGATGGACGCGATTCAGAGCTATCTCCGCAGCGAGTACAACTACGACCCGGGTCTGTACACCGGCTACAACTCCGAGACCCCTTCGCTGAAGATCCTCGCCCGTGTGGACTGGAACATCAACAAGAACCATAAGTTCAACATCAGGTACAACATGGTGAACAGCAAGTATGTGTCTGCGCCGTCGACCTCAACTACCGGTTTCGCAAACTCCGGTTTCTCGACCACCAACGCATCCGCAATGCAGGCTTGCTACTTCCAGAACGCAAGGTACTATCAGGAGCAGAACTACTCATCAATCGCAGGTGAGTTGAATTCCCGCTTCCTTGACGGTAAGCTGAACAATGTTTTCCGCTTCACCTATTCGCACCAGTATGAGCCCCGTTCGGTGGACGGCGGATACTTCCCGTTCGTGGACCTCGTCGTCAATGACATCAACGGAGACGGCAAGACCCACATCTACACCACCTTCGGAACAGAGGCTTTCTCATATGGTAACCTCCGCGACGTGACGACCCTCGTCGTCACAGACGAAATCACCTACAACATCGGTATCAACTCGCTCCTCGCCGGTATCCAGTATGAGAACGACGTAACGAAGAACGGCTTCCAGAGAATGGGCGCCGGTGCCTATGTCTTCGATTTCGCAAACGAGCAGGCTCTCTACGATGCGGTTATCAACAAGACCTTGTTTGACAACCCTCAGCAGTTTGCAATCACCCACGGTAACAACAGCACTTTCGCCCAGGAGTTCCCTCACTTCAACTTCGGCCAGTACTCGTTCTACCTGCAGGACAACATCAACATCAGCGATAACTTCAAGGTGACTGCCGGCGTTCGTTTCGAACTCCCGGTCTATCCTTCGCTGGATTTCAACAGGAACACCAGGGTTGAGGAAGCGACCTTCGCTCCCACGGCATCGAACCCCAGCGGTAAGTACACCACCGTGGACATGCCGAAGACCCAGCTCACCATCTCGCCGCGCGTAGGCTTCAACTGGGATGTCCTCGGCGACCGCAAACTCGTGGTCCGCGGCGGCACCGGCATCTTCGTCGGCCGTATCCCGTTCGTGTGGATCGTCGGTCAGTCCGGCGACGCAGGCGTTCTCCAGACCACGGTCACCCGTCAGGGTACTTCCGCTGCAGACGCCATCCCCACCATCAGCAACGACCGCAACAAGATCCTCAACCAGCTCTATCCGGACGGATTCAGCGCAGTTGCAGCCGGCCAGAACCTGACTTCCATCACCCTTCTTGACAAGAACCTCAAGAACCCGACCGTGTGGAAGAGTTCTCTCGCGATCGACGCCGTTCTCCCCGGAGACATCAAGGCTTCCCTCGAGGGCGTCTATAAGAAAGACCTCCAGGTCGTCACCCTCACCGATATCGGTCTGAAGGCCCCGACCCGCGTTATCAGCGTTCCCGGCATCGCCGCCCGTCCTTTCTATGAGAACGGATACTACGACAGCCAGATCCAGCACGCATACCTCATCAACAACGTGAGCAAGAACCTTGGTCAGTATTACTCCGTGACCGCCAAGCTCGAAAAGGATTTCAGCTTCGGTCTCAGCGCCAAGGCATCTTACACCTATGCACACTCCAAGGTCATCAACGACGGCGTGGGCGACCAGCCCGGCTCCGCATGGAAGGCCTTCATCACCCAGTACGGTACCAACAATCCCGAGCTCGGTTATGCAAGCTATGTGATGCCTCACCGCGTTCTCGGAACCCTGTCCTATGCAAAGGACTACGCGAAGTACTTCGGCTCTCAGATCGCCATCTCCTACTACGGCGGCCCGACCATGCGCGGCAGCGTAGACTATGTGGACAACGTCTTTGGCGACGGAGCATACAACTACTCCCTGATCGACATCCCTACTCTCGCAGACCTTCAGGATGCAAACGGCACCTGGGGCGCAGGCAACTGGGCATTCGATGAATACACCTACAAAGACGCGAACGGCGCCGATGTCGTCTACACGGCAGCCGACCAGGCTCAGGACTGCTGGAACTACATCCAGAAAGACAAGTACCTCAGGACCCACACCGGAAAGATTGCCGAGCGCAACTCGCTCATTGGACCTTGGGTGAACAGGATCGACCTCAAGTTCAACCAGAACTTCTACTTCTACACCGGAGCGAACAAGCATCGTCACACCGTGCAGCTCGGACTGGACATCACCAACCTCGCAAATCTCCTGAATCCTCATTGGGGCAATGCATGGTCTGTGAACGCCAGCGACGGTTATGGCAATGCCAACCCGATTAAGCTTAGCAATGCCAAGGCGGTTTACACCACTGGAGCCGCTCCGAAGTTCAAGTTCCAGACTAACGGAACCGAGAAACTTGTTGAGCCTTTCTCGATCTACAACAGCACATCTTCCACCTGGCAGATGATACTCAGTGCTAGATATATCTTCTAATCATTATTAACCCATAATCAATCACATGAAAAGATTAGCTAAATTCTTTGGTGCAATCGCAGCCGCTGCGACCCTCCTCTTCTCCTGTACTCCGGAAGAAGTCGAGCAGGTTCTGGCTCAGGTTGCATTCGACAAGGCCAATTATGAAATTGGCGCCGAAGGCGGCGAGCTGAAGGTCAAGGTCCTCGTGACCGTGGACTGGACAGCCGCTATTGCTGCAGCTACATCCCTCGACATCATCGACGGCATCACCCTTCCCACCGACAAGGGTAAGGGAAGCTCAGAGCCCATCGAGATTGTCGTGAAATTCGCGGCCAACGAAGGTTTCGACAGGACTGTGAAACTTTCTATCACAGGCGGAGGTGTCTCCGGATCCTGCACCATCACCCAGAAGGGTTCCGCCATCAGGGAAATGGAGCAGATTACCGTTGCCGAGTTCCTCGAGAAGCCCGAAGACGCATCGATCTACTACAAGCTCAGGGGCGTTATCACCAGCATCTCCAACACGACCTACAGCAACTTCAACCTGAAGGACATCGACGGCGATGCCACCATCTACATCTATGGCCTTGGCTATGAGTCCGATCCTGCCAACCAGAAGGTTGAACTCCTTGTGAAGGAAGGTATCCAGGAAGGCGACATCATCACCATCGCTTCCACCCGCGGCTCCTACAACGGAACCCCTGAGGGAATGAACTCCTACTACATCTCCCACGAGAAGAGCGCGACCCCGATGATCAAGCTCGACAAGGAGACCTACGAAGCCTCCGCTTCCGGCGAAGTCTTCGACCTCGCAGTCACATCCAACATCGTCACCTGGACTCTCAGCGCAGACGTGGATTGGCTGACCTTCGAGCCTGCTACCGGCAGCGAGTCTACCACCGTTAAGGTCACCGTCGCTGCAGGCGAAGGCGGCACCGGCACCATCACCCTCTCGGCTGAAGGTCTGGATCCCGTCACCTGCGTCGTTACCCGTGCAGACCTCACCGTTCTCACCATCGCCGAGTTCCTCACCAAACCGGACGATGACAACAAGGCCTATCAGATCGGCGGTATCATCACCTCGATCGTGATGGACAAGGACGATGCAACGAAGCCTAACAAGTATGGCAACTTCTACATCAAGGACCACACCGGAGAAGCTTACATCTACGGTCTCCTTCCTGAGAAGGGCGGCGCAGCCGGACAGGATGTCATCACTGAGAAGGGCCTCAAGGTCGGCGACTTCGTCAGCCTTGCAGCTCCTAAGAGCAGCTACAAAGAGGCTCCTCAGGGCAAGAACGCATGGCTCCTCGCAGCATATCCTGCAAAGACCCTCGCCGAGTTCCTCGCTCTCGAAGACGATTCGACCAAGTCTGTGTTCTACACAGTCAGCGGTACGGTCAGCAGCATCGTGATGGACAAGGACGACGCCACCAAGCCTAACAAGTATGGCAATATCTACATCAAGGATGCTGATGGAGTAGAACTTTACATCTACGGTGTTCTCGACTGGGATGGCGCAAGGGCTAACTTCGAATCTCTCGGAGTGAAGGTCGGCGATGTCATCACCGGTTATGCCTACAAGAGCTCTTACAAAGATGCTCCTCAGGCAGTCAACCTCCAGCCCGTCCTCATCGAGGAAGGCGAAGAGGAAGATCCTTTCGACTACACTCCCAGCGCAGAGTACCTCTCCGCAGGCAACCTTTGGAAGCCCGTCTTCGACGCCAACGGTGAGAAGTACTTCTACTATTTCTGCAACGGTGCAGATTGGAACGGTACCGATACCGAGACCGCTGAAGTTCCTTTCCTCGCCAAGAAAGAATCCACCTACAAGCTCACTCTCGAGAATGCAACTACCCAGGATTGGCAGAACCAGTTCTTCATCTTCCCGAGCGAGGGCCACTTCGTACCTCTCTCTGCTGACAAGCAGTACAAGGTGAAGATCACCTTCATCTCCAGTGTTGCCAACCCCGGCTTCGTGAAACTCTCGAAGTATATCGAGGGCGGTTCCAACCCGCTGAAGCACGAAGGTGAGTGCATCTGGGAGTTCGGTCGTTTCAACATGACCCCGGACACTCCGGTTGTCGCAGAGTCTCCTGTCATCAAGGGAGTTGCTTGCGATAACATCAACTTCATCATGGACTTCGGACCGGCAGTTGCCGGCGCCATCGTCTACATCAAGGACATCACCATCGTGGAATTAACAGCTGGCGAGGGTGGAATTCCTGACTATGATCCTATTACAGGCTATGAGCTGTAATCACAATCAAGACTAAAACAAACAGGAATATGAAGAATATATTCAAACTTTCCGCACTTGCAGTTCTGGCAGTCGGCCTTCTGGCTTCCTGCCAGGAGAAGGAGATTGCAGCTCCCGAGGTCGCTCTCGGCGAGACCCACACCTTCACTCTGACATTTGCCCAGCCCGACACCAAGGTGGCCGTGACCGAAGCCGGTAAGACTACCTGGCAGGCAGGAGACAAGATCCTTGTTCATGGTGAGACCAGCTCAGACAGAGCTGTCGTCACTCTTGCTGCAAGCGATATCAGCGCCGACGGTAAGACCGCTACCATTTCTTTCTCTGGCGTAAGGCCTTACGACCGTTCTTCGGACAGGGGCTACACCAGCACCTTCTATGCTCAGTATCCTGCTGAGATTTCCACAGCCGGATCTCTCTACTACTACGCTAAGTTCGACAAGACCAACGATTTCCTTCTTGCCGGTTACAACGAGGGTGACAAGTTTATCCTCTACAATATGTGCGGCGTCATCAGCTTCAAGTCTGAGGGCGACTTCGACTCGTACACATTCTCCGGTAACAATGATGAGACCGTTGGTTACACTCTGCTCGCAAGTCGTCTTGCCGGCAAGGGTGCCGACAATGAGCCCGTGCTCGAGTGGAAGTATAGCCACACAAGTGGCCCTCTCACCACAATCGACGGTGTCGCGACTCCTGGCAAGACTTCATTTGTCTGCCTGCCTCTCGGCGCAGATTTCACCCAGGGCTTTACCCTCACTTTGAAGAAGGGTGATGCAGAGGTGGCAAAGTTGGTCACAACCAACCCTGTCAACGTAGAGCGCAGCAAGATCCTCCCTCTGGGAGACATCACCGAAAAGCTCGGTCTCAGCGGCACTGGCGAAACAGACAACTGGGACTACACCCCTTCAGAGGCCTACCTCTCCGAGGGCAACCTCTGGAAGCCCATCTTCGACGGTAACTTCGATGAGGCTTATGGCGTGATCAGCGGAGGTGAGGTCAAGTCTATCGCCGACAACGATAATATCAAGAAAGAGAAGTCGACCTATGTCTTTACTTTCCCTGTCGCTACCGAGGGAGAGTGGGGTTGCTGCAACTTCCTTGCAACCACTGAGGATCATCTCCTCCCGCTGGCCGCAGGCAAGAAGTACAAACTCGCAGTCACTATCGGCTGCACCGCAGACATCCAGAAGTTCATCTTCTCTCTCCATGACTACAAGTCTGGCGATCCCACCCACGAAGGAGCTTGGAAGACAGATATGTGGGATGCTCTCGTGGCAAACACCCCCAAGGAGTTCTCGGCCGAGTTCAATTGCGAGGCTGACATGAACGTCGCTTGGACTATCATCCCTCAGTTCGGCACCCCTGCCGGAATGAAGCTCTACATCAAGGACCTCATCATCGAGGAAGTTAAGGAACCCCTCAAGTTCGCTTGGAGGAACGACACCGTCGTGGAGCAGCAGGTCGGTTACAAAGATCCCGGTGCAGCCCACTGGTATATCGATGCCGATAAGGATGTGGACTTCAGCGTCAAGGTTCTCCTCAACAATGTCGAGACCACCGAAGGCGTCACCGTGGAGAAGTTCGAGGCCGGCGGCGGCCACGTAGCAATCAACTACGCAGCCAACGAGACCCCTGATGAGAAGGTGTGGGACGTTGTGGTCACCACCACCGCTTATGTGGAGCATCCTGAGCTTCACGGAAAACTCGAGCAGGGACCGTACGAGTACTCGAATCTTGCTAAGCTCAACTCTGACATCATCGCAGCCGGCGACAAGAAGGTCGACCGTATTCTCAACATCAGCGCCGACGAGAAACTCTATGTGACCAAGAAAGTTGGCAAGAACGTCTTTGCACAGTCTCGCCACGACTGGTTCACCGGCGGCGTTCTCTTCTATGAGACAGGTCTTGAGAGCAAGGTGTCCGAGTGCAACACCATCTACGGAAAGTGTGTCGTCACCACCACCACCTACAACGGCGTTCCTGAGATCACCAAGGTGACTTACAATGAAGGCGATGTGACCTTCGGTTACGATGGCAACACATGGCCTTGCGAAAAGGTCACCATCGCAGCTCTCGAGGCTGACTACATGAAGTATGTCAACGTCAAGACCGAGTTCAACAACAACTACAACGGAGTGACCGTGACCGACGGCTTCGACAAGAACGACCGCAACGGTAAGATCAAGGACAGCACCGGCGAAATCGCTCTCTATGTCCAGCTCACTGACGGCACCATCACCGGCCATATCACCGGAACCAAGCTGAACAAGATCATCGCATGGCCTACCTTCTACAAGACCAACCATCAGATCGGTCTGTGGAGCCAGCCTACCGATGTGAAGAGCATCCCCGGTGTAATCACCGTAGACGCAACTAAGAGCGTTGCCATTGGAGCCACCGTCGAACTTGGTGCGACCACCAACAGCACGGCTGCTATCACTTACGCATCCGCGGACGAGAGCATCGCAACAGTTTCTGAGACCGGCGTTGTCACAGGCGTCGCGGCAGGTACCGTTGAGATTACCCTCTCCGTTGCTGCAAAGGATAAGTATCTTGCCGGTGAGGCAAAGTGCACGGTGACCGTTACCGACGGATCCGCCCCGGAACCCACCTATGTGGTTGTTTGGAGGGATGATTTTGCAAACGCCACTGGCACATCTGCAATCACAGCTCTTAACGGATCAGTAGATGGTTTCACCGGAGCATATGTCGACATCGGAGAAAAAGTCTATGCTATGAACGGAGCTGTCAAACTGGGCGCTGCATCTGCAGCAGGTTCCATCAAGACTCCCGCTCTGTCTACCATCACCGGCACAAACGCCACTCTGAGAGTCAGACTTAAGGCTGCAGGCTGGAATAATAAGACCGCGAAACTCGAGGTTCTTACCAGAAACGGCACTGTTTCCCCTGAGGGACAGGTGGCGATTGATTCCGAAAGCACCATGTCCGGCCAGAATCCTACTATGACAGGAAAAGAGTACACCTGGACGATTACAGGTGCAAGCGCTGAGACTGCTATCCAGTTCACCTCCAACCTCGCAGTTGGAATTGATGATCTCATCATCGAGCAGGTGATTCCTGCAGAGTAATCAATAGTCTCTGAATTTTCAGCCCGGCGGTCTCCGTCGGGCTGTTTTTTTTGTTTACAGAGAAAGATTTGGTAACTTTGAGGACACTAACGCACATTAACAACCACATTAATAACAACCGACAATGAAAAAATTCCTGTCTTTTTTAGCAGTTGCAGCGCTTGCTGTTTTTGCTTTCAATGCTTGTGAGCAGGATCCGGTCCAGACCGATATTCCTCTTGAAGGAATCTCAGTCGCCCCGGCTTCGCACTCTCTCAAAGTGGGTGAAACCGTCGTCCTCACGGCCACCTATAACCCCCAGGACGCTTCCGTCAAACCGGAGATCCTCTGGTCCTCTTCGAAGCCGGAAGTTGCCACCGTGGACGCTCGCGGAACCGTCACCGCAGTCGCGGCCGGTGAAGCGGAGATAGTGGCCACGGCGGACAAGTTCACCGCCAAATGCGTCATCACCGTCACATCGGACGAAGTCGTCCCTCAGGACAGCTGGGACTATACCCCCGGTGCGGCTTATGGCCTGGACGACAACCTCTGGAAGGCTGTGGATGCCGCGCACACTCTCGCTTGGTATTACAACCCGAACTGGGCGGGCGAGAAGCCCGCTCCTGAAGTGACGTTCAAGGAGTCCACCTACAAATTCACCATTCCGGACGACACCAGCGGAGACTGGCAGGCCCAGATCTGGATCGTGCCGAGCACGGACCTCATCCTGGACGCCACAAAGACCTACACCTTCACCTGCAAGGTAGGTGCGACCAAGGAGACTCCCGTTTTCTTCAAGATGTATGAGAAGGGCGTTGACTGGCCTCTCAGCTTCGAGTCTGCCACTAACCCCCGTCTGACGGTGGGCCCTGATGCCATTCTTGAAATCAAGGCCGAGGACTTCGTCCCTATCACCACCCCTCAGAGCCTGCTGATCGATCTCGGCGGCGCCGCTGCAGGGACCACGGTCTACATCAAGGACATCACCCTTGTGGTTACCGGTGACGCACCCGCTCCGCAGCCCGAGGACACCTGGGACTACACCCCTAGCGCAGAGTATCTGGCTGAGACCAACCTCTGGAAGCCTCTCTTCGACGGCAACTTCGATTACATCTACGGTGTGATCACAAACAATCAGGTTGTGGACATCACCGCCGCCTCGAACGTGCAAAAGAAAGAGTCCACCTACAAGCTCACTTTCCCGGATGCCACGGAAGGCGAGTGGGGCTGCTGCAACTTCCTTGCGCCCACCGCGGATCATCTCATCCCTCTTGCCGCCGGCAAGAAGTACAGACTCTCGGTGACCGTGGGCGCCACTGCCGCCATCCAGAAGTTCATCTTCTCGCTTCATGACTATAAAGCCGACGCAGATAACCGTGAAGGCGAATGGAAGACTGATATGTGGGACGCTCTGGAGGCAAACACCCCCAAGAAGTTCACCGCCACCTTCGATTGCACTGCCGATATGAATGTCGCGTGGACTATCATCCCTCAGTTCGGCACTCCCGCCGGAATGGTCCTCTACATCAAGGATCTCATCATCGAAGAATTGGTCCCGTCCGTCCCTGCGGAATTGGCCGGAACCTACATGGTGACCAATCTGAAGATACTTGGAGGCCTCTACACTACCAAGATCGAAGAATTCAAGGATAAGTCCTGGGAGTGGAATTCTTCCATCAATAATGAGTACGACAACCTGCTTGTGGTGGATGCCGACGATTGCACTGTGGATTATCAGGCCGGCGCTGACGGAAAGTATTGGGACCGCATACTGGTGGCGGGAATGAATAAATTAGAGACCGGAGAATTGGATCTGAGCGCCAACTTCGACCAACTGCCTCATGAGAAGGTACCCCTCAGCGTTGATATGACCACTGGGACCGTTACCATCGGTGGTACGGTCACAGCGCAAGCTTATTTGCCTGGGGATTACACTCTCAGCAATGATTGGTCAAGCACCACGGGTTCGATCTCTGTCCCCGCAGGTTCGATTGCCCTGGCTTTCAAGTGCGCGAATATGCCTCAGGATCAATACACCTGGACTGACGATTGGCTCTATAAGGATTTCGACCGCTTTGTGATTCATCCTTTCGCCTACATAATGATCTTCGCGAAGCAGGAGTAAAATACCTCAATAAACATCTTCAGCCCGACGGGAAAACCGCCGGGCTTTTTTATTGCCGATGACAAAAAGATTTGTTAAATTTGAAAGCTATTGATAACAATAACTTAACAACACACATAATGAAACTCAAAAACTTATTTCTGGCAGTGTTCGCAGCTGGTGTCGCACTCGTTGGCTGCGACCCCGAAACCCTTCTGACCGAAGTGTGGGAGGCAGACGGCATCCCCAGTGAAATCACTATCACCAAGGCCGGCGGAAGCCAGACAATCCGGCTCACTTCCTCCATCGATTGGAAGATTCGTGGAGTGGAGAACGCAGCAGACTGGCTGGATGTGCAGGTAGACGGCGAGTCCATCACTTCGCCCAACACCACCATCAGCGGCGGAAGCGCGGCCCGCGAAGTGGTCCTCTCCGCCCTTGCAAACACTGGAACAGACCGCTCAGTGGATCTTACCCTCTTTGCGGATTTGAAACACAAAGTGTCTGTCAAGGTCACCCAGGAAGGTGATCTCGGAGACGGCATCGCGAATGTGACAGTCGCCCAGCTTCTTGAAAACCCTGTAGAGGGAAATGTCTACCGCCTCAGCGGAAAAGTGAGCCGTTTCAGCGCGTCTTACTGCAGCTTCGACCTCACTGACGACACCGGAACAATCTACGTCTATTCCGTGGACGCAGATTCCAAGGCCAAATACACGGACGTCATCAAGAATGGCGGCAAGATCACGATCCACGGCGAGTACAAATGGTTCGCAGACAAGAGCCAGCACGAAATAGTGAATGCCGTGATCGAGGAGTACGACGGCGGAAATGCCGCAAATCCGGACGACGCGACAGACGCGACAGTCGCAGATTTTATCAAGGCGGCAGACGGATCGAAGTACTATCGTCTCACCGGAACCGTCAGCGGCTTCAGCGACAAGTACTTCAGCTTCGATCTCACGGACGCCACCGGAACCATCTATGTGTATTCGGTCACGGACGCATCCAAGACCGAGTGGAAAGACAAGGTCAAGAATGGTTACAAAGTGGTCATCAGAGGCCAGTATGAGTACTATGCGGCGAAGAGCCAGCACGAAGTGGTGAACGCTATTATCGACTCCGTGGAGGAGGCTCAGGCGGAGAAAGTCACGGCCACAGGCCTTGTGATTGCCGTCTCGAAGGTCGGCTTCCTGATCAGCACTGAGAGCGGTATCGTCTATGTCTACGACAGCTCCATCGCAGTCAGCGTCAAGGTGGGTGATAACGTCACCGTCAACGGAGACAAGACCACCTACAACGGCGTGGATGAGGTCGAAAAGTACACAGTGACTGTGAATTCCAGCGGGAACGCAGTTCCTGCGGCTGAGCCCACCGTGCTGGATGCCGCGGCATTCGACAAATACGAGACTCTGTTCGGCCTCGTTCAGTTCAGCGGAAAGCTCGTCAAGAGCGGAAACTACTACAATGTGAAGGTGAAGGATGCGACCCGCACCGGCAGCCTCTCGAACCCCGTTTCCGTTTCTGAAGATCTCCTTAACAAATGGGTGGATGTCACCGGATACTTCGTGGGCATCAGCGGCAGCTCATACTTCAATGTTATCGTTTCGGAACTCGCCCTCAGCGAAGATCAGCACGAAGATGAAAACCAGGAGCCCGAAGGAGCCACAGTAGGCGAGAATGAGGTAGGATACGAACTCACCACCGCTGAAATTGTCGCGGCTTTTGCTTCCAGCGATCAGACTAAAGACACCTACGGAGACTACACTATTACCAGTTCCACGGGTAATTGGACTGGTAATATGAACACCAAGAAAGGCCTTGCTTTCATTCAGCTTCGCAATAAATCCGGTGCGCATCTTAAATCTCCGGAATTCTCTTCGAATATCAAGAGAATCGTTCTGAGAATGAATGAGAAGACAGTTGTTCGCACTATGTATGCCGTTCCGGCCGACACTCAGATTCCCACATCCAGTGACAACTATACCTCCAGTCTTTGGAGCAATAGCCTTGGAACCGTTTCGACCAAAGGAGGAGAAGAGACTGTGGTGATATCTGTAACCGGGACGAACAAGAGTTTCACTCTCATCGCCGGTAACGGAGCAGTTTATATCGACAGCATCCTCGTAATCTGTGAGAAATAATAAATACATACTCGCCCTCGCGGCGATTTTCGCGGTCGCCTCTTGCGAGCTGATCAACCCGCAGGATCCGGACGGCGGCTCTTCGAGCACAGTCTCAAAGAACTCCCTTTCGGTGACTAATAACCCCGTCTCGAACGGTGAGGGAACCCAGTTCCTTCTGGTGGAGGCGAAGGGAGAGTGGACGCTGTCGCTGGATTTCGGCGAAGCCGAGGAAGAATGGCTGACCGTGTCCGCTGAAAACGGACGCCCGGGCAGCAGGAAGCTGGTGATGGCGTGGGGAAAGAACGAAGGCGAAGATCCGCGGACCTGCCGCCTCACCCTCGCGGTGGGATCGGACAGCCAGTCGCTGGATTTCGTGCAGAAAGGGAAGTCGGTGGTCAACCCGCGCCCGATAGAGGGCCTGAATCCGGACCCCGTGCCCGGTTGGCTCGAGCTCCCGGCGACGAACAACCCGGACCTGTACTTCTTCACGCACGACATGACCGTGGGCGGGAAGACTATGCGCAATTATTCGTTCTACTTGGATCCTCAGGCCTGCCTGGCGATCTGGGTGGCCTACCCGCTGAATCCCGGCCTCTACGGCAGCGGCTCCCGCTCGGACGCATGGGCCCTGGATCCGAAGGTGCCCCGCGAGTACCAGCCCGTCCTCTTCAGCGGCTTCAAGCCCTCCGGGAACTACGACCGCGGCCATCAGCTGCCTTCGGCGGACCGCTTGCACGCCGGCGCGAATGAGCAGACGTTCTATGGCACGAACATGACTCCCCAGAGGGGAGCGCTGAACCAGAGAGCGTGGGCGACCTTCGAGGGAATGGTCCGGACATGGTCTTCCAGCTTTGACACCCTCTATGTGGTGACCGGCTGCGACCTCGAAGGCGCGACTCAGGTGGCCTACGACAACGACGGCAAGTCCATCCCGGTGCCGGTGGGATACTTCAAAGCCCTGCTGGGCCTGAAGAAGAGCGGCACGATCGGAAACACCGCGAAGCAGGGAGGGTACACCGCCATCGGTTTCTATTTCAATCACGAAGCCTATTCGGACTCCGAAATTATGAATCAGTCCATGACCATCGACGAACTTGAATCCATGCTGGACATAGACTTCTTCCCGAACCTGGAGGCCAAGTTGGGCACAGACCTGTACAACAAAGTTGAATCGACCACCGACACCTGGTGGAAATAATCGAAAAGATGAAAAAAATATTTTACGCCATTTCGGTGTTTCTCCTCATTGCGCTGAATGCAAACGCCCAGACGCATATAATCGGGTTCTACAACCTGGAGAATCTCTTCGACATCTACGACGACCCGGCGAAGAACGACAACGAATATCTCCCCACCGGCTCGAACAAGTGGACACAGGAAAAGTATGACAAGAAAGTCCACAATATGGCCCGCGTAATCCGCGCCATGAGGGACGACAACAAAATGTGGCACACTATCCTCGGCGTCAGTGAGATCGAGAACAGGCTCGTGCTCGAAGACCTGGTGGCCGATCCGCAGATTGCCGATGCGAACTATCAGATAGTGCACTACGACGGTCCGGACCGCCGTGGTGTGGACGTGGGCCTTCTCTACAATCCGAAGAGGTTCAAGTATCTGGACAGCGAGAGCATTCCGTTCGATTTCAACAGCACCATCGATTTCTCGGATGTGGACACATCGTATTTCAAGACCCGTGACATCCTGATGGTCCACGGCCTGATAGACGACGAGCATTTCGCCTTCTATGTGACCCACCTCCCTTCCAGGATAGGCGGCAAGGGCGGAAACCTCCGCAGCCGCGGCGCCGAGATAATCTACAACCACAGCCGCCTGATGGAGAAGAAGTATCCCGGAATCAAGATAGCCGTCATGGGTGATATGAACGATAACCCCACGGACGAGAGCCAGACTGTCTGGCTGCACGGAAAAGAGAAACCGGAAGAGGTGACCCAGGAGGATTTCTTCGATCCGTTCATCCGCCTTCTGAAGGACGGCTACGGCTCGCTGGCCTATCAGGGCGTGTGGAACATCTACGACATAGTCCAGGTGAACTACAACATGCTGAACGCCCCCAACGGAGGCTACAAACTCCAGCAGATCAAGCTGAACCGCAAGAAGTACTACGGCCGCGTGTTCCACAAGGACTTCATGACCCAGCAGACCGGTCAGTACAAAGGAACCCCCTTCCGTACCTTCTCCGGCGGCTCCTTCATCGGAGGTTATTCAGACCACTATCCCACGTATATCGTAATTAAGAAATAACACAATGAAAAGACTGTTTACAGCAGCTGCGGCTCTGCTTCTCTCCGTGCTTGTTTTCGCCCAGACCGGCGGAATCAAGGGCACGGTGGTGAGCCGCGCGGGCAGAGTGCCGGTCTCCGGCGCTGAAATGACCCTCGCGCAGAACGGCAGAGTCCTCGCCGAACTCAGTTCCGGCCAGGACGGAGCGTTCCTCATCGAGGGCCTTTCGGACGGAGTCTACGAACTGACTGTCAAGGCGGACGAATTCTCGGACCTCACCGTGTTCGTGACCGTGGACAAAGGTTATATTAAGGACCTCATCTTCGTGTCGCTGACTCCCGCCGCAAGGATTCAGGAGGCGGACGAAAGCAACTTCGCCGAGTTCGACATGGACGATTCCGGTTACTCGGACGCGCCGACTCTTCTGCTCGGTTCGAACGACGTCTACACTAACATCGCCGGCTTCGGCTTCAGCTCGATCCGTTTCAAAAACAGAGGTTACAATTCTGAAACTCAGGACGTCTACCTCGCAGGCGTGAAGATGAACGACGCCATCACCGGTTACTCACCGTTCTCCCTTTGGAGCGGTCTCAACGAAGCCATGCGCTCGAAAGACACCACCATCGGCCTTGAGACGGCCGACGAGGGCTTCGGAGGCTACAACGGCGTGACTAACCTGCACGCAGTGCCGATGAGCGTCCGGACGGGCTGGCGCTTCTCCGTGCTCAGCAACAGCGCCTTGTACCGCCTGCGTCTTATGGCATCCTACGCCTCGGGCGAGATAAAAGACGGCTGGAGCTATGCGTTCAACGCTTCCGTCCGCGCCGGTGGAAACGACTGGATCGAAGGTGTGTACTACCGCTCTTTCGCCTACTATTTCGCCGTGAGCAAGAAGCTGGACGACGAAACCAGGCTGAGCCTCGTGACCTTCGCCACACCCGGTCAGAGAGGTGCGCAGAACGCCAGCACCCAGGAAGTCTACGACCTCATGGGCGACAACATGTACAACAGCAACTGGGGCTACCAGAATGGCAAGGTGCGCAACTCCCGCGTACGCCACACCTTCGAGCCCATCACCTTCCTCAAGTATGAGTACAAGCCCGAGGCGATGCCTCTGACCGTGAACGCCACCCTCCTCTGGAGGACGGGCTTCAACGGTTACACCGCCCTGGACTGGTACGACGCCATGGACCCGCGTCCGGACTACTACCGCAACCTCCCGAGCTACTACTACATGGAGGACGAGGACTACAACCGCGTCAATCAGGACAAGTACGATTGGACCATGTATGCTTGGACCCACCGCGGAGCTGAGTACCAGAACTACCAGCACTTGAACTGGGACCGCCTCTACAATGTGAACTACAACAACCCGGAAGGCCGCAGCAAGTACGCCCTCGAGGAGCGCCATGTGGACCAGAACGACCTGCAGTTCGCGGCCAACGCGAAGTACAGGGTCAGCGAGGCCCTCACCGTGAACGGTGGAGTGGACATGCGTCTGAACCGCACGGAAAACTACAAAAAGATGAACGATCTCCTCGGCGGTCAGTACTTCCTGAACATAGACAGCTTCGCCGAGCGCGATTTCGCAGCGAACGAAGCCCTTCTCCAGAACGACCTGAATTACTACAGGGCCCACGGAACTGCCGAGAAGATCACCAAGGGCGGCAAGTACGGCTATGATTACCTCGCTCAGATCCGCGTGGCGGACCTGTGGGGCAACGGCGTCTTCAAGCTCGGAGCTCTCAGCGCCAGCGCCGCAGCGAAGGTGGGTATGACCTCCTTCTGGCGTGACGGTCTGGTCCGCAAGGGCCTCTTCGCCGGAGCCAATGCCGACGGCTCCCACATCTATGCGACTGACATCAACGGTCAGCTGATAGACCTCACCGCCCTCTCGAACGGCCAGACCTCCTACGGCAAGTCGGACAAGGTGAAGTTCCTGACCTACGCTGCGAAAGCCAACGTGTCCTACGACCTGTTCGGCAACAGCCGCGTCAGCCTGAATGTGGGTTATTTCAACGACGCGCCCACCTTCAACAACAGCTTCATCTCGCCCCGCACGCGCAACACCATCGTGGATAATCTCACCACCCAGAAGACCTTCTCGGCCGACCTGAACTACCAGATCGCATCCGAGTGGATCAGCGCCCGTGTGACCGGCTTCTACACCAAGATAATGGACCAGACGGACGTGATGAGTTTCTACGACGACTCACAGCAGAGCTTCACCAACTTCGCCATGACCGGCATCGATCAGCGCCACATGGGAGTCGAGCTCGGAGTGAAAGTCCCTCTGCCCCTCAAGGGCCTGACCCTTAGCGGCGTGCTCAGCCTTGGTGAGTACATCTACACCTCGACCCCTCACATGGTCCAGACTGTGGACAACAGCGCCGAGGTCGTTCGCGACGACTCCGTGCCCTACTGGATGGAGCATCCGGTCTATGTGCCCACAGGCACCACGGCCGACGGCCTTCCCATCTACGCCGAGAATGAGGACGGCACCTTCAAGGTGGACCACATGCAGAAGCACTATGTCCCCAGCACCCCTCAGCTCGCCTCGGAGATTGCTCTTAACTACCGCACGAACAGCTACTGGTTCTTCGAACTGAACGGCCAGTACTTCGACAGGGCATATCTGGACATGAACCCTCTCTACCGCACCAGCACCGCTCTCAGGGGCGCCGAATCCAACCCGGCCATCATCGAATACATGGCGGGTCAGGAGAAGTTCAACGCAGCATTCCTGCTGAACGCTTCGGCCGGCAAGAGCTGGTCCATCCAGCGCAAGTACTATCTGGGCTTCTCGCTGAATGTGAACAACATCCTGAACAACAAGGAAGTCAAGACCGGCGGCTACGAGCAGACCCGTCTGATCAGCAGCGTGGGCAAGGACCGTTACTACCGTTTCGATCCCAAGTACTTCTACATGCAGGGCATGAATTATATGTTGAACATCTACTTCAGATTCTAAGCGTATGAAAAAGTCTATTATTGCAATGTTCGCCCTTGCGGCGCTCGTTTCCTGCCAGTCTCTGAAGGAAGAGTTCCAGCCTGTTCTGACACTTAAATATCAGAATCCTCCGGCATACGAGAGGAGCATCCCTGAGACCACTCACACAATCGCACAGCTGGTCTCGAAGTACGTTCCCGAGAAGCCCATGGTCATCAACGAAGACATCGTTATCTCCGGAATAGTGAGCACCACGGACCAGCCCGGTAACTTCTACAAAAGTTTCTTCATCCAGGACGAGACCGGCGGAATTGAAATCAAGGTCGGAAAGAACAGCCTCTACAACGACTACCTGCCCGGCCAGAGGGTTTCTGTCCTCTGCCGCGACCTCACCCTCGGCATGTACGGTTACAAAACCGGTAACTACGGCGGAATGGGTATGGCCCAGATCGGTTTCGCAGATCCTTCGGGCACCTACGAGACCTCTTATCTGGAGTCGCAGATGATTATCAACGACCATATCTTCCGCGGAGAGATGGAAGGCAAGGTGACCCCCGTGGTCGTGACCTCGGCCTCTCAGCTGCCGGACGCCAAGACCGCCACTCAGGCTACCCACAACCTCGTGGGCAAGCTCGTGACCCTCAAAGGCCTCAAGTTCGCGAATGAGAACTTCGTTCTTCTCTATCTGGACAGCACCAAGGACAAGAAGGCGTACTCTAACCGCGTGTTCCTTTCGGATTCGAACGGACTCGGAAAGTACGGCGCCACTCACGGCATCACCACCTGGGCAATGTCCGAGACCAAGATGAAGGAGCACCTCCTCGCCGGCGACTGGGACGACGCCAAGGTGGGCAGCGGAAGCACCTTCCTCAAGGATGACGCAGGCAAAGACGTCACCCTCGGAGACCTCAAGGGCGACGGCACCTATCCGACCGTGGAGAAGGCGGCCTACAGCGTGAGCCAGTACTTCAAGCTCGGAGGCACCGAGATTCAGATCCGCACCAGCGGTTTCTGCAAGTTCTGCGACGTGGAGATCGATCCCGCCGTGCTGAGCGGCAGCAAGACCATCAGCGTCACCGGAATCCTCAGCCTCTATCAGGGCAGCATTCAGATATCAGTAAACTCCCTCGACGACTTCGTGGTAGAATAGTATGAAAAAAGCGTTAGCACTCCTCGTAATGGCAGCATCCCTCACAGCTTGTCATCAGAATCCCTTCCTCCAGGAATGGGACACCCCGTACGGAATTCCTCCGTTCGAGAAGATAAAAGTCTCCGATTACATCCCCGCCGTCAAGGCCGGAATCGAGCAGCAGAAAGCCGAAATAGACGCCATAGTGGCGAATCCGGAAGCACCCACTTTCGAGAACACTATCGCCCCGCTGGAGCTCAGCGGCAGCATCCTTTCGAAGGTGGTGGGCGTGCTCTACAACGTCAGCGAGACGGACCAGACTCCCGAGCTGGACGCAGTGCTTGAGGAGGCGATTCCGCTTATGTCCGACCACTCCGCCGAGATTTCCTTCAACAAGGGCCTCTACAAGAGAGTGGCGGCAGTCTATTATGCGGACCAGAGCGGCCTCACCCGCGAGCAGCAGATGGTGCTGAAAAAGCACTTCGAGGGTTTCGAGCGTGACGGTATCGGTCTGCCCGAAGACCTGCAGCTCAGGCTCAAGAACATAGACAGCGAGCTGGCTGTGAAGACTCAGAAGATAGGCAACAACATCCTCGCCGAGAGCAATGCCTTCAAGGAGAAGTTCGGCATCAGCGTGAGCGAGTATCCCACCGCGATGACCACCACGGAAGACCGTGAGCTTCGCAAGGCCATGTTCGAAGCCTACACTACTCGCGGCCACCACGGCAACGAGAACGACAACTGCGCCCTGCTGCTTGACGTTCTTCGCCTGCGCGCCCGCAAGGCTTCGATCCTGGGCTACCCGGATTTCGCAAGCTACCAGCTCTCGAACAAGATGGCCGGCGATCCCAAGACGGTGGACAATTTCCTTGCGGAGATCATGGCCGCCGCAGTCAAGAGCGCGAAGGCCGAGATCTACGACATGGAGAAGGTTGCAGGCCACGAAATCGAGCCCTGGGACTGGTGGTACTACGCCGAGAAGGTCCGCAAGGCCAAATATGACCTGGACGACGACCAGATCCGCCCGTACTTCAAGATAGACCGCGTGGTGAACGGCATCTTCACTGCCGCGCACACTCTCTACGGCATCAATGCCGAACTGATCGAGGGCGTGCCTTCCTACAACCCGGCAGTCGTGAAGACCTATAAGATCACCGACGCCGACGGCGCGCTGGTGGGCATCTTCACCACCGACTATCACCCCCGCAGCAGCAAGCGCGGCGGTGCGTGGATGAACAACATCCGCGACCAGTATGTGGACGCCGAAGGCAACGAGATCCGCCCGATAATTGTGAATGTGGCCAACATGCCCGAGTACCTGACCGTGGACGACGTCCAGACGGTGTTCCACGAGTTCGGCCATGCCCTGCACGGCCTCCTGACCAAGTGCCACTACCCGAGCGTGTCCGGCACCAGCGTCACCCGCGACTTCGTGGAGATGTTCTCGCAGTTCAACGAGAACTGGGCCTTCCAGCCCTGGCTGCTCGAGCAGTATGCCGTGAACGACGCCGGCGAGGTGATCCCGGCCGAGCTTGTGGCGAAGATCAACGGAGCCCTCAAGTTCAACCAGGGCTTCATGACCACCGAGCTGGCAGCCGCCTCGATCCTGGATATGAAATGGCATGAGCTCAGCGCCATCCCGGAGAATGTGGACCCCGCCGCCTTCATAGACGAGTTCGAGGCGAAGGTCTGCAAGGAGATGGGCCTTATCAAGGAAATCGTTCCGCGCTACCGCACCACGTATTTCAACCACATCTTCTCGAGCGGCTACAGCGCAGGCTACTACGGCTATCTCTGGGCCGAGGTCCTGGACAAGGATGCCTTCAGCATCTTCGAGAAGGAGTGCGTGGGTCCGGACGGACAGTGGGATATGGACAAGACCGTGCAGCTTGCCGGCAAATTCAAGGCGACCTTCCTCGAGAGGGGAGGCGGCGAAGAGCCGATGACGCTCTACAAGTCGTTCGCAGGCCGCGAACCCGACTCCAAGCCTATGCTCAGGGGCCGTGGACTTATTAATTAGTTAGTGAAATGAACAGAAAAGTCTTATTGATGATTTTGGACGGCTGGGGAGAAGGCCGCCACGATTATTCGAACGCCATTTGGACCAAGGGCCAGCCTCACATCGACGCCCTTAGGGCAAAATATCCATTCAGCCATCTTCAGGCCTGCGGAGAGTATGTGGGTCTGCCGGACGGCCAGATGGGAAACTCCGAAGTGGGACATATGAACCTCGGCGCAGGCCGCGTGGTCTACCAGGACCTGGTGAAGATCAACATCGCCTGCAGGGAGCACAAACTGCTCGAGAACAAGGAAATCAAAGCCGCATTCGACTATGTCAAATCTTCGGGCAAGAAGCTCCACCTGATGGGTCTTACCTCCCACGGCGGAGTGCACAGCTCGCTGACCCACGTCTACGAGTTCCTCCGCGTCGCAGCGGAGATGGGTCTGGACAAGGTCTATGTCCACGCCTTCATGGACGGCCGCGACACCGATCCGCGCAGCGGACTTGGCTTCGTCGCCGAGCTCGAAGAGAAGATGAAGGAGACCACCGGCAAGGTGGCGTCAGTCTGCGGCCGCTTCTACGCGATGGACCGCGACAAGCGCTGGAACCGCGTGAAGGAAGCCTATGACCTGCTGGTCGAGGGCAAGGGCGCCGAATTCGAGAGCGCCCAGGCCGGAATCCAGGCTTCGTATGACGCCGATGTCACGGACGAATTCATCAAGCCTATCGTGATCACGGAAGGCGGCAAGCCCGTGGCCACCATCGAAGAAGGCGACGCCGTCATCTTCTACAACTTCCGCAACGACCGCGCCCGTGAGCTCACGGCAGCCCTGACTCAGAAGGACATGCCCGAAGAAGGCATGCACACGATTCCTCTCTACTATTGCTGCCTCACTCCCTACGACGCTTCCTTCACCGGAGTGCACATCCTGTTTGACAAGGAGCTCGTGCAGGACACCCTGGGCGAGACAGTCTCCAAGGCCGGCAAGCACCAGCTCCGCATCGCCGAGACCGAGAAATATGCCCACGTCACCTTCTTCTTCAACGGCGGCCGCGAGACCGTGTTCGAGAACGAAGACAGAATCCTGGTGAACTCCCCTAAGGTGCCCACCTACGACATGCTGCCGCAGATGAGCGCGCCCGAGGTGGCCGAAAAGCTGATAGACCAGATCCGCAGCGGCAAGCAGGACATGATAATCCTGAACTTCGCCAACGGCGACATGGTCGGCCACACCGGAGTCTACAATTCCATCACCCAGGCAGTCGAATGCGTGGACAAGCTGGTCGGAAAGGTGGTGGAAGAAGCCATCGCCAAGGATTATGTGGTGCTTCTGACTGCGGACCACGGCAACGCTGATTTCGCAGTCAACGCAGACGGCACGCCGAACACGGCCCATTCGCTGAACACCGTTCAGTTCATAGTGATCAACGCCGGCGACGAAGTGAAGACAGTCAAGGACGGTGCCCTTTGCAATGTGGCTCCCACCATCCTGAAGCTGATGGGCATCCCTCAGCCTGAGGCGATGACAGCAGAACCGCTCATCTAGAAAGGATGTACAAGTTCCAACCGATACTCAAAACTCTCGTCTGGGGGACGGAGAGCTGGGTCCTCTCAGGATGGCCCGGCGACGAATCCGTGGTGGCCGAAGGACCGGAAGCGGGGAAGAAGATAACTGACATTTATCCTGGTCAGTTCCCTCTGCTCATAAAGTTTATCGACTCGAACCGCGACCTCTCTATCCAGGTGCACCCCGGAGACGAGATGGCCGCAAGGCTGCACGGCTGCAAGGGTAAGACCGAGATGTGGTATGTGATAGGCGCTAAGCCCGGCTCACATCTTTTCAGCGGTCTCCGCCGGCAGATCACTCCGGACGAGTATGAGGAATTGGTGCGTAAGGATGAGATTGTCTCCGCTCTGGCTTCTTATGAGGTGAACCCCGGCGATGTGTTTTTCCTCCCGAACGGCCGTATCCACGGTCTCGGAGGGGGAGTGTACCTCGCGGAGATTCAGGAGACTTCAGACATCACATACCGTATCTACGACTACGGCCGCCTCGGCCTGGACGGCAAGCCGCGCAAGCTGCACATTCAGGAGGCCAAGGAGGCTATAGACTATCGGGTGTTGCCGGACTATCAGACTCATTATCAGCCGCGCGAGGACGAGCCCGTGAACCTGGTTTCGTGCAAGCATTTCAGCACTGATCTGCTGGATCTGACCAGGCCGCTCGTGCGTCCGCTGGACGACTGCGGCGAGTTCCTGATTGTGATTGCGATGGAAGGTTCGGTCTCGCTCGAGACTCCCAGCGACAAATGTTCCCTGGTCCCCGGCGAATGCGCCCTTGTCCCTTCTGTGGAGGGGCAGTTGAAGATCACCCCTTCTGGTAAAGCAAAACTTTTAACTACATACGTACCGCGATGAAAGCTAAGAGACGAGGTAGAAAGACAGTTGAACAGAGGCGTAAGAGAAAGGCAGGGAAGACCGTCTTTCCGCAATTCGTCGGCAAGGTGCAGATGACCCGCGAGGGTTATGTGTTCGTGATTATAGACGGCGAAGAAGACGACGTGTTCGTGCGCGCGGCGAAGACGCGCGG
>JAGAAD010000080.1 GCA_017615445.1 Bacteroidales bacterium
AGACCGGCTGTGTGGAATTCCTTTCCGAGACTTATTACCACTCCCTCGCTTCGATAGGAAACGAAGCCGAGTTCCGTCATCAGGTCCTCAAGCACCAGGCCGCCATCAAGGAGTACTTCGGCCAGACGCCCACCACCTTCCGCAACACCGAGCTCGTCTATTCGGACGGCATCGGCAAGCTGGTCTACGACATGGGCTTCAAGACCGTCCTGACTGAAGGCGCGCGCCACATCATGGGTTGGAGGAGCCCGAACTACATCTACTCGAACGATTTCATCGAGGACCAGAAGCTCCTTCTGCGCAACTACATGCTCTCAGACGACATCGCCTTCCGTTTCGGAACTCAGGGCGCCGTGACAGCGGACACCTTCAAGGAGGCTCTGGATGCAGCTCCGGGAGAGGTAATCAATCTTTTCATGGACTACGAAACCTTCGGCGAACACAACAAGGAAGAGTCCGGTATCTTCGATTTCATGAAGGCCCTTCCGAAGAAGATCCTCGCCGACTCGCAGTACGAGTTCGTGACTCCCGCCGAGGCCGCGGCGAAGTACAAGGCAGTGGCCCCGCTGTCGGTGCCGAACCCGATTTCATGGGCGGACGAAGAGCGCGACCTCACCGCATGGCTCGGAAACGAGCTGCAGGCGGACGCCTTCAACAAAGTCTACGCCCTCGGTGAGAAACTCGCAATCCTCAACGACCCGATTCTTTGGGCGGACTACGGCCATCTCCAGGAGAGTGACCACTTCTACTACATGTGCACGAAGTTCTTCTCCGACGGCGATGTCCACAAATATTTCAACCCTTATGACACGCCTTATGAGGCGTTCATCAACTACATGAATGTGCTCAGCGACTTTGAGATCCGTGTAGATGAAGCAATAGAAACAAAACAGTAGCGACATTTTATGTACAACACCAACGCAACCCCGTCGTGGCAGAGCGTGATGGTTACCCGTCACCTTCCCGAGGAGCTCAGGGGGCTTGAAACCCTGTGCAAAAACCTCTGGTGGTGCTGGAACGACAGCGCAAAGGCGCTGTTCAAGAGCATCGACGCCGAACTGTGGCACAAATCCGGCCACAACCCGATGGTGATCCTAGACAAAGTAACTCTCAAAAGATACAAACAGCTCGCCTGCGACGCCGAATTCCTCGGCCGTCTCGCGGCAGTCATGAAGGAGTTCGACTCCTACATGGAGCTCAAGAACCAGAGGACGGAGCCTTCCGTGGCCTACTTCTGCATGGAGTATGGCCTGGACACCTCGCTCAAGATCTACTCTGGCGGTCTCGGCATCCTCGCCGGCGACTACCTCAAGGAGACTAGCGACATGAACGTGAACCTGGTGGCCGTGGGCCTGCTGTATCGTTATGGCTATTTCACCCAGCGCCTGACCCCTCAGGGAAATCAGGTCGCGGGCTACGACGCCCAGGACTTCATGAAGATCCCCGGCGAGCCCGTGCTGGACGAAAACGGCAACTGGAAGACCGTGCAGATGAGCTTCCCCGGCCGTCAGCTCAGCGCCCGCATCTGGAAGGTGGCTGTCGGTAGGACAGACCTCTACCTCCTGGACACGGACTTCGAAGCCAACGCGCCGGAAGACCGCTCTATCACTCATCAGCTCTACGGCGGCGACTGGGAGAACCGCCTCAAGCAGGAGATCCTGCTCGGCATCGGCGGCGTCCGCGCTCTCCGCAGCCTGGGCCTGAACCCCACGGTCTACCACTACAACGAAGGCCACGCCGCGTTCGCCGGCCTCGAGCGTCTGCGCGAGTTCATGCAGGACGGGCACTATTCCTATGGCGAAGCCATGGAGCTCTGCCGCGCCTCCTCGCTCTACACGACGCACACCCCGGTGCCCGCAGGCCACGACGCCTTCACCGAGGACCTGCTCGGCAAGTATCTCGGACACTACCCGCGCCGCTTCGGCCTGGACTGGCGTCAGTTCATGGCCCTCGGCAAGCTGGATCCGGACAACCACGACGAGAAGTTCTCGATGAGCACCCTCGCTGCCTCGATGAGCCAGAATGTGAACGGCGTGTCCATGCTGCACGGCAAGGTCAGCCAGGACATCTTCGCATCGATGTATCCCGGCTATCTGCCTGAGGAACTTTATATCAGCTATGTCACCAACGGAGTGCATTACGCGACCTGGGCCTCGAAAGAGTGGAAAGCCCTTCACGCCAAGGTCTTCGGCGATGAGTTCAAGACCTCGCACTACGACAAGAGCTGCTTCGACGGAATTTACAATGTCTCGGACAAGGAGATCTGGGATGTGCGCAAGATCCTCAAGACCGAGCTCATCAAGTCGGTCAAAGACCGTCTTTCCGATCCCGTGGTCAGCGCGCACTACACCCCCGGTCAGATAGTAACCATCAAGGAGACCCTCCGCGACGATGTCCTCACGATAGGCTTCGCCCGCCGTTTCGCCACCTACAAGAGGGCGACTCTCCTCTTCCGCGATCTGGACAGGCTGGACGCTATCGTCAACAACCCCAAGTGCCCGGTGCAGTTCATCTTCGCCGGCAAGGCACACCCGGCAGACGGTGCAGGCCAGGACCTCATCAAGCAGATCGTGGAGATCAGCAAGGATCCCCGCTTCATCGGCAAGATAGTCTTCGTCCCTGGCTACGACATCACCCTCGCGAAGAGGCTTGTCCAGGGAGTGGACGTGTGGATGAACAATCCGACCCGTCCTCTCGAGGCTTCCGGAACTTCCGGAGAGAAGGCTTCGATGAACGGCGTCATGCACTTCTCAGTGCTGGACGGCTGGTGGGTCGAGGGTTATCTGAAGGACGCCGGCTGGGCCCTCCCGCTCGAGCGCACCTACGACGACCAGAACTACCAGAACGAACTGGACGCCGCCACGATTTACGCCACCATCGAGAACGAAATCGCTCCTGACTACTACGATGTGGACAAGCAGAGCGGCCTGCCCGTGAAGTGGATAGGCTATATCAAGAACACCATCGCCAAGGTGGCATCCAACTTCACGACCAACCGCATGCTCACGGACTACTGCAACCAGTACTATGTCCCTCAAGCCGAGCGCTACGGCAGGCTCGCAGCGGATGGCGCCGCACTCGCACGTGAGATTGCGGACTGGAAGCATTTCATGGCCGATGAGTGGAACAACATGCGCATCGTGTCCTATACTCAGCCGAGTGCGTCCTACGTCCTTTCGCAGGAGAATCTGCTCGCTGCCGAGGTCGTGATCGACATGGGCCGTATCAAGCCGGAGTACATCGGTGTGGAGATGATCTTCACCAGCACCGATGCCAAGGGCAACCACCACATCCAGGAAGTCGCTCCGTTCGAGCTCGTCAGCTTCGAAAACGGCATCGCCACCTTCCGCGTGACCGTGCTTCCCGAAAGGACCGGTATGTATCAGGTGGGAACCCGCATCTACCCGAAGAACGACCTGCTGCCTCACCGCCAGGATTTCCCCGTGGTTAAATGGCTGTAGCGGCGACAGGCTTTTTCGACGGTGTCCATCTGGGGCATCGCGCAGTGATAGAGACTCTGCTGAAGACCGCTTCCGAGCGGGGCGAGCAGAGTCTCATCCTCACTTTCTGGCCCCACCCCAGGACTGTCCTCCGCGGCGGTTCGCGCGACCTTCGCCTGCTGACTTCGCTCGACGAAAAAATCGCGCTTCTGAAAGGGCTCGGCGTGGACCGCGTCGAGGTTCTCCCTTTCACCCGCGATTTTTCCGCTATGACCGCCCGCGAGTATCTCGAAATGCTTCGCCGCGACTACGGCGTCACTGCGATAGTTTTGGGATACGATAATCGTTTCGGCTCCGATGGCCTGACGACTGAGCAAATAGTTGCATTATCTGATAGAGTTGGGTTGAAGGCGGCTGTGGTTTCTGCTTGTGCGGTGGGTAATAAGGCGTCATCAGACGCCCGGCCGGCCCGGGTATTTGGCGAAGACAAATACGGAAAGGGAGAAAGGCCGCCGGGGGTTTCGGGGGTGTCCCCCGTAGAGAACGTGCCGAGGGTGGCACAGATTTGCTGGGGAGAGTCAGCATCCCCTGATTTTATTTCATCCACCAAAATTCGCAAAGCATTAAGTGCCGGAGATGTTAAATTGGCGGCGGAGATGCTGGGCTATGAGTACAGTCTGAGCGGAGTGGTGGTGAGTGGAAACATGATGGGCCGGACTATAGGTTTTCCCACTGCGAACATGAAATTGCGCGAGCCGCTGAAGTGCCTTCCTGGTGTCGGGGCTTATCTGACCAGGGTTGAGGTCGAGGGTCAGCAGTTGTGGGGCATGACTAACATAGACCATAACGAAAAGATCGAGACCAACATCTTCGATTTCGACGAAGAAATCTATGGTCTCGACCTTAAAGTGACTTTCGTGGACAAACTCCGCGACGAAATCCGCTTCAATTCCTTCGAAGAGCTGAAGTCTCAGCTCGAAAAGGATCGGGCATCCGCCGTGCGAAGCTTAGCTTCAAAAATGCCCTAACCTTCGGAAAAACGCTGAAACTTAGCATCAAAATTGCCTTAAGCTTCGAATACATGAAACGAACAATATCTATCTGCCTCTTGGCAGCAATTACCATGATTTCCTGCACAGTTAAGAACGACAAGGTGGAGGGGTTCCGCTATCTTGTGGACGAATTCGCCGACCTCAAGGTGATGAGGTACACGATCCCCGGTTGGGAAGACCTGACTCTTCAGCAGAAGGAGTATGCCTATCATCTCGCAGAGGCTGCTAAATGGGGACGCGACATCCTTTGGGATCAAAACTCCCAGGGAAATATCGCCTTGAGGCACGCCCTCGAGAACATCCTCAATAATTACACGGGCGAGCGCGCGGGCGCGGACTGGGACGCTTTCGTCGTCTACTCAAAGCGTGTGTTCTTCTCCAACGGAGTGCATCATCACTATGCGGAGGACAAGTTCTTCCCGGAGTGCGGCCGCGAGTATTTCGAAGGCCTTCTCAAAGCAGTGGGCGAAGACGCGGGGATTGCGGAGTATGTCTATGACAAGACCAAGGGCCAGCAGCGCCGCTCAACCGAAACCAGCGGCGACATAGTCAAACTCTCGGCTGTGAACTACTACGAAGGCGTCACTCGCGACGAAGTGGAGAAGTACTACGAAAGCATCGAGGTGAAGGGCGACCCTCATCCGATTGCCTATGGCCTGAACACCAAGGTAGTCAAGCAGGACGGCAAGGTCGTGGAACTTCCCTGGAAGAAGGGCGGGATCTACGACGCTGCCATCAGCCATATATGCGAGGAACTCGCCAAGGCCGCCGAGGTGGCTGAGAGCGAGATCCAGAAGAACGCCCTCGCGCTGCTAATCAAGTACTATGAGACCGGCGATCTTCGCGTGTGGGACGAGTTCAACATCGAGTGGGTGAAGGACACGGTCGGCACCGTGGATTTCATCAACGGTTTCATCGAAGACTACAACGACCCGCTCGGCCGCAAGGGCACCTGGGAGGGATATGTGAACATCAAGGACTTCGACGCCTCGCGCCGCACGGAGATTATCTCCAGGAACGCGCAGTGGTTCGAGGACAATTCGCCCGTGGACCCGCGTTTCCGCAAGAAGGAAGTCAAGGGCGTGAGCGCGAAGGTGATCAACGCCGTCTGCCTCGCGGGCGACAGCTATCCGTCCACCCCCATCGGCATCAACCTCCCGAACGCGGACTGGATCCGCAAGGAGCACGGCAGCAAGAGCGTCACGATCGCGAACATCACGCACGCCTATGACTATGCGGCCAAGGAGTCGCCGCGCAACATGCTGGACGAGTTCGCGTGGGACGACGAGGAGAAGGCCATGGTCCGCAAGTACGGGCCTTGGGCGGACGAAGTCCACACGGACCTGCACGAGTGCCTCGGCCATGGATCCGGGCAGCTGCTGCCGGGCGTGAGCACCACCGCCATGGGCGAGTACGCCTCCGCTCTCGAAGAAGCGCGCGCGGACCTGTTCGGCCTCTATTACACGGCCGACCCGAAGATGGTCGAGCTGGGCATCATGCCCGATCCGGAGGCCTACAAGGCTGAATACTCGAGCTACATCCGCAACGGCCTGTTCACGCAGTTCACCCGCGTGGAGCTCGGCCGCCCGAACACGGAAGCCCACATGCAGAACCGTAAGCTGATCGCGGAGTGGTGCTACGAGAAGGGCGCTAAGGACAACGTTATCGAGAAGAAGGTTCGCGACGGCAAGACCTATTTCGTGGTGAACGACTACGAAAAGTTGCGCGGCCTCTTTGCCGAACTGCTCGCCGAGATCCAGCGCATCAAGAGCGAGGGAGACTACGCAGCCGGCAAGTATCTGATCGAGACCTACGCGGTCAACATCGACCCTGAGTTGCACAAGGAAGTCAAAGCCCGTTATGAGGCCCTGCAACTCAAGCCCTACGGCGGCTTCATCAACCCGGAAATCGTTCCTGTGAAGCGCTTTGGCAAGATTGTCGACTACAAAGTAGAATACCCCGACGATTTCCTGGGACAGCAGCTGGAGTACGGAAAGAAATACAGAGCGCTATGACAAAGAACAAGAAACACTCGGATGTCCTCGAGGATCTGAAGAACAAAGAGGACAAGAAAGCCCGGAAGAAGGAGCTGAAGAAGCTGGTGGTCTATGAGGCCATCATGAAGCCCAAATATGAGGAAGGGTTGAAATAATCCGAAAAGATTCCTATATTTGCAATAACAATCAAGGGTTCTGCCGCAAGGCAGGACTCTCTTTTAGTTGACAAAAACACCAAAACCAGTTATGGCAGAAGTACATTATATGAGTCAGGAAGGACTCGAGAAGCTGAAGAAGGAACTTGAAGAAGCGCTGGCGCAGCGCCCCGTGATCGCGGCCCAGATCGCTGAGGCCCGCGAGAAGGGAGACCTCTCGGAAAACGCCGAGTATGAGTCGGCCCGCGAGGCCCAGGGCCTTCTCGAGTTGAAGATTGCGAACCTGAAAAACATGATCACTAACGCGAAGGTGCTGGACGCCTCGCAGCTCAGCACGGACAAGGTCCAGATGCTGACGACCGTCGTCGTGGAGAACCTCACCGCGAAGACGAAGATGAAGTTCAGCATCGTGGGCGAGTCCGAAGCAGATTTCACCAAGGGTAAGTTAGCAGCCACAACCCCGATCGGCAAGGCCCTCATCGGCCACGGAGTGGGTGAGATTGTGGAGGTCCAGGTTCCCGCAGGAGTGCTTAAGTTCAAGATCCTCGAAATCAGCCTTTAATCCTATGACTATCTTCACACGCATCGCGAAGGGTGAGATTCCCTCGTACAAGGTGGCAGAGAGCGACGAGTTCTACGCCTTCCTGGATATCAATCCTCTGGCAGAAGGACACACATTGGTGATTCCCAAGAATGTGGAGGACGACTATATCTTCAATCTGGACGAGAAGACCTATCAGGGTCTTTGGGCGTTCGCCCGCAAGGTCGCGCGCGCTTTGAAGGCGGCCGTGCCCTGCAAGAGAGTCGGAGTCGCCGTGCTCGGAATGGAAGTGCCGCACACGCACATTCATCTCGTGCCGCTTCAGACCGAAGGCGACCTCGATTTCCGCAAGAAGCGCCCGGAGGTCTCGGACGCCCGTAAGGCCGAGCTGGCCGCAGCAATCCTTGCCGAATATGAGAAGCTTTAGAATCCTCGCGCTGGGTGCAGTCCTGGCGCTCTTCGTTTCCTGCGCGCCGAAAGCCCGCATCTCGATGACCGTGGACGGTGCTCCCGGCGCAAAGCTGGCCGTGCACAAGCTGAACGTGAGTTCGGCAGACCTGCTGGATTCCGTGAAGACGGACGCTAACGGGCATTTCTCGTACAGCCTGCCGGTCGCGAAAGGTCAGCCTGAGTTCGTCTATGTCTATAAAGGCGACGTCCGCTTGGCTGCGCTTCTGCTCGAAGCGGGCGAGAAGGCGGTAGTCTGCGCGGACACCCTCGGCAATTTCAGCGTGGAAGGTTCGGCTGGTTCCGCCGAGCTGGCCGGGATCGAGAAGGCGTATTCGGACTTCATCCGCGACCTTGCAGCCGCGACCGAGCCCAGGGAGGCCACCAGCGTCTATGTCCGCTACTACCGCGACAGGCTGGCCTATGTAGTCGGCCATCCGTATTCACTAGCGGTCGTGCCCGTGCTCTTCCAGAATCTGGCGGCCGAGCTGCCCATCTTCAGCCAGAGCACAGACGCAATCCTGTTCAAGGCTGCGGCGGATTCGCTGAAGACGGTCTATCCGGAAAGTAAATATGTCAAGGCCCTCGAGACCGAAGCCGAGAGGCGCATGAACAACATGGCGATTCAGAACGCCGTGTTGAATGCGGAGCAGACCGGTTTCCCGGACATCTCGCTGCCGGACATCAACGCGCAGAAAGTCGCCCTTTCCGGTGTGGATTCGAAAGTGGTGCTGCTGCATTTCTGGGATGTGGACGATGCGGAGCAGAAGCTCTTCAATGTGGACGTGCTGCTTCCTCTCTACAAGAAGTATCACGCCAAGGGCCTCGAGATCTACGCGGTGGGCGTGACAAGCGACAAAGCCCTCTGGGCGTCTGTCGTCAGGAATCAGGCTCTGCCCTGGATCAACGTCTGCGACGGTTTCGGCGCCGCTTCTCCGGCTGTCCGCCTCTACAACCTGCAGACTCTTCCCACCACCATCATGATCGCGGACGGTGAAATCACCTCCGCCAACATTACCGGCGAATCTGGCCTCCGCAAAGAACTTTCGAGACTGCTGAAATAAGAAGCTTAGGCCCATTTGGGGCTTAAGCTTCGACAAATCTTCGAAGCTTAGGGCGTTTTCTGCCCTAAGCTTTGTTTGAGGGATGAGGCTATTTTGGCTTTATCCCTCATGATTTTGCTGAGGGATGAGACGTTTTTGGGCTTATCCCTCATGGCGTTACCAGAGCTTTTTGCGGGAAACGGTGGCGACGAAATCTTTGAGATAGAAGGGCTCGAAGTAGGCGGTGTTTTCAAACTCGCGTGCTTCGAGCTTTTTGAATGCGAGGGGGGCCATCGAAGCGGCGTCGGCGACGAGTTCGACGAAGACGTAGTCGGGGTCGGCGAGGACTTCGCGGCATTTCAGCGCGCCGTCGCCGACTAACAGAATCTTTCCGCCGGCATCAAACGGCAGACCTTCGCGCTTGCCTTTCAAATCCTCGCGCCAGGTCAGGGTGTCGAAGGCAGAAGGTCCTTCCACCACCACGGGAGCGATCTCGGTGAGGCGCTCGCCCGAGGGGCTGTAGACCGCTGAATAGACCTCCATCCTGCGAGCGTCGATCATCGGCACGATCGCGGTGCAGCCGTCCGGCACCAGCCCGCCGGCGAGCGCCTTCTGCACGATGATGTCCGGAGTGCTGACGCTTATCAAGGGAATTCCGGCGCCGAAGCACAGACCTTTCGCCGTGGACGATCCCACACGCAGTCCCGTGTATGATCCCGGGCCGGCGCTTAGGCACACTGCCGCGCAGTCCGCGACCTTCAGGCCGAGCTCGGCGAGCACCTCGCTGACGAAGGGCGCCGTCAGCGCGGCGTGCTCCCTGCCGCCGGCGCTCTCGCGAACAGCCAGAACAACTCCGTCTTCGGCCAGTGCGACCGAACACAGCGAGGCTGAAGTCTCGATTAGGATTATCCTAGATTTCCTGGATGCCATTGCTTATCTTGGTGAAAAGACCTTCCAGATAGGGGAATACTGCATCCGTGAGCTGCTTGATCCAGCCGTAGATGGTGGAATCTTCCATGAACTGTGTGCTGAGCTGGAAGTATTTAGCGTTGAGATCATTAAAGAGCACAAACAACAGTCCGATTACCAGCGCTGTGTTGAAGATGGCGAGCACGAAGCCGAGTATCTTGTTCAGCCAGCCCAGCGAAATGGCGCTGATCGCCTTGGACAAAAGTTTCGCGGCCAGGCTCAGCACCAGCACGCAAAGAATGATCACCACCACAAAGGACACTATGTAAAGAACGGTCGGCGAGCTGAGGGTAATCCACTGCGAAAGCCATGCGCCCACCTTGTCGGCGAAGAGATAAGCCGCATACGCACTCAGAAAAATTGAGAGTAAAGCGGCGAGTTGCTCGATGAATCCTTTCGTTATACCCCTGATTATTGCAGGGATAAAGATGACCAACAGAATGATGTCCAGAACGCCCATTTCCTTATTTGCTTTTGGCCTTGATTTTTGTTAAATTTGTAGGCTCAAAATTAGGTAAAAAAAATGACTTTTAAAGAGTATAAGGGTTTGGACCTTGTGGCCGCATCGGCAGAGGTGCTTGAGAGGTGGAAGAAGAACCATGCCTTCGAGCGTTCGCTCGAGGTCAGGGAGGGTGCTCCCGAGTTCATCTTCTTCGAAGGTCCGCCCAGTGCGAACGGCATGCCCGGTATTCACCACGTCATGGCGCGCAGCATCAAGGACGCCGTCTGCCGTTACAAAACGCAGAGCGGTTTCAAGGTCCGTCGCCGCGCCGGCTGGGACACTCACGGCCTGCCCGTGGAGCTCGGAGTGGAGAAGAAGCTAGGAATAACCAAGGAAGACATAGGAACCAAGATAACGGTGGAGGAGTACAACAAAACCTGCCGCGAGGAGGTGATGAAGTACACAGCCGAATGGCGCAATCTCACCGAGCGTATCGGTTACTGGGTGGATATGGACGCCCCGTACATCACGTACGATAACCGTTATATCGAGACTCTTTGGTACCTGCTGAAAGACATCTATCAGAAAGGCTACCTCTACAAAGGCAAATCGATCCAGCCCTACAGCCCCGCCGCCGGAACCGGCCTCAGCACACACGAGCTGAACCAGCCCGGCTGCTACCGCGATGTCAAGGACACGACCTGCTGCGTGCAGTTCAAGGTCGTGGGCGAGGAGGATCTGTACTTCCTGGCTTGGACCACCACCCCGTGGACTCTTCCCAGCAACTGCGCCCTCTGCGTCGGTCCGAAGATAGACTATGTCAAGGTCCGCAGCGCGAATCCGTACACCGGTATCCCCGCGACATACATAATCGCAAAAGAACTTGTCCCCGCCTGGTTCGACGGCAAGACCGAATATGAAGTCCTGCCCGGCGAAATCAAGGGTTCGGAGCTCGAGGGCATGTGCTACGAGCAGCTCCTGCCGTGGTTCAACCCCGGAGAAGGCGCCTTCCGCGTCATCCTCGGAGACTATGTTACCACCAGCGAAGGAACCGGCATAGTGCATATCGCAGGAACCTTCGGAGCAGACGACGCCCGCGTCTCGAAAGAGGCCGGCGTGCCTGCGCTCTATGTGAAGGACAAAGACGGTAACCCCCAGGCCCAGGTGGACACCAAAGGCCGTTTCTACCGTCTGGAGGACCTGGATCCCGAATACGTCAAGGCAAACGTCAATGTGGACCTCTACAAGCAGTGGTCCGGCCGTTACGTGAAGAACGCCTACGACCCGGACGCCACTCCGGAGACTCCCACCCTGGACGTAGATCTCTGCGTGTGGATGAAGCAGGAGAACAAAGCCTTCAAGATAGAGAAGCACGTGCACTCATACCCCCATTGCTGGAGGACGGACAAGCCCGTGCTCTATTACCCGCTGAACAGCTGGTTCATCAAGGCCTCCGCCGTCCGCGAGAAGATGATGGAGCTGAACCAGGGAATCGAGTGGAAGCCTGAGGCCACCGGAACCGGCCGCTTCGGAAAATGGCTGGAGAACATCCAGGACTGGAACCTCAGCCGCAGCCGCTATTGGGGCACTCCGCTGCCCGTGTGGCGCACGGAGGACGGCAGGGAAGAGCTCTGCATCGGCAGCGTCAAAGAGCTTTATAACGAGATAGAGAAGTCGGTGAAAGCCGGCATAATGTCCGAGAACCCGCTGAAGGCGAGGGGCTTCGACCCTGAGGACATGAGCAAGGCGAACTACGACAAGATCGACCTGCACCGCCCGTACGTGGACAACATCTTCCTCGTCAGCCCGAGCGGCAAGCGCATGAAGCGCGAGACGGACCTGATCGACGTCTGGTTCGACAGCGGCGCCATGCCGTATGCGCAGACGGGCCTTCGCGGCCTCAAGACGCCCGATTTCGGGGCCACGGCGGACTTCATCGCCGAAGGCGTGGACCAGACCCGCGGTTGGTTCTACACCCTGCACGCGATCCACACCATGGTCAGCGGGACTCCCGCGTTCAAGCGCGTGATCTCGAACGGCCTCGTGCTGGACAAGAAGGGCGAGAAGATGAGCAAGCGCCTCGGAAACGCGGTGGATCCGTTCAAGGCCCTGGACACCTATGGCCCGGACGCCCTGCGCTGGTACATGCTCACTAACGCCCAGCCTTGGGACAACCTCAAATTCGACGAAGCCGGCGTGGACGAAGTCCGCAGGAAGTTCTTCGGCACGCTGTATAACTCATATTCCGTGTTCGCGCTGTATGCGAACATAGACAAGTTCGATCCCGCGGCCCCGAAGGTCGCTTACGACAAGCGCCCTATGTTCGACCGCTGGCTCATAAGCCGCCTGAACACACTCTCCAAGGCCGTCCGGGACGCTTATGAAGACTACGACGTCACCCTCGCAGGCCGCCTGGTGCAGGACTTCGTCTGCGACGATCTCAGCAACTGGTACATCCGCCTGAACAAGAAGCGCCTCTGGGGCTCCGGCATGAGCGAAGACAAGCTCTCGGCCTATCAGACTCTCTACGAAGCGCTGGTGGACGTGGCCCTTCTCTCGGCCCCGATCGCCCCGTTCTTCGCGGAAAGGCTGTATCTGGACCTGGTGCCCGGCGTGGAATCAGTGCACTATCAGCCGATGCCCGGTTCGGACGCGGCGCTGATCGACGAGGCTCTCGAAGAGAGCATGGCCTTCGCCCAGAAGGCCTCCTCGATGGTCCTCGCCCTCCGCAAGAAGGTGGGAATCAACGTCCGCAAGCCGCTCGCGAAGGTGGTCGTGCCCGTCATAGACGACGAAGTCAAGGCCCATATCGAGAAGGTGGCCGGCATCTTCCTCGCCGAGGTGAACGTGAAGGAAATAGAGTTCCTGCACGACACCACCGGAATCATCACGAAGAAGATCAAGCCCAACTTCAAGACCCTCGGAAAGAAATACGGCAAGCAGATGAAGGAAATCGCAGCGGCGTTCGCGGCCTTCGGCCAGGAGCAGATAGGCGAAATCGAGCGCTGCGAAGGCGATTACTCCCTCGCGCTGCCTTCCGGCGAGGTGGTCCTGACCAGGGAAGACTACGAAATCAATTCCGAGGACATGCCCGGCTGGCTCGTCTCTTCCGAAGGCTCGCTGACGGTGGCCCTGGACATAGTCCAGACTCCGGAGCTGATTCGCGAAGGAAACGCCCGCGAGCTCATCCACCCCATCCAGACCCTCCGCAAGGAGCGCGACCTGGACGTGACGGACAGAATCGCGACGACGGTCTATGCCGGCGGCGAAGCCTACCAGCAGATTGAGGAGGCCCTCAAGGCATTCGGAGAATATGTGGCTGCTCAGACCCTCTCGCTCAGCCTGGAGCTCAAGCGGATCGAGGACGCTCCGGAGACCGCAAGCGAGGTCGAATGGGACAAAGACACCATCAAGATTGATATAAAAAAGAAATAACAACAAAACAACCAACACTATGGCAGAAGAGAAAACACGCTATTCCGATGAGGAACTTGCCGAGTTCAAGGCCATCATCGAAGATATGCTCGCTAAAGCCAAGGCGGAGTACAACACGTACCGCGAGGTGGCGCGCAGCGGCGGAGCCAACGACATCGACGACACATCCCCCTCGTTCAAGACGGTGGAGGACGACGGTGCAAACCAGCGTTCGAAGGAAGAGGCAAGCCAGCTTGCTCAGCGTCAGTACAAGTTCATCAAGAACCTCGAGGCGGCTCTCGTCAGGATCGAGAACAAGACCTACGGCATCTGCCGCGTCACCGGCAAGCTCATCCCCAAGGAGAGGCTTCGTCTCGTGCCGCACGCAACCCTTACCGTCGAGGCCAAGGAAATGCTTGCAAAGCAGGGCAAGAACTAGGCGATGAAGATCTCGAAAGGAGCTAAACTGGCCATCCTCGGGATCGTGCTCGTCGTGATAGATCAGGTCGTCAAAGTCCTGGTCAAGACTAACATGAGCCTCGGGGAAGTGATTCCGGTGATAGGGAACTGGTTCCGTCTGTGCTTCGTGGAGAACGAAGGCATGGCCTTCGGCATGAAGTTCGGCGGGCTGGTGGGAAAGGTGCTGCTCTCTGTGTTCAGGGTGGCCCTCACCGCTTTCCTTGTCTGGTGGATAGGCAAGCTGCTGAAACGCGAGGACACCCCGGTGGGAGTTCTCATCGGCCTGACTTTGATCACAGCCGGCGCCTTCGGCAACATTATCGACTGCTTCTTCTACGGCATCATCTGGCCCGAGCTCAGGCTCGCCGGTGCGCCGTTCGGCTTCATGTTCGGAAAGGTGGTGGACATGTTCAGCGCCACCTTCTTCCCTCCGGTCTTCAATTTCGCAGACAGTTGCGTGACCGTAGGCGCGTTCTACCTGATTCTCTTCCAATGGAAGTTTTTCTCACGCGAAGAAACTAAAAACTAAACCCATATGCGTAAGCTTTTCTGCGCTGCTCTGGCAGCAATCGCATTGTTCCCGACGCTCGCCCTTGCACAGGACGCTCCTATGCTCGGCGCCACCCCTCAGATGGGCTGGAACAGTTGGAACAAGTTCGGGGTCAACATAAATGAAGACCTCATCAAAGCCACGGCGGACAAGATGGTCGAGCTCGGCCTCGTGGACGCCGGGTACATCTATCTCAACCTGGACGACGGCTGGCACGGCCAGCGAGACGAGCAGGGCTTCATCCACGAAGACCCTGAGAAGTTCCCTTCGGGCATCAAGGCCCTGGCGGACTACGTCCATTCGAAGGGCATGAAGCTCGGAATCTACAGCGACGCGGGCCGTCAGACCTGCGCCTGCTACTCCGGCAGCTTCGGCCACGAATACCAGGACGCCTACACCTACGCCCAGTGGGGAATCGACTACCTCAAGTACGACTGGTGCTTCACCGAAAACATCAATCCTAAGGGTGCCTATGGTCTTATGAGCGAGGCGCTGAAAGCCACCGGCCGCGAGATCTGGTTCAGCATGTGCGAATGGGGTACCTTCAAGCCCTGGGAGTGGGCCGCCGACATCGCCCAGTCCTGGCGCACCACCGGCGACATATGGCCCTATTTCGACACGATCCCTGCCGAATTCGACGGGCAGTGGCACGGCGAGCCCATCATGACGCTGCTGGACCTCAACGAAAAGCTGCGTGCCTACGCCGGCCCCGGCCACTGGAACGACCCGGACATGCTCGAGGTGGGCAACGGCCCCCTGACCCTCGCCGAGAACCGTGCGCATTTCACCCTCTGGTGCATGATGGCCGCCCCTCTGCTGATGGGCAACGACCTCACCACCATGCCGGACGAAATCCTGCAGATTCTCTGCAATAAAGATGTAATCGCAATCGACCAGGACCCGCTGGGAATCCAGGGCCTCAGGTTCAACGTCATAGACGGCATCGAGTACTGGTTCAAGCCCCTGGATGGCGGCGACTGGGCAGTCTGCTTCTTCAACCGCAGCGCGGAAGACAAGGTGGCGATGATAGATTGGGCTTCGCTGAAGTTCAAGGACGTGCTGAGCGGCCTGACTTTCGATCCCGAAGGATGCAAGGCGCAGAACCTCTGGGACAAGAGGGTCAAGGCGCGCAAGACCAAGGGCGTGCAGAAGGTCTATATCCCTTCGCACGATGTCCTTCTCTACAGAGTTGGCAAATAATGAACGAATATTTAAGATTTATTAAATACGCGCTTCTTTCGGCGA
>JAGAAD010000081.1 GCA_017615445.1 Bacteroidales bacterium
GCGGAAATAGCTCAGTTGGTAGAGCGCAACCTTGCCAAGGTTGAGGTCGCGGGTCCGAGCCCCGTTTTCCGCTCAAACGATGAATGACTGCCCTCGTGGCAGTCATTCGGCGTTTAATGATAGGTCGGCTTCGAGGGCCCGCGACCTCAACAGACCCCCCGAGGGGGCGGCCGCGCAGCGGACGGGGGGTAACGTGATAGCCAGGGCGCAGCACGGCTGCGCCGCGGGTCCGAGCCCCGTTTTCCGCTCAAACGATGAATGACTGCCCTCGTGGCAGTCATTCGGCGTTTTATGGGTTGTTGGTTTGGAGCTTGGGCGGAAGGCTGTTTGACGAAAATGCTTCGTGGATGGCGAAAACGTGAAGAGTCGTGCACAAAAACCACCCATTTCGGGCACCGAGGGGCGAAAACGTGAGGGGCCGTGCACAAAAACAGGCATTTTCGGGCACGGGCACACCGACCAGGCATCGCCGTGGGGCTGAAACGCCTTTACACTTCAACGGCTGTAGAAAATTCGCGGAGGAACCTCAAATCGTTCTCGAAGTAGTGCCGGAGGTCGTTCACCTGCCACTTGAGCATGGCGATACGCTCGAGGCCCATGCCGAAGGCGAAGCCGCTGTATTTTTCCGGATCGATACCGGAGGCCTTCAGGACGTTCGGATCCACCATTCCGCAGCCGAGAATCTCCAGCCAGCCGGTTCCCTTGCAGATGTTGCAGCCTTTGCCGTGGCAAATGTTGCAGCTGACGTCCACCTCGGCGGAAGGCTCCGTGAAGGGGAAGTAGGACGGACGCATGCGGATTTCGGTCTCGGGGCCGAACATCTCGCGGGCGAACAGGAGAATCGCCTGCTTGAGGTCCGCGAAGGTGACGTTTTCATCGATATAGAGGCCCTCAATCTGGTGGAAGATGCAGTGTGCGCGGGCGCTGATGGCTTCGTTGCGGAAGACGCGGCCCGGGCAGACGACGCGGATCGGCAGGGGCATCTTCTCCATCGTGCGGACCTGCACGGAAGATGTGTGGGTCCTCAGAAGCAGCGGGTTGAGGTGGCCTGCGGAGATGAAGAAAGTGTCCTGCATGTCGCGTGCGGGGTGGTTCGGAGGGAAGTTCAGGGCCTCGAAGACGTGGTAGTCGTCCTCGATTTCCGGGCCCTCGGCCACATCGTAGCCGAACTTGCGGAAGATGTCCACGATCTCCTTGCGGACTATGCTCACGGGGTGGCGCGAGCCGAGGGGAAGGGCGTCTCCGGGCATCGAGAGATCCTCTCGCGGGCCGGAAGCCGCCTCGGAGCCGGCGAGCGACTCGCGGAGCTCCTCCACCTTCGCAATCGCGAGCTGCTTCAGCTCGTTCAGCGGGCGGCCGAATTCCGCCTTCTGCTCTCTGTCTATCGTGCGGAACTCCTCGAAGAGGGCCGTGATCACGCCTTTCTTGCCGAGGAAATGCACGCGCGCATCCTCAACTTCCTTCAAATTCGAGCACTTCAGAGCCTTGAGCTCAGAAATGACTTGTTCGATATCTTCTTTCTTCATAATTACTTGGACGATCTTTTCGCCTCGCGCTTGTCGCGGGCCTTCTTCTCCCTTGCGGCCCCGTTCTTCAGATATTTCTCCCACTGTTCATCGGTCAGGACCTTGCGGAAAGCGACATAAATTTTCTCCGCCCACTTGTCCTGGATTGCGACATAGACGTCGTTGTTGGACACCTTCGCGATACTCTTCTCCATCATCTCCTGCCTCATCGCGAAATAATCGTGGGTGAGGATGCTGTCCACATAGAACTCCTGGGCCATGTCCAGATCGAGGGTGTTGATGTATTTCTCCACCTCTTTCTCGATCGCGGCATACATTTCCTTCTCAATTTGCTCGGGGCTCTTCTGCTCCTGGGCGCGGACTGCGACGGGGATCAATGCGACAAGGCTTAAAACCAGTATGCGGAATAATTTCATTATATTTGCTAACCACTATTATAAGCACGCAAAATTAATCAATTCCAAGATAAAATGAAAAACAAGCTTCTCTTCGCCGCGGCGGCGCTCCTTCTGATGTCGGCCGTCCAGGCCTTCGCCTGCACGAACATAATAGTCACGAAGGGCGCGAGCGCGGACGGATCGAACATGGTCTCTTATGCCGCGGACTCCCACTGGCTCTACGGCGAGCTCTATCTCAAGAAAGCGGGCACCTTCAAGGCAAACGCGATGCGCCAGGTGATCGAATGGGACACCTACAAGCCGCTGGGCAAGATTCCGGAGGTGGTGCAGACCTACCAGCGCCTTGGGAACATGAACGAGCATCAGCTCATAATCGGCGAAACCACCTGGGGCGGCCGCGAGGAGCAGATGAACGAGACCGGCATGATGGACTACGGCAGCCTGATCTACATAGCGCTCGAGCGCGCGAAGACCGCCCGCGACGCGATCAAGGTCATAGTGGACCTGGCGAACGCCTACGGCTATTGCTCGGAGGGCGAGACCTTCAGCATCGCGGACAAGGACGAGGCGTGGATCATGGACCTCGTGGGCAAGGGCCGCGAGAAGGGAATAGTCTGGGTGGCGCGCCGTGTGCCGGACGGCTACATCTGCGCGCACGCGAACCAGGCCCGAATCACCCGCTTCCCGCTGAATGACCCGGAGAACTGCCTGTATTCGGCGGACGTGATCTCGTTTGCCCGCGCGAACGGCTGGTTCACCGGCGAAAACGACGAAGACTTCAGCTTCCGCGAGGCCTACAACCCGCTCGATTTCGGCGGGGCGAGAGGCTGCGAATCGCGAGTTTGGTCCGCATTCAACCGCCTGTGCGACGGCCATTTCACCTTCCCGGACGCCAACGGCTTCGAGCGCGGCGCCTCCGCGGACGATTATCTTAACTACGCGATGGGCTATGACCTTTCGGGCGAGATGCCGCTGTTCGTCAAGCCGCTGCGCAAGCTCAGCGTCAAGGATGTGGCGGACGCCATGCGCGACCACTTCGAAGGCACGCCCATGGACATGCGGGTGGACGCCGGTGCGGGCGGAAACGCCTGTCCCTACCGCTGGAGGCCGATGAGCTTCGAGGTGGACGGCGTGACCTACGTCAACGAGCGCGCAATCGCGACCCAGCAGACCGGATTCTGGTTTGTGGCCCAGGCGCGCCCGAGTCTGCCGGATGCCGTCGGAGCCCTCGTGTGGTTCGGCGTGGACGACACGGCCACCTCATGGCTGACCCCGATCTACGTCTGCTCCACCGAAGTGCCCGAGTGCTTCAAGGTGGGCAACGGAGACCTGCTGCACTATTCGGCGAAGTCCGCTTTCTGGATCAACAACCGCGTGTCCAACTCCTGCTACCGCATGTACAACCTTATGGAACCGTACGTGCGCGAGAGGATAGACGCTTTCGAGAACGAGCAGATAGGCAAGGCCGTGCCAGATATGGACAAGAAGATGGCGGACCTCGTGCTCGCCGGCAAGACGGACAAGGCGGTCAAGCAGATGACGGACTTCTCCGTGAAGACAGCCCAGAAGCAGTTCAAGGCCTGGGTCAAGCTCGAGGAGACGCTGCTCGTGAAGTTCATAGACGGCAACGTGAAGGCCCAGGACGCCAAGGGCAACTTCCTGCACACCAAGTACCACGACGGAACGCCCGAAGGCCTCACCCAGCCCGGTTACACAGACCGCTTCAAGAGGGCGATAGTCCGCGACAACGGCGAAACGCTCCGTTCTAAATAAAATTATTATCTTTGCAGCGCTAAAACGGCAACAAACTTCATTCAATATCATGAAAAAAGTTCTTATGACTCTTGCACTCGTGGCTGTAGCAGCTACCAGCGCATTCGCTCAGATCTCCGTCGGAGCAGGTTATCTTGCAAACACCCAGAAGTCCAGCTACACTTCCGGTAGCACCACCACCACAACCACCACTCCTCAGAGCGGTTTCTATGCCGGTGCAGACTACACCCTCGATATGGGTCAGGGCCTCGGCCTTGCGGCAGGACTTAAGGCCTCGCTCCTTTCCGACACACACACCACGACCATCCTCGGCATCTCCGGAACCACCAAGACCACAGAGATTTATCTCGGAGTTCCCGTGCAGTTCAACTACAGCTATGCACTCAGCAACGACCTCAGGCTCTTCGCCCTCGCAGGTCCCACCTTCTCTCTCGGTCTTTCTTCCAAGAGCAAGTTCACCAACAACGTGAACGACGATGTGACCATCACCGACAACTATGGTGACGACAGCGACTACAAGAAGTTCAACGTTCTCCTCGGCGCCGCCGCTGGTGTGGATGTCATGAACACCATCCGCATCAAGGTCGGTTACGACCTCGGTCTTCTCAACCGTTCCGCTGCTGACAACACCAAAGTCAACGACGCTCAGTGGTATGTCGGAGTTGCTTATCTCTTCTAATATTTAGAAGCAACACACGAAAAATGCGAGTGGTGTCCGGAAAAAACGGACACCACTTTCATTTTACCCCCTATTTTGCGGGTGGTGTCCGGAAATAGCGGACATCACCCGCACTTGGACCCATATTAAAAAAAGTCCGTATATTTGCAGCCGATTAGTTAGTTGAACAAGTACTAAAACCCGACAATATGAAACGTCAGTTAAATGACATCTGCGCAAGGTACACAGTACCGCAGGAGGTTAAGGCGAAGGGAATTTACCCCTACTACAAGCCCATCAGTTCCGGACAGGATCCCGTCGTCACGATGGCGGACGGACACAAAGTCCTGATGTTCGGATCGAACTCCTATCTCGGACTTTCCGACGACCCCAGACTTAAAGAGGCTGCAATAGCGGCAGTTAAGAAATACGGCACAAGCTGCTCCGGCAGCCGCTTCCTCAACGGTACCCTCGACATCCATCAGGAGCTCGAGGAGAAGCTCGCGAAGTTCGTGGGCAAGGAAGAAGCCGTCACCTACAGCACCGGTTTCCAGGTCAACCTCGGAGTGGTCAGCTGCCTTGGTTTCAAGGGCGGCTACATCCTCCTGGACGACACTGACCACGCCTGCATAATAGACGGCAGCCGCCTCGGCTGGAGCACCGTCTACAAGTTCAAGCACAACGACATGGAGGCCCTCGAGAAGAAACTCAGGGTCTGCGAGCCGGACGCCTACAAACTCATAGTCATCGACGGAGTTTACTCCATGCTCGGCGACCTCGCCAAGCTCCCGGAGATTTGCGACCTCTGCGACAAGTACGGAGCATCCGTGATGATAGACGATGCGCACGGTCTCGGCGTGTTCGGCGAGAACGGCAGCGGCACCGCCAGCCACTTCGGCCTGACGGACCGCACGGACCTCATCATGGGCACATTCTCGAAGAGCTTCGGTTCCCTCGGCGGCTTTATCGCCGGCGACCACGATGTGCTGAACTACATCAAGCACAACAGCCGCTCGCTCATCTTCAGCGCCTCCATGACGCCGGCAGCGACCGCCGCCGCCTCGAAGGCCCTGGACATCATGATCGAAGAGCCCGAACGCCGCGAGCACCTTTGGGACACCACCCGCTATGCGTGGAAGTGCTTCCGCGAGAACGGCTTCGACATCAACCTCACCGAGTCCCCGATCATCCCGCTGATGGTCCGCGACACGATCAAGGCCCTCTCGCTGGTGGAGGAGGCCTACCGTCAGGGAGTGTTCATCACCCCGGTTATCGCTCCGGCAGTGCCCGAGAAGGACGTGCTCATCCGCTTCGCGCTGATGGCCACCCACGAGCGCTCGCATGTGGATCAGGCGGTGGAGGTCCTCACCAAGATCTTCAAGGAGTACGGCATAATCGCGTAAGACTATGGTCATTCTCATCACAGGCATCACTTCCGGTTTCGGCAAGGCTATGGCCGAGCGCCTCGCCTCCGAAGGCCACAAGGTCTACGGCACACACCGCAAGGCGACCGAGTTCATCCCCGGCGTCACCTACATCAAGGCCGAATCCACAGTCCAGGAGGACGTGGAGGCGGCGGTCAGGCAGGTCGTGGACGCCGAAGGCGGAATAGACGTGTTCATCAACAACGCCGGAATGGGCATCGGCGGCCCGCTCGAGTTCTGTTCGATCGAGGACTGCCAGCGCCAGATGGACGTGAATTTCATGGGCATGGTGCGCTACATCCGCGAGGTGGTGCCCGTGATGAGGAAACAGGGCCATGGGCACATAATCTGCTTCAGCTCGATCGGCGGACTGGTAGGCCTGCCGTATCAGGGCATGTACAGCGCCTCGAAGTTCGCGATCGAGGGCTATTGCGAAGCGCTGCGGCTCGAAATCCGGAAGTTCGGCATCAATGTGACCACGATCGAGCCGGGCGATTTCGCGACGGCGTTCACGGCCCAGCGCAAGAGCGTGGACAATCCGGCCGTGCACCAGGCCTATCCGGGCTATGCCCGCTCGCTCGCGAGCATCGAGCACGACGAGAACAGCGGCCTGAAGCCCGAGTTCCTGGCGAAGAAGATTTCCAAGATAATCAGGAAAAAACGCCCCGGTTATCACTACATCATTTCGACCTTCCTTCAGAAGCTTTCGGTGTTCGCGCGCACTATTCTTCCCCCTCGCTGGTTCGCCTGGGTGATGAGTGTGTACTATAAACTCTAAAAAAATTCGTATCTTTGGTGGCTGTAAACACTAGACTATGGCCATCAAAAGACAACTTTCTTTTGGGGAAATCTTCAATTTGAACTTCGGATTCTTCGGAGTACAGATTGCGTATGCACTTCAAAGCGCTAACATTTCCCGTATTTTCGCCACTCTCGGCGCAGACCCTCATCAGTTAAGCTTTTTCTGGATACTGCCGCCCCTCATGGGCATGATAGTGCAGCCTCTCATCGGCAAATGGTCGGACAGGACATGGTGCCGTATGGGTCGCCGCAAGCCCTATCTGCTGGTGGGCGCGATTATCGCAGTGCTCGTGATGATACTCCTGCCGAACGCCGGCAGCCTGAACCTGAGCAAGGCCTGGCTGTTCCTCGGGCTGAACGCGGCGATGTGGTTCGGACTCTTCAGCCTGATTTTCCTGGACACTTCGATCAATATCGCCATGCAGCCGTTCAAGATGATGGTAGGCGATATGGTCAGCGAAGAGCAGAAAACTTTGGCGTATAGCACCCAGAGCTTCCTCTGCAACGCCGGAAGCCTCTTCGGCTATCTGTTCCCGATCTTCTTCACCTGGATAGGTCTGGCGAACACCGCCCCCGAGGGAGTCGTCCCCGATTCTGTGATCTGGAGCTTCTACATCGGCGCGGCGATCCTCATCCTCTGCGTGCTCTTCACCTTCTTCAAGGTCAAGGAAATGAATCCGCAGGAGTATGCGGAGTTCCACGGGATAGACCAGTCCGCCCAGCCTGAGAAGAAGGAGAACCCCGGCTTCATCAAGTTGCTCGCGCAGGCTCCGAAGACCTTCTGGACGGTAGGCCTTGTGCAGTTCTTCTGCTGGGCTGCGTTCCTCTATATGTGGACCTACACCAACGGCGCAATAGCTAACAACGTCTGGGGCACCACGGACGCCGCTTCGTCCGACTATCAGGCCGCCGGCAACTGGGTGGGCGTCATCTTCGCCGTGCAGGCCATCGGATCGATGCTGTGGGCGCTCGTGCTGCCGCGCTTCAAGAACGTGAAGACGGCCTACACCGTCTCGCTGCTGATAGGCGCCGTGGGCTTTGCGTCCGTGTTTTTCGTGACCAACCAGTATGTGCTGTTCGGCAGCTTCCTGCTGATCGGCGCAGCCTGGGCCGCGATGCTCGCGCTTCCGTTCACGCTCCTGACCAACGCCCTGGAGGGCAGCCCGTATATGGGCAGCTACCTGGGCCTGTTCAACTGCACCATCTGCCTGCCGCAGATTGTGGCCGCCGCCACCGGCGGTCTGGTGATCAGCCTTGTGGGCTCCAGCCAGCCCGCGATGTTCCTCGTGGCGGCCGGATTCCTGGTGATAGGCTCGATATGCGTAAAACTGATAAAAAGATAGGATATTAAAATTTTTTCTATCTTTGTGGGCTTTTTCGTAGAAAAAGAAATTAAAACCGCAGAATAATTAACAACCAATAACAACCAAAAACCTTATGAAAAAATTGCTAACCTTGGCTGCAATGCTGTTTATCGCATGCGCTGCAGTTTTCGCACAGGGAAGCTATCAGGTCAAGGGTGTAGTCGTGGACGAATTCGGTCCCGTGATCGGAGCCGCCGTGCTTGAGCAGGGCACTTCGAACGGTGTTTCCACCGATGTGGACGGCGCATTCACCCTCAAGGTGTCCTCCGCAGACGCAATCGTGGAGATTTCCTGCATAGGATACACCACCATGACCTTCAAAGCATCGGAAGTGCCCGCGGAAATCTTCCTCGGCACAGATTCTTTCTTCCTTGAAGATGTGGTCGTGATCGGTTATGGCTCACAGTCCAAGAAAGAAGTGACCGGATCCGTTGCATCCCTGAAAGCAGACGATTTCAACAAGGGCGCCGTCTCCAACCCCATGGGACTTCTCCAGGGTAAAGTGGCCGGCCTCAACATCATCAAGAACGGCGGTGACGACCCTGCACAGAACAGTTATTCGGTGCAGCTCCGTGGTGTCGGTTCCCTCAGCGGAAGCACCGAGCCCCTGTACGTCATCGACGGCGTGCCCGGCGGTAATCTTTCTTCCGTGCAGCCCTCGGACATCGAGTCCATCGACATCCTCAAGGACGGTTCTGCCGCAGCTATCTACGGTACCCGTGCAAACGCCGGCGTTGTGCTCATCACTACCCGCCGCGGAAATAAGGACGGCGCTTTCTCTGCCGAGTATTCCGGCAATGCGAGCGTGGGCTTCATCACCAACGTCCCCCGCGTGCTGAACGCAGCCGAATACCGCGAGAAGATGGTCGCCAACGGACTTGGCGTGGACTACGGCGCAGACACGGATTGGATCAAGGCCATTTCCCGCAATCCGGTTTCGCACACGCACAACGTCTCGATCGCCGGCGGCACCAAGGACTTCAACTACCGCGCTTCCGTGGGCTATCGCAATGTCCAGGGTGTGGCGAAGAAGTCCGACTTCGACGAAATCAACGGCCGCTTCGCAGCGGACCAGAAAGCCCTGAAGGGCAAGCTCAACATCTCCTACGACTTCTCCTGGCAGAGGGCGAACAAGAACTGGGCGAACTATGACAACTACAACCAGGCCATCCGTTCGAACCCGACCATGCCCATCAGGTCAGACGACGAGAAGTTCGTCAAGTACGGCGGTTACTACGAGAGCGACAACTTCTACACCCGTAACCCTGTGTCCGACATCGAGCAGACTGAGAACCAGGAGAAAGACCAGAACGTGATCGGTTCCGTGAGGGCCACCCTGGACATCATCCCGGGTTTGAAGTTCACAACCTTCTACTCAGTCCAGGACAATACTACCTGGAACGGTAAATACCAGACCAGCACTCTCCGCAACGTCCAGGGCAGGGGCGGCGTGGCTTCCCAGTCATATGGCGCCAATGTCCAGCAGGTTGTGGAAAACACCCTCAACTATATGGGCAGCAAAGGCAGGCACAACTATCAGTTCCTGCTCGGCCAGAGCTACCAGACGGATCTGAGCCAGGGCTTCTACGCCATGAACTCCAAGTTCCCTCTGGACAGGCTCCTTTACAACAACCTTGAGAAGGGTGAGGGCAAGCTTTCCGGAAAGAAAGACGAAGCCAACATGACCTCTTACAAGTACAAGGACAAACTGGCCTCGTTCTTCGTCCGCGGACTCTACAACTACGACGGCAAGTATTTCCTCAGCGCCAGCGCACGTCTGGAGGGATCCTCCAAGTTCGGTTCCAAGGCCAACAAGGTCCTCGGCCCCTGGGGTCTTTTCCCTGCCCTTTCCGCCAGCTGGAACATGACTGAAGAGGACTTCATGAAGGATATCGCCTGGCTGGACGACCTCAAGCTCCGCGCGGGATATGGTGTCACCGGTAACATGCCCGGAGGGCACTATCTCTACATGATGCTCGTGGGCCCCGGCAGCGATTATCTCTTCTCGGACGGAGAGTTCATCCTTCCCTGGGGACCTCAGACCAATGTGAACGAGTACATCCGCTGGGAGGAAAAGCACGAAACCAACATCGGCGTGGACTTCTCCATGCTGGAGGGACGCATCACCGGAACGGTGGACGGCTACTTCCGCAACACCACCAACCTCCTTTGGGAGTACGATGTTCCTCTGACCGGAGGAAACGTCTCCTCGAAGAAGTGGGATAACTACGGACAGATCCACAACTACGGTGTCGAGGCCAGCATCAACGGCCTTATCATGAAGACCAAGGACCTCGAGTGGACCGCAGGCTTCAACGCCGCATGGAACCGCAACCGTGTGGTGCGTATCACCGGCGAGCAGTACGGCAACTACGACGAGAACGGCAAGCTCATCGCCAGCTACATGAACACCGGTTACATCTCTTCCGGAGACGGTGAGACCAGCAACTATGTCATGCGTCTTGTGGAAGGCGAGGCGGTCGGCAACTTCTACGGATACAAGTTCCTCGGCGTGCAGAGCTCCGGCGTGTCCGTGTTCGAGGCCAGCACCGGCGGTCCGACCACCAACCCCTCCGATGCCGACAAGCGAGTTCTCGGAAACGCATTCCCTTGGCTCACTCTCGGCTTCAACACCGCGGTCAAGTACAAGAACTTCGACCTGTCCATGAACTTCCGCGGACAGCTCGGCGGACTCATCTTCAATGAGACCCGCTACTTCTACGAGAACACCCGTGGAACCGAGAACGTTCTCCTCTCATCCTTCGAGGGCGATGCCGAAAAGATGACCCACTGGATCAACGACGTGTCCAACATGAACGCATCCAGGCGCTTCTTCTCGGACTTCTATCTTGAGAACGCCTCCTACCTGAAACTGAATGACCTTACCCTCGGCTGGACTCCTCAGCTGAAGGGCCAGGCCGCGGAGTATATCCACAACCTCAGGGTGTTCATCAATGCCCAGAACGTCTTCACTTTGACGGGTTACAAGGGCCACGATCCTTCCACGGTCTCCATGTCCGGCCTTGCTCCGGGCTTCGACGGCCGTTCTTACTATCCCACCCAGAGGACTATCAGCCTCGGTGTCAACCTCAACTTCTAAAGATTGAAAGGATATGAAAAAGATATACACTATTGTTCTTGCAGTCCTTGGTCTCGGCGCTGTCGCCTGCACAGACCTCTCCCCGGAAGTTTATACGGATGTCCCGAAGGAGGAATACTTCAAGACTCCGGCACAGTTCTCCACCCTCATCGCAAACGCCTATTCCCAGCTTGCCGGTGAGTACGGTTATTTCTATCGCCAGGGCTACTTCGGCCTCCAGGAATACACTTCCGACGAGGTGTTCGTCCCCATCCGCGGAACGGACTGGAGTGACGGCGGTATCCATATGATGCTCTGCACCCATACCTGGAGAAACGACACGGATGCAGTCAACAACGGCTGGAGCTTCGCCTACGGCGGCGTGACCAAGTGCAACACCGTTCTCGACAACATCCGCAGTATCGCCGGAGATGACGAATCCACCTATTCCGATGCCGCAAAGGCAGGTGTGGCTGAGACAAAGCTCCTCCGCGCATTCTACCATATGCTCGCTCTCGACACCTATGGCAATGTCCATATCGACGACGGTAAAGGGGAAATCAAGCAGTACACCCGCAAGGAAGTGTTCGAGTGGATTGAAAAAGAGATCCTGGACAATATCGACAACATCGACAACACTGTCCGCTACGGCTCCATGACCCGCCCCGTTGCCTATATGATTCTTGCGAATCTGTATATGAACGCAGAGGTCTACACCGGAACACCCCGCTGGGCAGATGCCGAGACTTATCTTGACAAGATCATCAACGGAGAATACTACTCCCTCAACGAAGACTACTTCGACAACTTCAAGATTTCCAACACCGGAAACAAGGAGATTATCTTCCCCATCGTGTTCGATGCAGTCTATGCCCAGGGCAACATGTTCCACCTGATGACCCAGCACTATGCAATGCAGGATGTGTTCAGCTTCACCACCGGCACCTGGAACGGTCCCTGCACCTACGGAGATTTTTACGACAAGTATGCGGACAACGACAAGCGTAAAGCTCAGTGGTTCGTGGGGCCGGTCTACGACACGAAGACGAACTGGAACACCATAATCTACAACCGCGACAGCTGGACCGGCAATATTGTGGAATGGGATCACGCCTCCTCGCACTTCAAGGTTATCATAGACCCTGTCCTCACCACCAGCGAGGATCCTACCGGCGCGAACTCCATCGAAGGCGCACGTTTCTTCAAGTTCGAATTCGAGAACGGAATCGCCCATCACGCCAGCTCGGACGCCCCCATCTACCGTTACGCCGACGTCCTTCTCCTCAAGGCTGAGGCCAGGATGAGGCAGAACGGCGGCGCCGCCGATGCGGACGCGCTCAAGTATGCGAACATGGTCCACACCCGCGCAGGCCTCCCGGCCTACACCGCAGACCAGCTGACCTATGATGAGCTTCTTGACGAGCGCGGACGCGAACTCGCCTGGGAAGGCCACCGCAGAACGGACCAGATCCGCTTCGGCGTGTTCGGAAAAGCCTGGCAGTTCAAGGACGCGAGCGACAAGAACCACGAGCTGTTCCCTATCCCTCAGTGGGTTATGGACGCTTCTCCGAATGTCTACACTCAGAATCCCGGATATTAGTGGATAGTTACTAATCCTAAATAATTACAAACCAATTAATCACTTTTTTATTAACAAAACAGTTATGAAAAAAATCTTTTCAGTAATTGCAATTGCTGCGATGGCGATGCTCGCCTTCTCCTGCAAGGAAAAGGAAAATCCCATCAACGACCTTGACAACATCGTCGAGGACGGTGTCTATGTTATGATCGGCGGCAAGATCGACGCCAACTACGCCATGGCAAAGGGTATCAACGAGGCTGCTAGCCAGGCTGTCCGTGAGGGCATGTATGAGAAGTACATCGTTCTCGACAAGGATCAGGAGTTTACCCTCGCTTACAAGGCAGGTGACAAGACCGTCAAGTACGGCGCACAGCTCGCAGAGTTCACCCCTGCTGAACTGTCCGGAATCTATGACAGCAACCCTGCAACTCCCGTTCTCAAGGGCGCTCTCGTGGAAGGCGACAATGCTCCCGCAATGAAGGCTGCTAAGAAGGCTCTCTACCACATCGTTCTTGACCTCAACCTGGACAAGAAGCTTGACAACGCCCAGATCCTCGTCGCTGAGGCTCAGTATGGCGTTCGTGGTGGCATGAACAGCTGGGGCTTCACCGCTCTCGAGGCTACCGAAGCTTCCAACGACGGAATCACCTACACCCTCTCCGGCCAGCAGCTTGGCAGCAACGGTGAGTTCAAGTTCGCTTACAACAGCGCTTGGAAGATCACCCTCGATGCAGCAGGCGAAGTTAAGGCCAACACCAACCTTGGTAAGGACTGCAAGCCCGGCGGAGACAACATCGTCGTGACCGATGGCGCAGGCGCCTACAAGATCGAGCTTAAGTTCAAGCTTGCCGCAGGCGACGTTGCAAATTCTTGGCAGTACACTGTCACCCAGGAGTCCAAGGCCGACTATCCTGCAAATATCTACATGATCGGCGCCGCATGGGGTGCATGGAGCTGGGATTCCGAGGGAGTCGTTGAGCTTCAGCACATCTCCGCCGGTGGCGACGCAAAGGACGGCTGCTTCGTGGTTACCCGCTACTTCAAGGCAGACGACGGCTTCAAGTTCGCTACCGCCAAGGATTGGGGCAAGGCATTCAACAAGATGGGCAACGACCCTGCAACTGTCACCTACGACGGCGACGGCAACATCCACGTCCCTGCAGATGGTCTCTACACCATCACTCTCGACTACACCTCCGACACCATGACCCTTACCGAGGGCAAGCTCTTCGGTATCGGCGACGCATTCGGCGGCTGGAACGCAGTTGAAGGCACCGTGAACGCTGACGGAACCGCTTCCATCACCACCACCGCTGCCGGCAACATCCGCACCTACGCTCCTTGCGCATTCGACTGGTGGCAGCACGAGTTCCAGCCTACCTCTGACGGCAAGATCGCTTACCGTGAGGGCGGCGAGCTCGAAGGCTTCGCAGTTGAGGCTGGCGTGACCGTGACCTACGACTTCAACGCAGGCACCGCAACTGTCGGTGGCGGCGCAGCAGCTGGCATCAAGCTCGACGGCAACTTCGACGACTGGAAAGACATCGAGGCCATCGCCGGAAGGTCTGGCGGCACCATGAAAGAGTGGAAGTATGCTTCAGACGCTGAGAACATCTACCTCTACACCAAGATTGACAAGAACGACATCATCGCAGCAAAGGCTGAGGATCCTGCCGGTTCCGGTAAGTTCCCCTTCAACTGGAGGCGTTACTTCTACATCGGAATCGACACCGACAACAACGCTGAGACCCCGACCGCAGACGCTGCAGGCAAGGGCGATCTTGAAATCACAGGTTGTGAGGTTGTTGCTCTCATCTATCCCTTCAGGGGCAATGCCACCTCGGCATCCGGAACCGACGGTTCAGAGGTTGTCAACGGTGTGGACGAGCAGGGCTGGGTTAAGCTCAACGGCGCCGAGCAGGCCGGCAAGATGGCTGCATGGGGCGTTATTGACGACGAGTTCGGTTATCTGGAGATGAGCCTGCCTAAGGCAAGCGTCGGCGGAGCTACCGGAACCATGAAGATCCAATTCTCCCTCTCCTACAACCTTTCCGATATCGGAACAATGGTTATCGAGTAATACTCGGCAGATATTTCTTATCAAGGCCTCCGGATTTCCGGGGGCCTTTTTTATTGTTATTCACTGCGGTTTTTGCTAACTTTGGAGGTTAACCAACTAATGACCGGATATGAAAAAATCCTTATATAGCCTGTTGCTGCTTGCGGCGATGTTTGCTGCTGCCTGCAAGCCGGACCCGCAGCCCGTACCGGAACCGGAGCCATATGATTTACCGTCTTACGCCCAGGGCGAAAAGAAGGGTAATATCACCTATCAGCTCCTGATCTACAGCTTCGCAGACAGCGACGGAGATAAGATAGGCGACTTCAACGGAATCCGGCAGCGCCTGGATTATCTGGACGGCCTTGGAGTCTCGGCCATTTGGCTCTCTCCTGCGCATCCTGCCGATTCGTACCACGGCTACGACGTCCAGGACTACGCCGCCCTCAACCCTAAGTACGGTACAGAGCAGGATTTCAAGAACCTGATCGACGCCGCGCACGCAAAGGGAATCAAGGTCTATATGGACTATGTCCTGAACCATTCCGGCAAAGGCCATTCCTGGTTCCTGGACGCCCTGGCAGACGAATCCAGCCCTTACAGGGACTACTATTTCATCTGCTCGAACCCGAGCACGGAGTACAAGAACTATCCCATGCTCAGCGGCTACTCCTATAGCGCCGGGGAATGGCACGCGACCGTGTCCGGCTCTCCGAAACTGAAAATCACCAGCACTACCGAAGCGCTCACCAACGGCACCAACGACTGGAACCTCTATATGTGGCAGGACGGCAAGGGAGACAAGACGGTGAAATTCGTGGACGACAAAAACGGCAGTTACCACATCGTGATGGACATAGACGGAAAGTGGGGCCTGCTGGTGCGCAAATTCCCCAACTGGAACGCCGGCTCCAAGTTCGGCGCCCCCGAGCAGGACATGACAGTCTCGGACGGAACTTCAGTGAACCTTGTTTCCAACGGCGGAGACATGTTCATCGAAGGAAAGGGCCGCTACCGCATAGACCTCACCAATACCGAGACCAAGACGGCCTATTTCATGGGCGCGTTCGGAGACTGGATGCCGGACCTGAACTACGGCAACATCTCCACTGCCGAGAACAATCAGTGCTTCAAGGACCTGGCGGCCTCCGTGGACAAATGGATCGGCCTCGGAATAGATGGCCTTCGTCTGGATGCCGTAAAGCACATCTGCGGAGGCATGGGCTCGTTCAACAACTCAAACAACGTCACCTTCCTGAAGAAGTGGTACGACCGCTGCAACGAGACCTTCCGCAAGACCCACGACACTGACTTCTATATGGTCGGCGAGGTGTGGATGGACGCGAACTCCGTGGCACAGTACTACAAAGGCATCCCCGCCTGCTTCGAATTCGATTTCTGGGAGAGGCTGAAGTGGGTGCTTAACGAACGCATTGGCTGCTATCTCGCAAAGGATCTGATCGGCTACCGCGAGAAATACCGCGCACAAAATCCCAACGCCATAGCAGCCACGATCCTGACCAACCACGACCAAACCCGCGCAGCCACCACCCTGAACAAGGATCTCCCCAAACTCAAGCAGGCCGCGGCAATCTTGCTCAGCGCAGAAGGCGAGCCTTATATCTATCAGGGCGAGGAGCTTGGCTACTGGGGCAAAGACCACGACGACGGCGGAGAAGACGAACTCGTCCGCACACCGATAGTCTGGGAAAAGGCCGCAGACGCCGCGACTGGAGACCTTGGAGGCCGCGTGGACTACGACCTGGTGACCGACGCTATCTCGGTGGCCTCTCAAAAAGACGACTCCGAATCTCTCCTTCGCACTTATTTCGAATGGACGAAGGCCAGAAATACAGTTCCCGCGCTGGCATCCGGAAAGATGTCCAGGCACGGCAAATACAACGACAGCAACACCGAGGACAAGACAGTGGCCGCCTGGTATATGACCGCATCAGACGGCTCGAAGGCTCTTGTGCTGCACAATGTGGGCTCAAGCGAAAAGACCGTCTCGCTGCCGGACGACAACCTTTCGGACAAGGCGATCAGCCTCGGAAGCGTCAGCGTCTCAGGAACGAACGTCACCCTCGGAGCCAATTCGTCAGCAGTCTTCCTTCAGTAAAACCGCAATTCTATGAAACGATACCTATTCCTGGTTGCAGCGCTGGCGCTTCTCGCCGGCTGCGCCCGACCTGCGCCTCAGGCAGACGACCATTTCGTCTCGGACGGCGTGATCTACGAACTGAACACCCGCCAGTTCACCCCGGAAGGCACCTTCGACGCCGCGAGGGAACAGCTCCCGCGCCTGAAGGAACTCGGAGTGGATGTGGTCTGGCTGATGCCGATCTATCCCATCGGCGAGCTCGAAAGAAAGGGCTCCCTCGGCTCATACTACGCAATCAAGGACTACTGCAACACCAATCCGGAATTCGGCTCCCTCGAGGACTTCGACGAATTCCTTGCCGCGGCCCACGAACTCGGTCTGAAGGTCATCCTGGACTGGGTCGCCAACCACACCTCGCCGGACCACCCGTGGGTCTCTGAAAAGGATCCGAGCTGGTACTACCGCGACTCTCTGGGCCACACTATCGTGGAGTACGACTGGACTGATATCGCGAAACTCAACTACGGCCAGCCGGAGGTCCACAAGGCGATGTACAACTCCATGAAATTCTGGGTGGAACGCGGAGTGGACGGTTTCCGCTGCGATGTGGCTTCGCAGGTGCCAGCAGAATTCTGGAAGCCGAGCATAGACTCCCTGCGAATAATCGCCGGCAAGCCTTTCTACATGCTCGCCGAGGCGGAGGAAGACTGGATGTTCGACGCCGGCTTCAACTCCATGTATGCCTGGAGGCTGCACCACATTCTGAACGACATAGCCCAGGGCAAGAAGGGCAAGGCCGAACTGATTGAAGAGATCAACAAATACTACATCTCTTCGGACGGCAACCGCATGGCCTTCACCTCGAACCACGACGAAAACAGCTGGGCGGGCACGGAGTTCGAGAGAATGGGCGAGGCCGTCAAGGCCATGGGCGTCCTCTGCTGGACTCTGCCGCATTCCCAGCCGCTGATCTACACCGGCCAGGAAGTGGGCTACAACCGCAGGTTCGCTTTCTTCGAGAAAGACATCGCTCCCACCTGGGAGGACAACGAATTCACAGAGTATTATAAATATCTGGCGGAGTTCAAGCACGCGCACCCGGCGCTAGATTCGGACGCCGCGTTCGAAATCGTGCCCAGCGACAGCACCACCATCGTGTTCAGGCGCTCGAAGGGCGGTGACGCGGTGACCGTGAGCGTGGAACTGCAGGCGCCGTGGAACTGGTCGCTGAAGGCCGGCGCGGACCGCATCAAGCATGTGGAGCCGCTGTGCTGGTGGACCGGGATGAAAATGCCCCTCCAGCTGATGGTGCAGGGCGACGGAATCCGCGATTTCGACGTGTGGATCGAGGGCGGCAAGGGAGTCCGCGCCACGGTCGCGCACGAGGTGGAGAGCCCGAACTACCTTTTCATCGACGTGGAGATCGACAAAGCCGCCCGTCCGGGCACCTACAAGCTCTGCTTTTCGAACGGCCGGGAGGAATTCAGCGTGCCCTACGAGCTGCTGCCCCGCCGCGCGGGTTCGGCAAGCCGCACGAGCTTTTCCGCCGCCGACCTTATGTATCTGCTGATGCCGGACCGCTTCGTGAACGGCGACCCGTCCAACGACAGCACGCCGGACACCTTCGAAAAGGCGGCGCCTGACCAGTTCTACGGCCGCCACGGCGGCGACATAGCCGGCATCCGCAGTCTGCTCGGATACCTGCAGGACCTCGGAGTGACCGCCATTTGGAGCACGCCCCTGCTCGAGGACAACGTCCTGCGCGAGAGCTACCACGGCTACGCCTGCACGGACTATTACAAGATCGACAGCCGCTTCGGCTCGAACGAAGACTATCGCGCGCTTGTGCAGGACGCGCACGCGCATGGGATAAAGATGATCATGGACATAGTCCCGAACCACTGCGGCGACCAGCACTGGTGGATGAAGGACCTGCCGTTCCAGGATTGGATCCACCAGTGGCCGGAGTACACTCATTCGAACTGCGCTTTCAGCACCCAGAACGACCCTTATGCCGCGGCGATAGACCGCGAGAACTTCGAGGGCGGCTGGTTCGACCGCGCGATGGTGGACATGAACCTGGACAACCCGTTCCTGCTGCGCTACTTCCAGCAGTGGGCGATCTGGTGGGTGGAATGGGCGGACCTGGACGGCCTGCGTGTGGACACCTACCCGTATAACGAGAAATACCCGATGAGCGAGTGGTGCGCCGCCGTCCGAAACGAGTACCCGAACCTGAACATAGTGGGCGAGGTCTGGACCAACAACGTCCCTCAGCTGGCCTACTGGCAGAGCGGCGCCCTGAACCGCGACGGCTTCGATTCGAACCTGCCGGCCGTGATGGACTTCCCGCTGCAGACCGCGATGCTTCAGGCGCTGAACCACAACGGCAAAGTTAATTGGGACGAGGGTATGGTCCGCGTCTACGACAGCGTCTCGAACGACCAGTTCTATGCCGACCCTTCGAACAAACTCATCTTCCCCGGCAACCACGACCAGGAGCGCCTGGCCGACTGCGTGGGCAGGGACGAGTACAGGGTGAAGGCGGCGTTCGCGCTCCTGGCCACCCTTCGCGGTATCCCGCAGGTGCTCTATGCCGACGAGCTCGGCGCGGTAAGCAAGGACCTCAGCCAGGGCCACGGCGGGCTGCGCATCGATTTCCCGCTGGACTGGCAGGCGGATTCCACGATGGCCGGTATGCACGACTACTTCAAGACGCTGTTCAACTGGCGCAAGGGCTGCAAGGCCGTGACAGAAGGACTGATGACGCATTTCCTCCGCAGGGACAACACCTATGCCTATTTCAGGTATCTGCCGGACTATTCCGATGTGGTGTTCGTGTACGTCAATAATGGTTCCGAGGGAGTGGAGATTCCCTGGGCCGATTATAAGGAGGTGACGGACGAGCTCGAGCCGGACGGCGTCTGGAAGAACGTTATCACCGGCGAGATGGTCTATCCGCAGGCGATGAACATGTACGAAAAAGACTTTATGATTCTGCAATATGAAAATTAACTTCTCGATAGAGTATCATACCCGCTGGGGCGAGAGCCTGGCGCTGGTTCTGGACGGTGTGAAGCACCCTATGAACTGGGGTGAGGGAGATGTGTGGACGGTGACGGTGGACAAAGTGTCTGCGGCAGCGCTGGAAGACTATTCCTATGTCCTGATGCAGGACGGGCTGATCACCCGTCTGGAGTGGACCAACCACTCTTTCAAGCCGAAGGCTGGCGCCAAGACGCTGGACGTCCGCGATTCGTGGATCGACTGCCCGGTGTGGGGCTGCCCGTTCCCGCGCAAGCACATCGCGGAGAAGTTCGACAGGCCTGGCTTCAGGGGCGCGGGCATTGCCGTGCCGGTGTTCTCGCTCCGCACGGAGCGCGATTTCGGCATAGGCGACTTCCGCGACCTAAGGCCGCTGGTGGACTTCGCAAAGTCCACAGGCCAGTGTTTGATTCAGTTATTGCCTATCAATGATACCACGCGCAAGGGTGAATGGAAAGACTCCTATCCATATAGCCCCGTGAGCAGCTTCGGTCTGCATCCTCTGTACATTCATCTGCAGGATCTGGGAATTAAAGAGGACAAGGCTTTTCTAAAGGAGCAGGCTGAGCTGAATGCTCTCCCGGAGATTGACTATCCGCGCGTGTTCAAGTCCAAGATGAAGCTTGTGCGCAAGGCATTCGAAGCCAGGGGGGCTAAGGATATGGCTTCAGCAGCCTACAAGAAGTTCTGCAAGGAGAACGCCTACTGGCTGGACGAATATGTCCAGTTCTGCGCGCATAGGGACAAGAACGAGCCCGACTACCATCGCTGGATTCAGTACCACCTGGACAAACAGCTGAGCGAAGAGGTGGCCTACGCCCGCAGCAAGGGAATCTCCTTCAAGGGCGATCTCCCGATAGGCGTGAGCGGCGACAGCGCGGATGCACACTTCCATCCGGAGCTCTTCAACCTCGATTCCAGCGCGGGCGCTCCGCCGGATTTCTTCAGCACGGACGGCCAGAACTGGGGCTTCCCCACCTACAACTGGGAGGAGATGGCCAAGGACGACTTCGCGTGGTGGAAGAGCCGCCTCAAGAAGATGAGCCAGTACTTCGACGCTTTCCGCATAGACCACATCCTCGGCTTCTTCCGCATCTGGGAGATCCCCACGGAATACAAGAGCGGCCTTATGGGCCACTTCAACCCGGCTATGCCCTACAGCGCGGAGGACATCTATTTCATGCGCCTGCCGCGCGAGGGCCTGTTCCATCCGGATCCGCGCCACCCGGACTGCTACCAGCCGCTTATCAACCCGGACACCAGCAAGCTGTCCGAGGCGGAGAAGGAGCGTTTCGATAAGCTCTATGTGGACTTCTTCTACCACAGGCACGACGAGTTCTGGCGCCGCAACGCCGAGCGCAAGCTGCCCGAGCTTCTGAGCGCAAGCGGAATGCTCGCCTGCGGCGAAGACCTCGGAATGGTGCCGGACTGCGTCCCGGGCGTGATGGACCACTGGAAGATCCTTTCGCTGGAGATGGTGCAGATGGACAAAGGCCGCGAATGGCCGTACCTCAGCGTCTGCGCAACTTCCAGCCACGACATGGCCACCCTGCGCATGCAGAACGCCGAGGCCGGCAAGGGCGACCTTGCGCCTTGGGACCTCAGGAAGATCCTCTGGGATCATTTGAATTCCGCCTGCATGCTGGCGATCTTCCCGCTTCAGGACTGGGTCGGCCTGGACGAGAACCTGCGCCGCAAGGACTTCGAGAACGAGCGCGTGAACCAGCCGGCGGACCCGAACCACCATTGGCGCTTCCGCTTCCACCTCCCCATCGACGAGCTGAATTCTGAAAAAGCCTCCGAACTGCGCGTGCAGATCGAAGGCCTGATAAAAGATTCGAATAGGTACAATTAGCTCGATTTGATGAGAATAGGCAATCATATCTGCGTTATTATTGGTGTCACTCTTATTTTTATCTCGCTCCTGTCTTGGGGCCAAGAAGTCAAGAGCGACCCCCACCCCTCAAGCGCAGTAATCTTCGAGCCGACAAGAAGCTGTTTATCAAGCAAATAGATATTATGGCCATACCAATCTAGCAAATAGCGATGTGGCAGATGCTATTGGTATAGGGAGTGAAGATATTCTCTCAAATCTGGAATCAAGCGAATTGAGTGGGATATGGCCGCTCGGGCACAATTATGCCAACGATGTCTACGAATTAGCCGGCTCAATAACTATAGGTATTACCACAGGTAGATGTACTATAACCATTGATCCCTCTGCCCCAATGGTCCCTACTTATCCAACTTATTATGCTCCAAAACCATGACACAGAAGACAAAATACCTGTTGTCGAAACTATTATTCTGTTTCGCGCTTATACTATTTATTCCAACTCTTGTTGTATTTATTTGGCAACAATGCATTAACATACATTTATTGAAAGATGGGACTGCTGTGGTAGCAACAATGATAAGAAGGGATGGTCAAGTTGCTTATTATGACATTGAGTACGGAGGGGACTACTATGTAGGTACTGTAACGCTATCTAAATCTGCAATGAGAAGATTTCGAGTTGGAGAACGAGTAGAGGCCTTGGTATTACCAGGAAGAATAAAAAGCGACAAAAAACAGACTATCCTTTCACATCATAAAGCTTTTCTTCGGCCGCTACCTCCCTCTCAACAGGATATTTGCTTTGAGAAGGAAAGAATAGATTCCATGTACAACTATTCCTCGTCAATCGGCTCGAAATAATGGTAATTGTAGCCATCCCTGTTCTTCGTGCAGTTTATAATGCTCTCATATTTTAAGACAGGTGCCCAAGTTAAAAAGTAATAACTTAGGACCATGAAAGGAACACGGAAAAAGTACGACTCATAGTTTAAGGCGAAAGTGGCCCTGGGGGCCATAAGGGAAAGCGAGACATTGAAGATTGATGACGAGGCGATCCAGAAGCAGAAGGATCGGTATCTGCGGAAGATTGGAGATTTGGAGATGCAGCTGGATTTTGCAATGCGGGTATCCAGAAAATTGGGGATAGAGATACCCGTAGAAGACTGATTTCCCCGACCGACAAATACCAAGCAAGCTCTACCTCCGGTTGGCTGCTTAATATCAACTAACAACAAGATGGCACCTGTCTAATAAAAACGGAAGTACTATACTGGTATTTTAGTTGGTGTTATTCATTCTGCCATAGATAGAAATACGTATTAATGATATGAAGAACATTGTGATAACCTTTTTTGTACTGATGACAATATCATTAGTTCCATCTTGTCATCCAGAAATACGAGGGCAACATCAAGCAATTTCTGTTACCAATAATAGCAGAGACACAATAGTGACAGACTGGGGGGATGATACAATCTCAGATTATTATTCGATCAATTGGTTGCTTAAATGTTGGGACCATAATCCAAACCTTATCACGCCTCCACAGCAAACCAATGATTGGGCAATCAGCGAGAGATATCCCTCAACTTTCGAGCAGTTTTTTAAATACGAGCGTGACACATTGTTTGTTTATATTGTCAAACAACAAGATCTTGAGTTAGCCAACAAGGATCTAATCCTGAGTTTTAACTATATAATTTACAAGTGCACGTTAGATAATCTTGCAAACAATGATTGGAAGATAATATACCCAGATATGTCGGAAGACTATTATTATGTGGAAAAAACATATAATGGTCCGATATAGTATTGTTTCTTTCCTTTAAAATACAACAACAACTATTTAGGCCGAAATCATCAAATGGTCCCAGACTCGATTACCAAAAGTGCCGTTACTTGCCGAAACCTCGCCGGGACTGCATAAACAGCGAAGCGGCTGGAAAACATTCGTTTATCCAGCCGCTTCGCGTTTGAAGCATTCACCTTTTAGTCTTTCGCGATGGTTTCGCGCATCTCGGTGTCGGCTTGGATGTTCTTCATCCGGTAATAGTCCATGATGCCGAGATTGCCGTTGCGGAAAGCTTCCGCCATGGCGAGAGGGACCTGAGCCTCGGCCTCGATGACCTGGGCGCGCGCCTCCTGCGCCTTCGCCTTCATCTCCTGCTCGAGAGCGACTGCCATTGCACGGCGCTCCTCTGCGCGCGCCTGCGCGATGTTCTTGTCCGCATCGGCCTGGTCCATCTGAAGGACCGCGCCGATGTTCTTACCCACGTCGATGTCTGCGATATCGATCGAGAGAATCTCGAATGCGGTTCCGGCGTCGAGGCCCTTGTTAAGAACGACCTTGGAGATGGAATCCGGGTTCTCTAGCACTTCTTTGTGAGACTCTGCCGAACCGATGCTGGAGACTATGCCTTCGCCGACTCGGGCGAGAACGGTCTCTTCTCCGGCACCGCCCACGAGCTGCTTGATGTTTGCGCGCACGGTCACACGGGCCTTTGCGATCAGCTGGATACCGTCTTTAGCAACGGCAGTAACCGGCGGGGTGTTGATGACCTTGGGGTTAACGGACATCTGCACGGCTTCGAACACGTCGCGGCCTGCGAGGTCGATAGCCGCAGCCATCTTGAAGTCCAGGGGAATGTTGGCTTTGTTGGCCGAGATGAGAGCCATCACGACTTTGCTCACGTTTCCTTTGGCCAGATAGTGCGCTTCAAGTTCGTTGGCCTTTAGGGTCAGGCCGGCTTTTGTTCCGGTGATGAGGGCCATGACGATGGTGTTGGGATTGACTCCCCTCCAGCGCATGAGCACGAGGTGAATAAGGCTAACCCTTACTCCGGACAGAATTGCCTGAAACCAGAGCGGAACGGGGAAGAACCAGAGGAGAATGATGAGGGCGACAATTATTATCGCACCCCAGATGATGATTTGAGTCATATGGCTGTCAGTTTGTTGGTTTTACTTTCACTTCGTTGTCTTCGACGGCTATCACTTCGACCTCCACGCCGGGGTCCACAAAATTGCCGTCTGCATTGTGCACCTCGCAGGTGACTTTTTCGAATTTCACCTTGCCGATGGGGACGAGGCGGCTGAGGGTGATTCCCTTGTCGCCCACTGCGACCTGCTCGACTTCAGTGTTGGTCTTCACGTCTATCTGCTCCTTCTGCTCGAGCTTTTTCCAGCTCTTGCCCCTGAGCATCCAGATAAAGAGGATAACCACGATTACGGCCACCACCGCCGTGACGATGGTTCCGGTCTGGGTGCCTTCCTTAATGAAAGCATACACGCATGCACCCACGAAGGAGGCCAGGCCGACTATTCCGGCGAAACCCATTCCGGGGGTCAGTAGGAACTCGATCAGCATCATGAGGACGCCGAGAAGCACCAGGGAGATAATAATGAGAGTAGGGGTCATATTATTCGTCGAATATTATTTTAATGGTTGGACCGTAGGATTTCTTCGTGAAGGGGAATGAGCCTTCCACACCGGTGGTCACAAGCTCGTTTTCACCTATGCCGTAGGCGGACTGTCCGCTGAGGATCAGCTCCTCCAGGCGGGTCTTCTCCGCAAGGATTGTGTTAAGCTCTTCCTGCACGGTGGGGCGCTCCTCGGGAGCGACGTTTTCTATCTTAAGGCGGAGCTCCTGCTCCTTGTCCACGGCCTGCTGGTACTGTGCCTGCAGGGCATCGCCGCGGACTTCGGCCTCGGAGTCGTGGACATTAGGGGCGAGTTCGGCTATCTGCGCAAGCTCCTTGGGCTTGTTCACTGCGCGGTAGCTGGTCTTTTCGGAGTTCCTGATCACATAGACGTGGACATCCTCTCCGTCCTGGCTGAGGCCGCGGGTGCTGGCGAAGACGCTGTAGAGGCCGTCTTCCGTCTTCATGAAGAGGAAGTCGTCGTAGGGCGAGTTGTAGGGGAAGCCCATGTTGTGAGGCTCGCCCCACTCGCCGAGTTTCTCGTCCCAGTCTGCATAATACAGGTCGTACCCTCCGAATCCGGGCAGGTTCTTCGAAGCGAAGTACATCCTGTCGCCGTCATACATAGGGTATATCATGTCCAGCGAGCTGTCGCGGTTCAGGTGGATCTCCGAGTCCGTTCCGGGATAGTAGACCGCCGGAGCGCCGATTACCGGCCGCCAGGACTTATCCGGCAGAGGATAATAGAGGAAGAAGTCGTCCACGCTGAACAGGGCGCGCGCGACCACCTTCAGGTCCGGAATCTTCTGAGTGTGGCTTCTTGCATAGTCACACTGCTTGCGGCTGGCGGTGATGGCGGCTTTGTAGTCTGGATCCGAGCACAGGCCTTCGGCCTTGAGGAAACATTCGTAGGCCTTGGCGAAGTAGTACAACTCGCTGTAGTCGTTACCCTTCTGCACGAGTTCGTCGATGGTGGCGGCGACTCTGTCCAGGCTGTCCTGACGCGCCCGCAAGAGGCTGTCAGCCCGCTGCTGGGCCCGGATGATGCTGTCCTGCCGGACGAGCAGGCTGTCAGCGATCCTGCGGGCGCGCTGCACGCTGTCCAGGTAGGCCAGGTATGATTCTTCGTAGGAGATCAGGGAGTCTTCCGGCACGTTCTTGGTCAGGGCAGTGTCCGTCCCGGGGAGGATAATCAGCCCGGAGTCCGTGACCATCCTTATCCAAAGGCTGTCGCGCGCGGAGAGAGGGCCGCGCGGCACGGGCTTTATCTTCGCCTTCGGCGCAGCGCCCGCCGAAAAGAACGGGGCCGCCAGCGCCAGAAGCGCAAGCACGACGACGGTTTTTAGACCCAGCCCTTTCATACCCCAGTGTGTGTATAGATTACAAAAATAGCAAATAAGATGATTTGTCCTTTCTTTGTGTGAAATTTTTGTTAAATTTGCGGGCTCATTTGCAAGCAGAACAAATAATAATCAAAAATACTAACAAAAATTATGCAAAGTAAAGGCGCAATCAGACTCGTAGCGATTCTCCTCGCCCTTGCCTGCGTATGGCAGCTCTCCTTCACCGCCGTCACCGGCATCATGGAAAAGAAGGCAGACAAATATGCAGAGAAGGCTGTGGAGGCTTTCGACCTGTCCAAAGTTGCTGCTGAGGATCAGGCCTATGCGCTCGATTCTATCAGGAAGCACCAGAGCAGATGGTACACAGACTCCATCTCCTCGGAAAAAGTCTATCTCGGACAAACTTACAAAGATGTAAAGGCAAAGGAAATAAACCTCGGTCTGGATCTCAAGGGCGGTATGAACGTCATGCTGCAGGTTCAGCTGGAGGACCTCGTGAAGGCCCTCGCAGGTGAGCAGACCCCTGAGTTCAACAAGGCCGTGGCCCTGGCCAAGGAGCGTTCGGTGAGCAGCCGCGGCGACTTCATCACCCTCTTCGCAGAGGCTTGGAAGGAAGTGGCAAACGGCCAGAGGCTCGCCCAGATATTCGGCACATACGAGATGCGTGACCGCATCAAGCCGGACAGCACAGACGACGAAGTCATTTCGGTGATCCGCGAGGATGCGGAGGCCGCGGTGGCAAACTCCTTCAACGTGCTCCGCAACCGTATCGACCGCTTCGGTGTGGCTTCTCCCTCCATCCAGAGGCTCGGAAACACCGGACGCATCCTTATCGAACTCCCGGGCGTGAAAGAGCCCGAGCGTGTTCGTAAACTCCTCCAGGGAACCGCATCCCTCGAGTTCTGGACCACATTCGAGAACTCCGAGATCATGCCTTATCTCGAGGAAGCAAACGAGACTCTCGCACAGCTCGCCAGCTCAGAGGCTCCGGCCGAGAAGGCCACCGCTTCGGACGACGTGGTGGAGCAGGAGCTCGCCCAGCAGAAGGGTTCTAACGCAGAGCTCGAGGCCTACAAGAAGGCTAACCCCCTCTTCGCCGTCCTCACCCCTTCGCAGAGCCGTCAGGGCGCTCTGATCGGTTATGCAAACGCAGTGGACACCGCTCGCGTGAACGCCCTCCTCAAGGAGACCGCAGACATCTTCCCGGCCGAGTTCCGCCCGATGTGGTCGGTTAAGCCGTCCGAGTATGTGGCTGTGGACAATGTCTACGAACTCATCGCCATCAAGGTCAGCTCCCGCGACGGAAAGGCCCCTCTGGACGGTAGTGTGGTGACAGACGCCCGCGTGTCTTACAACAACCAGCGCGGCGGCGGCGCTCCTTCCGTCTCGATGTCCATGAACGCCGAAGGCGCAAACATCTGGGCACGCCTGACCAAGGACAACATCGGCAAGCAGATTGCCATCGTCCTGGACGGAACCGTGTACTCATACCCGGTCGTGAACACCGAAATCACCGGAGGTAACTCCGAGATCAGCGGCCACTTCGACATCGAAGAGGCCACCGACCTTACGAACGTTCTGAAGTCCGGTAAACTTCCCGCCCCTGCGACCATCGTCCAGGAGCAGGTTGTGGGTCCTTCCCTCGGCGCAGAGTCCATCCGTGCGGGTCTGATTTCCTTTATCATCGCTTTCATCCTCGTGCTTCTGTACATGATCTTCTTCTATCAGGGAGCAGGTCTTGTGGCAGACGTCGCACTTGTGACCAACGTCGTGTTCCTCTTCGGCACCCTCGCAGCTTTCGGTGCAACCCTCACCCTCCCGGGTATCGCGGGTCTCATCCTGACGCTGGGTATGGCTGTGGATGCGAACGTTATCATCTATGAGCGCGTGAAGGAAGAGCTCAAGGCCGGCAAGGGCCTGAGCAAGGCTATCCACGACGGTTACCAGAATGCATATTCCGCCATTATCGACGGCCAGGTGACCACCCTCCTCACCGGTATCGTTCTCTTCGTGTTCGGTTCGGGTCCTATCCAGGGCTTCGCCACCACCCTCATCATCGGTATCATCACTTCAGTGATCACCTCTATCTTCATCACGAGGATCATCTTCGACGACCGTGTCAGCAAGGGTAAGAACATCACCTTCGAGAACAACTTCACCAGGAACTTCCTCAAGAACACGAAGATCAACTTCATCGGCGGACGCAAATGGTCCTACATCATCTCCGGTTCCGTCATCGTGCTCGCTCTCTGCTCTATCTTCATCAAGGGCTTCACCTACGGTGTCGACTTCACCGGCGGCCGCACCTACATCGTGCGCTTCGACAAGCCCGTGGTAGCAGAAGAGGTTCGCGCCAAGACCATCGAGGTCTTCAACGCAGCCGTCGCTGCAGACGAGACAGTCGGCAACGCCTCCGTGGAGGTCAAGCAGTATGGTGGAGACAGCCAGATGAAGGTCACGACCTCGTACAAGTACAAGGACGAATCTTCTTCCGTGGATGCCGAAATCGAAGGCATGCTCTACGAAGCTCTCAGCGGATTCTACTCGGAGCCCGTCAGCTTCAGCGAGTTCACCAGCACTCTCGAGAACCCTAACGGTATCATCAGTTCCGACAAGGTCGGCGCATCGATCGCAAGCGACATCAGGCGCAACGCCATCATCGCTGTGATTATCGCCCTCCTCGTGATCTTCGGCTACATAGCCTGGAGGTTCAAGGGCTGGGCATGGGGTCTCGGCGGTGTGGTTTCGCTGGCACACACAGCAATCATCATAATCGGATTCTTCTCGTTCTTCTCGGGTATCCTTCCGTTCAACCTTGATGTGGACCAGACCTTTATCGCCGCAATCCTGACGATAATCGGTTACGCCATCAACGACAACGTGGTTATCTTCGACCGTATCCGCGAGAACCTGATGCTCCACCCGAACGACGACTTCAAGGACACCGTGAACAAGGCTCTGAACGCCACCCTCACCCGTACGGTGAACACCTCGGTCTCCACTCTCCTCCCGATGCTCGCTATCGCGATCTTCGGCGGCGAGAGCATCCGCGGTCTCTCCGTGGCCCTCTGCCTCGGTATCATCATCGGAACCTACGCTTCGATAATGATCGGTACCCCTATCATGGTGGACACCATCCTCCGTCGCAAAGCCGCGAAGAAGTAAGTCCGGCGCTCCGGACGTCATTCCGGCGCCCGGACGTCATTCCCGACCAGATCGGGAAACCCCATAAAAGCCGACCCCTCCCGGGCCGGCTTTTTTGCGCCTTGACCTCCTGTCTGCCGTCCCCCGACACTGTTTTCCCTCCCGGGACCCCTCTATTGTCCCCTCGCTCCGCCGTCTTCGCTTTTTTTGCGGAAATGCCACACGCTTACCCACGTCAGGGGACCTTCTGGGGCCGGTCGATGTGTGGCTGGGGGCAATTTTGCCCGCAGCCACACGCTCGGTGCCCCCAAAACCACTTATGAGCGGGGTCGGTGTGTGGCACCTCTGCGGATTTGCGGAGGGAAAGAAGATAATGGGGTAAGCGTGTGGCACCTCTGCGGATTCGCGCGAGGGGCGGACACAAAAATCCCCGCGGGAAAAACCGACGGGGAAAGAGGAGATATAGAATCTCTTTATGCGTTCAGCGCATCTTCCGTAAGGCGGAGATTGTAGCTTGCAATACCGGCCTGGTCGGAAGAAACGGCGCTCAAGATGGAATAGGATTCGCTGAAATAGTGCTTAGCCTTGGCATAATCGCGCTCTATGACGTAGTAGTACATGCCGATAAAATTATATGCAAGACCGCAGTCGTCCTTCATTCTGTAGTCATTCTCTTCCCAAATTTGAATGGCCTCTTCAAAGAGCGGTTTTGCGTCGCCATAACCGGACAGATACAGCGTCATCATGCCTAGCTTGAAACTCAGGTAAGCTGACGTAGTCGGGACAGTAACAGTCTTAGCATACTTTCTTGTGTATTCCGCACAGGTCTTGAATAATTTAAGGGATTCGTTTTTGTGGCCAAGATTATACTCGCTGGCGCCCAACAAGAAAACGCAGTCAATGTATTGTAGGCCTTGCCAGCCAATCGAATTCCCGGCTTCCATTGCCTCACTGAGGTAATCACTCGCCGTAATCCAGTCTCCCATTTTTGTATAGCACGTCCCTATTATTACAAGAGTCTGGCAGATCGACAGGTGATTAACGCCGAAAATGGACTCGCGGATCTTCAACGCTCGCTTATAATAGTCAAGGGCTTCTTCATACTTACCGCAGGCTTCCGCCAGATATCCCTGGCCATAATAGGCATTGGCCGTGGATTCATGATTCTCTCCAACCACTTCGAGGCTGCGCGTCAGGGCCTGATCAAAATAATACCTGGCTTCGTCCGGCCTTTTCAAATCGCAGAGAGTAATCCCGACGTTAAAATAAGAAAGAATTGTATCGAGGCTGTGACTACCACAAGCTTTCTCCGTCATTTTGAGACTGGATAGATGCACCTTTAGCCCCTCATCCTCGTCGTTCTTGTAATTAGAATAATAAGACGCGATAACGCTTAAACAATTACCCGCCAGGCCACTTTCTCCTAAGCCTATTTGCTTCGCGATGAAGTATGCCTTGTGTGCGGCATTTAGAGCGTCTTCCCATTCACCGGAGTCGGCGTGAGCCCTGGCTAAATAGAACCACGCGTTCGCCAACTCTTCGCTCTGTATGCCCTCACCAATTTCAATCGCAGTCTTAAAATAGCGCTTCGCCAAAGAATATTGGTTTGCGATAGAGAATAAGACGTACCCGATAGCGTTAAGAATTAAAAGCCTGTACTTGTCGGCACCCACTGAACTATGGACCCAGTCCTGCGAAAGATAGACGTCGGGGTTCATGCCCTTCTTTATCAAGAAACGCCAGTATCGGCCAAGCGTAAACAACCCCCTTCTGTAGAGTTCGCCAAAAATCTCAATCCTTGTAATATAATCGTAGAGCTCGCGCTCTTTCGCCAATTTGAAGTAGTGAACAGGAAGCTCGTCGATCGCACGGGAAGCCTTCGGGGTGTCTTTGAAATATTTAATGATGGCTTCCCTGGTTTTTGTCTCCCTTTTGGAATACTCCTCTTTCGCGGCCTCCAGGAGTCGGTTGTGGTGGAAAGACAGGAGTCCGTTATTTACGAGCAAATGCCGACGGAAGGCGCACAAGAACTGAGATAGAGATAGCTGAGTGCAGCCGGAGATAGAAAGGATTTCTGCTTCAGAGATGCCTTTGGCGGAGAATGCTATCAAGCTCAGTGCGGCCTCAACGGTTTTACTGTCAAAATCCTTCTCCTTGCTGCGGATAATTCTGCGATAGAAGTCGCGCGAATCCCTTGAAGACAGGTAATAGTCAATTAAATGGTCCAGCTGGTCGAAAACGCCGAAAGCGAGGAGCTCATCCAGCAGTGTCTTTAACTCGTTGGCGTTTGATGCGCCGTCCCAATTGGCGATACGGTCTGTTTGCTGTGGAGTGAGTTTCTTGCCGTAGCTGGAGAGATAATAGTTGATAAGATTCCTCCTGCGATCGGGGCCAAGCGGCTCAAGGTGGAGCTCTTCGGCGCTTCGGAGCCTGATTGCGGCAAGGGTCTCATCCGCATTGGTGGTCGTAAAGATGATTTTGGATCCGGCTGGAGCTTTCTCCAACCATCTCAAACGCTTCGAATTATCATCTTCGGATAGATTGTCCACGCCGTCCAGAACCAGCAATACCGGTCCTTCTCCCGTCGCTTTTGCGAGCGATGCGCCGACGGACAGCTTTTGATCTCCGGACAACTCCTCGGAAATCGAGGCCGCCACGCTTTCTGAATCAGCGACCCCTGCAAGTCCGATGGAGCGAAAGACCACTCGATATGAGTCGGAGATAGTCTGAAGCCAGTTGGCAACCAGCGCACTTTTGCCCATTCCGCTTTCGCCGTAGACGACAAACTCCCTTCCGTTGCCGTGAAGAAAGTCGTCCAGACGGTTATAGTGGTCGGGGTTGGGCAGATAGATTTCGCGCAGGCTTTCCAGCCTTGACTTTTCGCTAAGGCGCTCCCTCTCCACGGCAGAAAGATCCCCTTGAGGATACAAAGAATCCAGCAACGCTAAAAAATCCTTTTCTAACAAAGCACCAAGGTCCTCTGGTTTCGAAAAAGATTTGAGGGGATAACGCCCATCCTTGATTATTTCATCTTTGAGGTGCTTGACTCGGGCGTCCTGGAAAACGCTGGAGCGCTCGTAGAAATAGGCGTGCTGGGTGCCGCTTTTTCTAAGAATACCATATTGGACCTCAATCTCCGTGACGCTTAATTGACGATCGATATCGGAAGTTAGCCAAGCACCATATTCCTGACGCAGATATGGGTTCTTATTCAATTCCTTGGCCGAAGGACACCAGCCATAACGATCCCCTAAGATGCCGATGAAGAACGGCCTGGAGTTGTCTATCTCGCGCAGGCAGACCTCAAGAACTTTACCGTTTTCCGCCTCTGACTGGGTGATTCCCCACCTCAGGTCCAAGGGAACAACGCCGACATTTCTTTCGGCGGCGATTTGCTGAAGCTTGGGGAAGACCATTCTCATCAGGAAATCCCTCTCTGCTTTCATGTCTTTAAAGGTAGACGAGATGAATATGCGGATATTTCTGCGTCCGGAGTCTGAGGCGTGGTTAATCATATTGTAAAGTTACGAACTTTTCGCAGAAGTGCCACACACTCGCCCCCGCCAGAGCGCCTTCTGGGGCTGGTCGATGTGTGGCTGGGGGCAATTTTGCCCGCAGCCACAC
>JAGAAD010000003.1 GCA_017615445.1 Bacteroidales bacterium
CTCAGCCACACGGTCGGCGCCCCCACCACCCCTTCTGGCGGGGGTAAGCGTGTGGCTTCTCTGCGGATTCGCGAGGACAGAGGGAAAAAGGGGTCCGCGTGTGGCTTCTCTGCGGATTTGCGGAGGGAAAGAAGATAATGGGGTGAGGCGTGGCTTCTCTGCGGATTCGCGAGGGAGGGGCGGGGGAAGAGAGAATCAAAGGGAGGGAGAGAGAGGGAGGGGGGCAAGGACAGACAAAAAATCAGCCGGCCCGGAAGGGTCGGCTGATTGAGCGATTCGCCGAAGGGACTACTCGTCCTCCTTCTCGGAGGCGGCGTAGTCTGCGATGAGCTTGTTCTGGATTTCGCCAGGTACCGGCTGGTAGTCTGCGAACTCCATGGTGAAGCTTGCGGAACCGGAGGTGAGCGAGCTCAGAACGGTCGAGTAGCGGTACAGCTCTGCGAGCGGCACGCGGGCACGGAGGATGCTGAATCCTTCGTCCGAGCCGAGGTCGCCGAGGATACCGCGACGGTTCTGGAGATCGGACATGACTGCGCCCTGGTACTCACCGGGGGTTGTCACCTCAACGTTGTAGATAGGCTCGAGGATCTTCGGGCCGGCGATGCGGAAGGCCTCCTTGAAGGCGTTGCGGCCGGCGATGATGAAGGCGATTTCCTTGGAGTCCACCGGGTGCATCTTACCGTCGTAGACATACACGCGGATGTCGCGGGCGTAGGAACCGGTGAGAGGTCCTTCGACCATTCGGTCCTTGATACCCTTGAGGATAGCGGGCATGAAGCCGAGGTCGATGGCGCCACCGACGACGCAGTTGTAGAACTCAAGCTTGCCGCCCCACTCGAGGTCGATGACTTCCTGGGACTTGATGTTCAGCTGAGTTTCCTTGCCGTCGATAGGGAACTTAGTGCGGAGCTCTCCCTCTGCAGGGCAGACGAGGAGGTGGACCTCACCGAACTGACCGGCGCCGCCGGACTGCTTCTTATGACGATACTGAGCGGTTGCTACCTTGGTGATGGTCTCACGGTAAGGCACCTTCGGAGCGAAGAGCTCGATCTCGAGACCGAACTCGTTGTTCACTCTCCACTTCACAGCATTGATGTGCTGCTCGCCGTTTCCGCTGAGGATGGTCTGACGGAGCTCCTTGGAGTACTCCACGATGACGGTGGGATCCTGTGAGGAGATCTTCTTCAGGGCCTCGCCGAGCTTCTGCTCGTCCTGCTGGACCTTGGCCTTGATGGCGCAACGGTACTTCGGAGCGGGGTACTGGATCTTGTCGAAGTTGAGGTTCGAACCGAGAGCGGAGAGGGTGGTGTTGCTCTTTCCGTTCTTGAGCTTCACTGCGCAGCCGAAGTCGCCGGCCTTGAGAACCTGGACGGGCTCTTTCTTGGTTCCGGCAACGGCATAAATTGCGCTGAGGCGCTCCTTGTCACCGGTCTCAGGATTCTCGAGGTCGAGACCTGCGGTGACGGCGCCGGACATAACCTTGAAGTAGGAAACTTCTCCGAGGTGATGCTCGACATTGTTTTTGTAGATGAAGAGACCAGCGGCACCCTTCTCGTCCACCTTGGGGGCGACTGCCGAGTTCGCGATGAACTCGAGAAGGCGCTTCACGCCGAGATCCTTCTTTCCGGACACGCAGAGAACCGGGTAAACCTCGCGGTTCTTGATGCCGATGGCAAGGCCGTTGACGATCTCTTCGTCCGAAAGGGTTCCTTCCTCGAAGAACTTCTCCATCAGAGCGTCGTCGAACTCGGCGACCTTCTCGATGAGGGCCATACGGGCTTCCTCTGCCTTGTCGGCGAACTGTGCGGGGATCTCCTGGTTGTCGTTGTGCTTCATGGTGAGGACATCGACGACGCCGTTGAAATCCACGCCGGTTCCGGTGGGGAACTGAAGTGCGAGGTACTTGCTGCCGAGGGCTTCCTTAAGGGCGTGCTGGGCGAGATCCCAGTCTGCCTTCTCACCGTCCAGGTGGTTCACCGCCACGATGAGGGGAAGTTTGTACTGATCTGCATAACGGAGTGCGTTGCGGGTGCCCACCTCGATGCCCTGCTGGGCGTTGATGACGAGGAGACCGTTCTCGCAGACGCGGAAGCCTGCGTATGCGCCGCCGATGAAGTCATCGGAACCGGGGGCGTCCAGGATGTTGATCTTCTTGCCCTGGAACTCCGCATACACGGGGGTTGCGTAGATAGACCTCTGATTGAGCTTTTCGAGGTCGTCGAAATCGGAGACGGTGTTCTTGTCCTCAATGGTACCGCGCCTGTCGATCACTTTTCCCTCGAAAAGCATGGTTTCTGCCAACGTGGTTTTACCGGACTTCGTCGCGCCCAGAAGAACCACGTTGCGGATGTCTTGTGCTGAATACTCTTTCATCTTTATTTAGTGTTTTTTATAGATTTTTCTGAAAGTCTGCAAATCTATGAAATTTTCGTCAAACTCCCAACTCAGATTTCATCTGACGGAGAAGATCGAAGGCCTGCATGGGGGTCATGTTGTTCAGGTCGGCGGCCTCGAGCTTTTCGCGGAGCGCGGAAAGCACCGGGTCGTCCAGCTGGAAGAACGAGAGCTGCAGGCTTCCGTCGGCCTCCACCTTTCCCTGCTTCGAGAGGGCTTCGGCGCGTTTTTCGCGGCGCTCGAGCTCCACCAGCGTGCGTTCGGCGGACTCCACCACCTCCTTGGGCATGCCGGCGAGCCTGGCCACATGGATACCGAAGCTATGCGCGACCCCGCCCGGTTCGAGCTTCCTTAAAAAAATGACGTCCTTGCCCTGCTCCTTGACCGCGATGTGGTAGTTCTTCACGCGCGGGTAGGACAGCTCGAGGTCGTTGAGTTCATGGTAGTGCGTGGCGAACAGCGTCTTCGCGCCCTTGCCGTACTTATGGACATACTCCACCAGCGCGCGGGCGATGCTCATTCCGTCGTAGGTGCTGGTGCCGCGGCCGATTTCGTCCAGCAAGACGAGCGAACGGGCGCTGAGGTTGTGCATGATCATGGCCGTCTCCAGCATCTCCACCATGAACGTGGACTCGCCGCGGGAGATGTTGTCCGTGGCGCCCACGCGGGTGAAGATCTTGTCGAAGAAGCCGAAGCGGGCAGAGGACGCCGGGACGAACGAGCCGGCCTGGGCCATGAGGATTATGAGGGCCGTCTGGCGCAGCAGCGCGCTCTTTCCGGCCATGTTCGGGCCGGTGAGGATCATGATCTGGTTCGTGGCGCTGTCCATCCGGATGTCGTTGGGGACATACTGCTCGCCCGCCGGCATCAGCGTCTCGATCACGGGATGGCGGCCGGCCTTGATGTCTATCACGTTCGATTTGTCGATCTCCGGCCGGCAGTAGCCGTGGTCCACCGCCTGCTGGGCATAGCCCTGCAGCACGTCCAGCTGCGCCACCACCTTGCAGTTCGCCTGGATGTCGCGGATGTGGCCCTGGATGAAGGCGATCAACTCGCCGTAGATGCGGCTCTCGATTTCGTAGATGTTGGCTTCCGCGCCGAGGATCTTCTCTTCGTAGTCCTTGAGTTCCTGGGTTATGTAGCGCTCGGCGTTCACGAGCGTCTGCTTGCGCACCCACTCGGGCGGGGCCATATTCTTATACGCGTTTCGGACTTCCAGGTAATAGCCGAAGACGTTGTTGTAGCCTATCTTCAGCGAGGGGATGCCGGTGCGTTCGCTTTCGCGCTGCTGGAGGTCCAGCAGGTAATTCTTGCCACCCGAGGAGATATTGCGGAGCTCGTCGAGGGTGGCGTCCACGCCTTCGGCGATTACAGGACCCTTGCCGATTTGGGCGGCAGGGTTTTCCGCGAGAGTTTCCGAGATTTTGCTGACAACCTTCTCGCAGTTTTTCATCTTGCCGGCGAGCTTCTCGAGGGCCTCAACGCCCGAACCCGCGCAAAGGTTCTGAATCGGGCCCATCTGGGCGAGGCTACGGCTGAGCTGCATCACCTCGCGGGGGAGGATCTTGCCGGTGGCGGCGCGGGCGATTATGCGCTCCAGGTCGCCCACATTGCCGATCTCTGATTGTATCTCTTCGAGCGCGCCGTCGTTGTCATAGAAGAACTGCACGCAGTCGAAACGGCCGTTCAGCTCGGCCAGGTCTATGCTCGGAAGGGCTAGCCACTGGCGCAAGAGGCGGGCACCCATCGGCGAGCAGCAACGGTCGATCGTCTCCACCAGGCTGACGCCGTCTTTTCCGGACGCGGACGCGAAGATCTCCAGGTTGCGGACGGTGAACTTGTCCATCCACACGAACTTCGCTTCGTCTATTCGGCTGATGCTGCAGATATTCTTGAGGCCTACGTGCTGCGTCTGCTCGAGGTAGAAGATCAGCGCGCCGGCGGAGCATATGCTCAGCGGGAAAGTGTCAATCGCGAAGCCCTTCAGGCTCTTCACGCCGAGCTGCTGGCAGAGCTTTTCGTAGGCCGCTTCATAGACGAAGGCCCATTCGTCCACGCTTGTGATGTAGTAGTCGCCGAAACGCTCCTTCACGGCGTTTCTGACCGCGCGGTCCACTATGAGTTCCTTCGGCTGGAAGGAAGACAGCAGGGTGCCTATATAATCCAGGCTGCCCTGCGCGACCTGGAAGGTGCCGGTGCTGGCGTCCAGGAAGGCCGCGCCGCAGACATTGTCTTCGAAATAGAGGCCGCAGAGGTAATTGTGCTCCTTCTGGTCCAGCATGCCTTCGCCGAAGGCCACGCCGGGCGTAAGTATCTCTGTCACACCGCGTTTAACAAGCTTGTTCTTCGCGAGTGCCGGGTCCTCCAACTGGTCGCAGATGGCCACTTTGTAGCCCGCGCGGATCAGTTTCTGGAGGTAAGTCTCTATCGCGTGGTGAGGGAAGCCGGCCATCTCGGTCGGGCCCTTCTCGCCGTTCGCACGCTTTGTGAGCACGAGCCCCAGGACCTTGCTGACCAGAACGGCGTCGTCCGAATAGCATTCGTAGAAGTCGCCGCAACGGTAGAGCAGGACCGCTTCCGGGTGCTGCGCCTTGACGGCGAAGTAGTGCCGGAGCATCGGGGTGTCTTCTGTCTTTTTCGTTTTAGCAGCCATAGGCTCAAATTTACGCAATTTCCGCCACTTTTCCGGCGAGGGCGACAAACGCTTCCGCGGCCGGTCCGCTGCCAAGGGCTGCAGGGGCGCCGGCGTCGCCGCTCTCGCGCAGGCTCTGCACGAGAGGGATCTGCGCGAGCAGATCCAGGCCGAGTTCCTCGGCC
>JAGAAD010000082.1 GCA_017615445.1 Bacteroidales bacterium
GGGGAACAGGCCCAAGCCCTTCATCACGTCGTAGATGCGGTCGGCGCCAAAGCTGATACCCACACCGGACATGTCGGCAAGGCCGAAGATGCCGGTGAGGTTATCATACCTGCCGCCGCCGCTGATGGATCCGATCTCCCAGTCCAGGGCCTTCACCTCGAAGATGGCGCCAGTGTAGTAATTAAGTCCGCGCGCGAGGGAGAGATCTATCTCGCAAGGAGTCTGCAGACCTGCCTCGGCGATGAAGCCGAAGAGCTCTTCCAGCTCGTCCAGACCTTTCAAACCGACCTCGGAGCCAGCCATCAGCTTACGCATAACCGCAATCTTCTCGGCATTCGAGCCGCTCAAGGTCAGCACCGGCTCCAGCAGCGCGACGGCTTCAGGCGTCAAACCCTTCTCGAGCATCTCCGCCTTCACAGCGTCCAAACCTATCTTGTCCAGTTTGTCAATAGCGACAGTGATGTCCACCACCTTGTCCGGCGCGCCGCAAATTTCGGCGAGGCCGCTCAGGACCTTGCGGTTATTGATCTTCACCAAAACTTTAATCCCAAGCCTGCGATACACCTCGTCCACTATCTGCACTAGTTCGAGTTCGCAGAGCTGGCTCTTGGAACCGATCACGTCCACATCGCACTGATAGAACTCGCGGTAGCGGCCCTTCTGAGGGCGGTCCGCCCTCCAGACGGGCTGCATCTGGAATCTCTTGAACGGGAAGGAAATCTCATCCCTGTGCTGCACGACGTAACGCGCGAAAGGCACCGTCAGGTCATACCGCAGGCCCTTTTCGCAGACCTGTCCGACCAGGGGCTTCGAAGGATCCACGGAAGCGAAGGCGTCTCCAGAATTCAGAATCCTAAACAGCAGCTTGTCTCCTTCCTCGCCGTACTTGCCCAGCAGAGTGCTGAGATTCTCCATCGCGGGGGTCTCTATCTGGGAGTAGCCGAACGAGCGGAAAACGCTGCGGACGGTGTCGAATATGAAGTTGCGCTCGGCCATCTCCAGACGGCCGAAATCGCGGGTACCTTTCGGGATTGAGGGTTTTTGTGCCATACAAAGTCTTAAATCAAGCAAATTTACTACATTTGTGTACGAATCAAAAACGACAAGATGAAAAAATTTCTGAAAATGATGCTCGCGGTGATCTGCGGCATCCTCGTGCTCTGGATTTTGGGCTTCACCCTCATCAGTATCATCGCTTCGGCCGGCAACAACCAGAAAGCTGTCCCGGCGGTCGGCATCCTGAAGATAGACCTTTCGAAGGCGCTGATAGACGAGCAGGCGAACGAAGTGCTCACCTTCGGCAGCAATCAGGGAACTCCCATGGGTATTTATCAGGCGATGAAGGCGATTGAGGCAGCGGCGGAAGATCCCGGCGTGAAAGCGATTTACCTCAAGCCGGACGGAGCCGTGATAGGTCTCGCGCAGAGGCAGGAGCTCCGCTCAGCCCTCGCGAAGTTCCGCCAGAGCGGCAAACCGATAGTGGCCTACACTGAGGCGATCACCACCGGAGCATATTATCTGGCATCCGTGGCAGACAAGGTCTACACGACCTCCTCGATAGGCGGCACCCCGCAGCTGACCGGTATCAGCACCCAGATGTTCTTCCTCGGAGATCTTCTCGAGAAGCTCGGTGTGAAGGTCCAGCTCATCCGCCACGGCAAATACAAATCAGCCGGCGAGATGTACATCAGGTCCAGCGCCAGCCCTGAGAACCTCTATCAGACCCAGACTTTCATCAACTCCCTTTGGAAGAAATATGCGGCAGACATAGCTGAAAGCCGCGGCCTCAGCGTGGAAGACGTGAATAAAGCCATCGACGATCTGAGCCTCTGCCTCCCGGAAGATTTCGTGAAGCTCGGCTTCGCGGACGAGGCGGTGGACAGGCAGGGTCTCGAAGAGAAGCTCGCCGTCCTCGCGCAGGTGGAAGATTTCAAGGACGTGAAGATGATCCCGTTCCCCGAATACGCGCAGAAGAAGGTCAAACCTAATGTCCGCGCCCGCCAGAAAATCGCAGTGGTCTATGCAAACGGTAACATAGTGGAAGGCCTGGACAAGCAGAATGTGGACGGAGACCGCTTCGCCAGCATAATCGAAGGAATCAGGAAAGACAGCACCATCAAGGCGGTGGTCCTCCGCGTGAACTCCCCGGGCGGCAGCGTGACCGCCTCCGAGAAGATCAAGGCCGAGCTGGACCTCCTCGCCGGAGTCAAGCCCCTGATTGCCTCCTACGGTAACTACGCAGCCTCGGGCGGCTACTGGATCTCGAACAACGCGGACAAGATCTACACCAACGAGACCACCATCACCGGCTCGATCGGCGTGTTCGGAATGGTCCCGGACTTCAGCAAGCTCATCACCGGCACGGCCCATGTTGGAGTGAACTCCGTCTCTTCGAACAAGCACGGCGACATGATGTCGCTCACAAGGCCCTTCACCCCGGACGAATATGCCTTCATGCAGCGCAGCATCGAAGCGATCTACGAGCGCTTCGTCTCGATCGTGGCCGAAGCCCGCGACAAGAGCTTCGAGCAGATAGACGACATCGCCCAGGGCCGCGTGTGGGCAGGAGCAGACGCTCTTGAGATAGGCCTGGTGGACGAGTTCGGCACCCTCGAAGACGCTATCGCCTATGCCGCGATCAGCGCCGGCGATGCGGACCTCAATGCCTGGAATGTGGTCGAGTACCCGAAGACTATGCTCATGGCAGACCTGTTCTCAAGCATGCTTGCCCCTCAGGACGAGGACTTCAGCATCTACATGAAGTGGTATGACAACTGGAAGAAAGGCAAGGTCGAATACGCATTCGCCGCGATGCCTTACAAAATCACTGTCAGATAAGACGAAGTTTCCCCTTGCGGACTGTGTAAGGTCCGAATTTCTTGCCCCCTAAAGGGCGGCCGCTTTCGACGGACTTCTTCAGACGGAGAAGTCCGTCTGCGTTCAGGTTCCCTTCAGTGAAGCGGAACAGCAGGTATTCCCAATGCTTGAAGGTCAGGACCTTCTTCAGGTCGATGGCGCCGTCCGGGAGGATGCACACTTCGGCGGCCTGCCGGCAATAGTCCTCCGCGATGTCGTCCACCTGGGCGAAACGCTCCATGTCCGCGGACAGGGTCCTCAGATACGAAGGGTTGATTTCCGCGAAGACGGGCATCACCTTGCTGCGGAGTTTGTTGCGCTTGAAGACAGTCTCCGCATTTGTGCTGTCCTCGCGCCAGGTGAGCCCCTCGGCCTCCATCCACTTGCGGATTTCCGCGCGGGAGACACCGAGCAGCGGGCGGATGATCCGGAGGGGATACACGCCGGAATCGGCCGACATCCCGCGCAGCCCGCGCGAGCCGCACCCGCGCAGCAGGTTCAGCATCAAAGTCTCGGCATTGTCGTCCGCGTTGTGCGCCACGGCAACGGCGTCATATTCGCCAATGAGGCACAAATCCCTGAAAAAGGAATAGCGCAGTTCGCGCGCCGCCATCTCGATCGAGATGCCGTGCTCTGCGGCGTAGGCGGCGGTGCCTGGCCGTTTCACATAACAATGCTTAATGCGGTCTCTGTGCTTATCACACCAGTCGCGGACAAACTGCTCGTCGCCGTCGCTCTCCTTTCCGCGCAGCCTGAAATTCATGTGGGCCACATCGAACTCGCAGGGTTCGGAGCCAAAAGCGGAAGAAAGGTCGCCGCGAAGCGACCTTTCTGCCATATACATCGAATCGATGCCTCCGCTGACTGCGAGAAGAATCCTCACGCTGTTACTTGTTAGAGATTGTGTACGTGAGGGCAAAGCTGATGAACTCCTTGAACTGCCAGCCGCGGGGGCTGCTGTCGCCGGTGGTCTCATCGATGATCAGGACGTTGGGATCGTTGATCATCCAGGTCTTGGCGGAGAGCTTGATCAGCTTGCTGAGCTGCCAGTCGATGGCGTTGTCCCAGTTGATGCGGAAGTAAGGCTCGCTGAGGTAGTCCGTGAAGACGGTGGCCTGTGACTCGAAGGTGAAGGTGTCGTTGATGACGAACTTGAGGTTGGCCTTCACCTGGGCACCGAACTGGAACAGAGCAGCCTTGTACGTGGCGGGGGTGCCGTCTGTCTGGAAAGTCGCGGGCTTCATGCCGTAGGACGGACGGAGCAGGTCGTTGGTGACGATGGTGAAACCGCCGGTCAGAGGAGCGACGTTGATGTTGAACCATGCGTTAGGGACCCACTGGATACCAAGTGCGAGGTTGGTGTAAGCGGGGGAGATGAAGCCGGACACTGCGGGATCTGCAGACCATTTCTGGGTGGTGGCATCCTGGGTGTAACCGCCCGGGGTGTCCGTGAACTGGCTGCGGAAATCATAGGAAGCGGTGTAGCTCAACTTCGAATCTGCGCCGGTCTGGTAGGCCCACTTGCTCTCCAGATAGATGCGGTCGTTGTTCTTCTGGAACACGCCTTCTTTGTCTGAAGAGTTGAGGAAACCGTAGTCCAGCTGGAGACGGTTGTTCCAGCTCATCAGGTCCTTTTTGTAGTCTGCCTTGGCGTCCAGGGCGGAAGCGAGGGTGAGGGTGTTGTAGCCTCCGGCTGCCCAGTTGTTCAGCATAGTGTTGTTCACACCGACGCTCACGGACAGAGAGTTTGTCCAGTAGTTGGGCTTCGGGGCCTTGACTTCCTCGAGGGGAGCGCCGGAAATCTCGGCTGCTGCGTCCTCGGCGGCTTTCTGCACTGCATCCTGAGCGAATGCAGAAGCTATTGCAAGTGCGAATGCACTGATGATTGCGAATGTCTTTTTCATATCTGATAAATGTTAATAAGCTATTGCAAAAACCACACGGCCCTTGGAAGGTTTGCCGGAGTAGATGTCCACTCCTTCCTCTTCGCAGACGCAGCTGTCGATGGGGATGCAGCGGATGGTGGCCTTGGTCTCGTCCTTGATCTTCTGCTCGGTCTCGGCCGTTCCGTCCCAGTGGCAGAGAAGGAAGCCGCCCTTCTGGATCTCGACCTTGAACTCCTCCCAGGAGTCGCACTTGCGGATGTTCGAATCGCGCCAGTCGAGGGCCTTCTTATAGATATTGGCCTGGATGTCTTCCAGCAGGCCGTGGATGTGCTGCTCGATTCCTTCGAGGGCCATGGTTTCCTTGGTCAGAGTGTCCCTGCGGGCGACCTCCACCGTGCCGGCGGCGAGATCACGCGCGCCCATCGCGAGGCGCACAGGCACTCCCTTCAGCTCCCACTCCGCGAACTTGAAGCCCGGGCGGAGGGTGTCGCGGTCGTCGATCCGGACGCTGTGCCCGAGCGCCTCGAGCCCGGCGCGGATCTTCTCGAACTCGGCGATGACTGCGTCATGCTCCTCGTCCGTCTTGAAGATCGGAACCATCACTATCTGAATCGGCGCCAGGGCCGGAGGCAGCACCAGACCGTTGTCGTCGCCGTGGGCCATGATCAGCGCGCCCATAAGGCGGGTGCTGACGCCCCATGACGTCGCCCACACATACTGCAGCGAGCCGTCTTTGTCCGCATACTGCACATCGAACGACTTGGCGAAATTCTGGCCGAGGAAGTGAGACGTTCCGGCCTGCAGGGCCTTGCCGTCCTGCATCATGGCCTCGATCGTGAGGGTGTCGAAGGCGCCGGCGAAACGCTCGTTCGGGCTCTTGTGGCCGACTATCACCGGCAGAGCCATGGTCTCACGGGCGAACTTGGCGTAGACGCCGACCATCTCCATGGCCTTGGCCTCCGCCTCGGCTGCGCTCGCGTGGGCGGTGTGCCCCTCCTGCCACAGGAACTCGGCCGTCCTGAGGAACGGGCGGGTCCTCATCTCCCAGCGGACGACGTTGCACCACTGGTTGCACAGGATCGGCAGGTCGCGCCAGCTCTTGATCCAGTTTTTGTAGACGCTCCAGATGATGGTCTCGGAGGTGGGGCGGACGATCAGCTCTTCCTCGAGCTTCGCTTCCGGGTCCACTATCACGCCGTTGCCGTCCGGGTCGTTCATGAGGCGGTGGTGAGTCACCACTGCGCACTCCTTCGCGAAGCCGGCGACATGCTCGGCCTCACGGCTGAAGAACGACTTGGGGATAAAGAGGGGGAAGTACGCGTTCTGCACGCCCGTCTTCTTGAAGGCGGCGTCCAGCACGCTTTGCATTTTCTCCCATATTGCGTAGCCGTAGGGCTTGATTACCATACATCCTCTCACTGCAGACTGCTCCGCGAGATCGGCCTTCACTACAAGGTCGCTGTACCACTGTGAGTAGTTCTCGCTGCGCGGTGTGATTTCTTTTGCCATCGTTTTTGCCAATAATTTTGCTAAATTTGCTGTCCCGCTCCCGCGCGGGTATGAATCTTGCGGGCAAAGATAACAAAAAATTATTGTAGGAGGTTCAAATGAAACGCAGTTTGATCTTTTTCGCAGCGGTTGCGATTTGCGCCGCTTCGTGCGGTACGGCAGGGGAGTTCTCCGAGTCGGACCGTTTCCAGGACGGAATCTACTACAAACCTAATCCCAGGATGTCAGGCCGGGAGCCTCTGAGCGAGGAAAACTTCCGCTACATGGCCCGGATGGACAACTTCCGCCGCGAGGCTGATTCTCTGTCCGTTCTCCGCGACACGGTTTATGTGGCGCTGGAGGATCCGTACAGTCTGCATCCTTACAGCTATTGGCGCCCGTACACTTGGAGTTATTATTCCTATTGGGGTTATTATCCCCGCTATGGCGGATACTATTCCCCGTATTGGGGGTATTCTCCGTATTATTGGGGCTCGCCTTACTACTACTCTTGGGGCTACGATCCCTACTGGTGGGATTATGATTGGTACTACGGCTATCCTTACTACGGAGGCTATTACGGCTACCCCTACCATCGCCCCTACTATGGTTATCACCATTCCGGAACCTACATGCGCAGGACCGGCTCTGCCACGAGCGGACACTATTCCCGTCCGGCCCATCAGGTTATCTCTGGCGGCCGCGTGGCCTCGGCATCGGGCCGTTCGGCCTCGGCGATGGCCCAGCGGGACCTGGATCGCATAAAGGTCCAGCGCAGCGGCCACAAAACCACGGCCGTGAACAGAGAAGGGTATTCGGAAACTCGCAATTATCGGACGACTTCTGCAACGCGCGCGAGTTCGGGTGCATCATATAACAGCACTCGCGATTACAACAGTTCGACGCGCTACGAAAGCAGTTCTTCCACCCGTTCGGTCAGCAGCTCGAGAAGCAGCGGTTATTCGGGCGGAGGACACTCCTCGAGCAGCAGTCATTCATCGCACAGCAGCGGCGGTGGCGGCTACCACGGCGGCGGTCACAGATAAACTGAATTGTCATGAAAAAGACTATCATACTGATTGTTGCATCACTGTCGGTGTGCCTCGCGGCGCACTCTCAGTCTATGTACGACGCATATAATCTGTCGGACAACGATTATATCGGTTCGGCCAAATCCGCCGGCCTCGCGAATGCCGTGACGGCCCTGGGCGGAGATCTTGGGACGATAGGAATCAACCCTGCGGGTTCGGCTGTGGCCGGTTATTCCCAGATCATGATCACCCCGGCCCTGAGCCTTTCGCTCGGCCGCACGCACTATGCAATGAGCCCCAGCAGCCCCTACGGCGCGGCTCAGAACACTTTCAATCCGGCGTTCAAGCTCCCTAACATCGGAGTCAGCACCCGTTACGACACAGAAAGCGATGCGCTGAGGTCCTTCACCTTCGCATTTGCCTTCAACACCGTGGCAGATTACAACTCCAAGATGGTGAGTTCGGGCGCAAATAGCATGTCTTCCCGCTTCGGCGAGATGGCCGCTGCCGCCACTGATCTGAACATCAGCCCGGCGGAGCTCTCTTCCAACAACTTCTACAAAAACTCGGATTACTCGAATTACTGGGACACCGCTCTTGGCTATGACATAGGCCTGATCAATTCGTTCGGAACGAACAACGAATATGTGGGCTGCTCCGAGGTGCTGACGGACAAGGGAGACCACTACGTCCCCAGCGCCCTGCGCCAGACCAGCACGGTGACCCATATGGGCTACAAGAGCGACCTGCTCATGAACTTCGGTTTCAACATCAAGGACCGCCTGTTCGTGGGCTTCAATCTGGGCGTCCCCATGATCGAGTACACAAACGTGGAGAATTTCGCGGAGGTGGCCCAGACGGTGGAGGATTTCCCCGTGTCGTTCACATATTCAGACGCAAGCACCGAGGACACCTACTTCAGCGACGCGGCCTACCGTTATAACTACTACGCTAAAGCCGGCGGAGTCTATCTGAAGGGCGGTCTGATCTGGCTGCCGACCAACAGCCTCAGAGTGGGACTGGCCTACCAGACCAGGACTGTGCTTAACGTGGAGGAATGCTGGCAGCACAGCGGAATGGTCCGTTACGACAACGGCAAGTCCTACAGCGGCTCCGGCGAGGAGGGCTGGTATAATTACACACTGTACACCCCGAGCATCCTCAATGCCGGTTTGGCGTGGACCTTCGGGCACACCGGTCTGCTGAGCCTGGACTACGAAATGGTGATGTACAACCGCATGAAGTTCGAAGGTGAGAGCGATTTCGAAGATGAATATGCCTTCGACAATCAGGCGATGAGGACCTTCAGCGGCCCGGCCCACAATTTCAGACTCGGCGCGGAGATCAACGTGGCCCGTTCGCTGGCCGTCCGTGCAGGTGCTTCGCTGAAGACATCTCCCGAGAAGACCTACCAGGATCAGAACGGAAACGTCATCACCTACGAAGACTACGACAACGACTATTACCTCGGCAGGAAGACCCTTCCGGTCGGAGCGCAATACAATAAAGATTATGTTTATGGAGCGGCCTTTGGCCTGGGCTTCAACCCTGCAGGCGCTTTCTTCGCGGATTTCGCCCTTCAGGGAACGCTTTACCCTCAGACCGTCTATCAGCCATACTACGACTACTCAACCGTGTTCGCCCCGCGCATCAGCCAGCGTAAGCTGCTCTGCGCCGCATTATTCACGATAGGTTGGAGATTTTAAAAAGAAAGCATGAAATTCACAGCAAAGGAACTCGCCGAAGTTCTTAAAGGAACTGTAGATGGCGACCCGCAGGCAACAGCGAGCACATTCGCCAAGATCGAGCACGGAAAACCCGGCCAACTCTGTTTTTTCGCAAATCCTAAATACGAGCAGTATGTCTACACCAGCAAGGCATCCATCCTTCTGGTGAACAAAGACTTCGAGCCCAAGGAGGCGGTGACTCCCACCCTCGTGAGGGTGGAGAACGCCTACTCCGCTCTGGCCGATCTTCTGGAATATGTGAAATCCCAGGGCAAGTCCTTCCGCCGCCACCGCGGCCGCTGCCGCATCGCGTGGAGCGCGAAGATAGGCAGGAAGGTGTGGATCGGAGACTATGTGACTATCGGCAAAAAGACCACGATCGGCGACTGCACGAAAATCTACAATAATGTCACTATCGGAGACAATGTGAAGATAGGGGAGAAGTGCATAATCTATCCGGGTGTGCATCTTTTCTCCGACACGGTGGTGGGAGACAGGACGATCCTGCACGCTGGTTGCGTGATAGGCGACGACGGCTTCGGAAACGCTCCCCAGCCGGACGGCAGCTGGAAGAAGATCGAGCATGTGGGCAATGTCATAATCGGCTCGGATGTGGAGATCGGCTCGAACAGCACAATAGACAAAGCTCCGATGGAGAGCACCATCATCGAAGACGGCGTGAGGATAGACAACCTCTGCCTGGTGGCGCACAACGTAGTGGTCGGAAAGAACACCGCCATGGCGGGCCTCAGCGGCATTGCCGGCTCGGCCGTCATCGGCGAGGGCTGCATAATCGCGGGTCAGGCCGGAATAGTCGGCCACATCAAGGTCGCCCCGCACACCACGGTGGCGGCTCAGGCAGGAGTCATCGGAAACGTCCGCAAGAGCGGGCAGGTTCTGATGGGAATGCCCGGCATCCCTCACGGCACTTTCATGAGGGCTTATGCAAAGTTTAAGGCAAGTGGTGAGGAATAACGAAAAGTTTTCCTATCTTTGCCGCCGCTTTTATGAAACAGCACACACTTTCCAAGATATATTCCTTCGAGGGTAAAGGACTGCATACGGGTTTGTACGCCCATATGCAGATATGTCCTGCTCCCGTGGACACCGGTGTAAGGTTCATCCGGACGGATCTGCACAAGATCCACGGCCATGAAGCCTACGCGGACGCTGTCGCGGAAAATGTGTCCAAAACTGCCCGCAGCACCACCATCTCCGGCGGGGGAGTCTCGGTCAGCACCGTGGAGCATCTGCTCTCGGCTCTCACCGGCCTTGGGATCGATAACGCCTATGTGCGTATAGACAACAGGGAAGTCCCCATTCTGGACGGCAGCGCGAAACCCTATGTGGATGCGATAGCCCCGGACGGAACGGTGGAGCAGGAAGCGGACAGAAAGTGGATAGAAGTAAGCGAGGTCTTGGAATATAAAAACCCCAAGACCGGGTCCTGGATCAGGGTCGAACCCGCAGACAGCCTCTCGGTGGAATCCACCATCGACTTCAATTCGAAAGTCCTTGGAGTGCAGACTGTCAAGTGGGATCCCTCGGTGGATTATGTCAGCGAGATAGCCCCCTGCAGGACCTTCTGCTTCCTCCACGAAGTGTTCGGAATGCTGATGGCAGGCCTTGTGAAGGGCGGAGACGTGAACAACGCATTGGTGATAGTGGAGAAGCCGGTGAGCAAGCTTAGGATGCGCCTCATCAGCAAGATCCTGCACCAGCCCAATCTGGCTGTGACGGAGAGGGGTTATCTGAACCACAACGAGCTTCGTTTCCCGGACGAGTGCGGGCGCCACAAAATGCTCGACCTCCTGGGAGACCTCAGGCTCTGCGGAGGCTTCCTGAAAGCCAAGGTCACCGCTTACAAGCCCGGCCACAGCATCAACACCAAGATTGCACAAATGATTAAATAAATAATTATGAATAATATCCATCCCCTTGCCACCGTCCATCCGGGCGCAAAACTCGGCGACAATGTAGAGGTCGGACCCTACGCTTTTATCGACGACAATGTCGAAATCGGCGACGGTTGCAAGATATATCCCCACGCCACTATCTTCTCTTATGTGAAGATGGGCAAAGACTGCACCGTGTTCCCGGGCGCCGTGGTGGGAGCCATCCCCCAGGACCTGAAGTTCGACGGTGAGGTCACCTATGTAGAGATCGGCGACCGCGTGAACATTCGCGAATGCGCCACCATCAACCGCGGAACAAAGGCAAGCGGCAAGGGCGTGACCCGCATCGGAAACGATGTCCTCATCATGTCCTATGTGCATGTGGCCCACGATTGCACCGTGGGTAACCACTGCATCCTCGTCAGCTATGTCGGCATCGCCGGCGAGACGGACGTGGACGATTGGGCGATCCTGGGCGGCAGCACGGTGGTGCATCAGTTCTCGCACATCGGCAAGCACGCGATGGTCGGCGGCGGCAGCAAGGTGAACAAGGACATCCCTCCGTATTCGCTCTGTGGCCGTGAGCCCATCTGCTACGCCGGAGTGAACATCGTGGGCCTGCGCAGGCGCGGCTTCGAGTCGGACACCATACGCATGATCAAGGACATCTACGAAACCATCTACTACCAGGGCAACAACGTCACTGACGGTCTTGCGAAGGTGGAGGCCGGTTTCCCGGACACCCCGGAGAAGTTCGAGATCATCAACTTCATTCGCAATTCGAAGCGCGGAATAGTCCGCGGAAACGACGTCACCGAAAAGGGCGCCATCGAATAAGGTATGCTGCTTTCGAGCGCATACTTCCCCCCTACAGAGTACTTTGCCGTGCTGGCGAGGTACTCTGTTCGCATAGATGACTCTGAGAATTATCAGAAGCAGACCTACCGCAACCGCTGCAGGATCCTCACATCCAACGGCGTGGAGGATCTTCGGGTGCCGATAGTCCACGACGGCCGGCGTAAGATCACGGAGGTCCGTGTGGACTACTCCACGGACTGGGTCCGTAGGACGAAGTATGCGATCGAGACCGCTTATTTCAGCTCTCCGTTTTTCGAGTACTATCGCGACGAACTGTTCTCCATCCTGGATTCGCATCCCGAGACGCTCTGGGAGCTGAATTCGCGCATCACGGACTTTTTCTGCCGGAAGATAGGGATAGCCGTTCAGCCAGGCTCCTGCGATGGGGAAGACCTTCGCGACGTGATCCATCCGAAAAAGGCTCCTTATCTGCAGACCCGCGAGTACTGGCAGGTCTTCCGGGAGAAGTTCGGCTTCGTGGGAAACCTGTCCGTGATGGATTTGCTCTTCAACGAAGGCCCTGAAAGTATTTGCATATTGAAATAATAGTGCTATATTTGCACCCGTGAAAGAGATAGGAGGCCGAAAGGGCCGCCTATCTTTGTTTTTAAGATATGATAAGATCAGAATTCGAAGCGGTGCTGCTGAAAGCCGCCGCAGAAAAAGGTTGCAAGGTCGTCGAGCTGCTTTTCGACGACGACGAGAACGTGTTTGAGGTGACGATAGACAAGGAGAATGGCTCGGTGGATATCGAGGATTGTGAGTATGTCCACAGAGCGATTCTGGACGCCTTCGACCGCAATGTGGAGGATTATTCCCTCACCGTCAGTTCCGTGGGCCTCAGCCCCGAGGAAGCGGACAAGCTTTTGGAAACAGTAAAAGAATAACATAAAACAATGGAAAAAGAAAAAGTAGTGACTCTGATTGATGCCTTCAAGGACTTCAAGGAGGAGAAAAGCATCGACCGTCCGGTGATGATGGGTGTTCTGAAGGACGTGTTCCTCACCCAGATCGCCAAGACCTACGGTTCGGCGGACAACTTCGACGTCATTATCAATGTGGACAAGGGAACCTGCGAGATCTACCAGAACTTCGAGATCGTGGAAGAGGTGGAGAACCCCAACACTGAGATGACTCTGGACCAGGTCATCGCGGATAGCGGCGACGACGATTACGAAATCGGCGACCAGTACACCAAGAAACTCAGTCTCGAGAGCTTCGGACGCCGCGGAATCCTGAACATCCGTCAGAATCTGCAGGGCCGTATCATGGACATCGAGAAGGCCAACGTGTACAAGAAGTACTCCGAGAAGGTCGGCGAGATCTTCACCGGCGAAATTTACCAGACCTGGAGCAAGGAAGTCCTTATCCTTGACGAGGATGGAAACGAGCTGCACATCCCCAAGATGGAGCAGATCCCCGGCGAGCACTTCAAGAAGAACGACACCGTCCGCGCCATCATCAAGACTGTGGAGATGCGTAACAACACCACCCCTTACATCATCCTGAGCCGCACCTCTCCCGAGTTCCTCGAGAGGCTCTTCGAGCAGGAGGTTCCCGAGATCGCAGACGGCCTCATCACCGTCAAGAAGGTGGTCCGCGTGCCCGGCGAGCGTGCGAAGGTGGCCGTGGAGTCCTACGACGACCGCATCGACCCTATCGGCGCGTGCATCGGCGTGAAGGGCGGCCGCATCATGGGAATCGTCCGCGAGCTGCACAACGAGAACATAGACGTGATCCAGTGGACCCAGAACCCGCAGCTCCTCATCCAGCGCGCACTCAGCCCCGCGAAGGTCTCTTCGATCGACATGGGCGAGAGCAGCTCGGACAAGGTGAAGGTCTACATGCAGCCGGACGAAGTCCGCAAGGGTATCGGCCGCGGCGGCTGCAACATCGCCCTGGCCGGCATGCTGGTGGACCGCGAGATCGAGGTCTGGCGTGAGGTTGCGAAGGGAGAGCAGGAGGAGGAAGATGTCGCTCTGGACGAATTCTCGAACGAGATCGACCAGTGGGTCATCGACAAACTCAAGAGCATCGGCTGCGACACCGCGAAGGACGTTCTCGCAATCAGTCCGGAGGATGTGGCGAAGCGCGCCGATCTCGAAGACGAGACCGTGGAGGATGTTATGAGAATCCTCAAGGCCGAGTTTGAAGACTAAGTATTCATTTTAGGGGTTATATATGGCAGAAATCAGACTTAACAAAATCATGAGGCAGTTCAATGTCGGCCTCGGCGATCTGGTGGATTTCCTCCAGAAGCAGGGAGTGGACATTGAAGAAAATCCTAATGCAAAGGTTTCAGAGGACCTGATGCCCTCGATAGCGAAAGCTTTCGGCAAGGACCTGGAAGCCAAACAGGCGGCGGAGCAGGTAGACATTAAGATCTCCGAGATTCTCGAGCGCAGCGGCAAGAAATCCAAGGCCGAAGCGGAAGAAGAAGAGGTGGAGGAAGTGGTCCGCATCAAGACCAACACCTTCATCAACGACAAGAAGGAGACTCCGAAACCCGAGCCGAAGCCCGAACCGGTGGTGGAACCCGAGCCCGAACCGGAGCCGGAACC
>JAGAAD010000083.1 GCA_017615445.1 Bacteroidales bacterium
AGAACATCGAGGTAGCCGGTGTTCAGATCCTTGCCGCTGATGAGGAGATCCTGGAGAACCGCGGAGAAGTAAGAGTTCTCTCTCTGGTCGGCCTTGTACTCCTTGGCGAGGTATTCCTTCGCTTTGGAGAGATCCTCGGCGGAAGGACCGTTCTCGAGGAACTCGGCGATGAGCTCGGCGACTCTGCCTTCAGTGTAATCAACCTTCTCAGGGTTGGTCTGATAAAGGATCTGCATGTAGGCATTCTCGTAAGGAATGCTGTTCGTGTAGCCGTAAGCGCCGATTGAATAGGTCGCGCCTTCTTTCTCACGGATTTCGGAAAGCAGAACCATCGAGAGGGTCTGGCATGCGATGTCGAATGCGAGGTCATTCTTGAGGTTATGCTCGAACTTTCCGGATGAGAGGGTGAGGCTGGTGGCCATAGGAGTTCCCATCTGACGGGTGAACTTCACATCAAGCACTCCCTCGCGGAACTCGGAGCCGGAGAGCTTGCAGTTCTCTTTCTTGTTCTTCTTGGCGGGGAGAGAGCCGATGTACTGCTCGAGAAGCGGCTTGGCCTGCTCGAGGCTGATGGCACCGGTGATGATGAAGGCGAAGTCTGCCGCATTGGAGAAGCGCTCGGAAGCGATCTGCATTGCACGGGCATAGTCCACTTTGTCTATATCGGCAGATTTCAGGCGATAGCCGCGGACAGGGTCAGCATAGACAAGCTTGATGCTGTCCTGAAGGGCGGACATAGGCTGGGCCTCCTGGTTGGCGAGCATCGCTGCGGTCTTGGTCTTCCACGACTGGAATGCTTCGTCGTCGCTGCGAAGGGCGGTGAAATAGAGGTAGTTGAGCTGGAGCAGGGTCTCAAAGTCCTTGGGAGTGGACTTGCCCCTGAGCAGTTCCTGATATTCGCCCACGGTGGCGGAGAGGCTGACCTTCTTGCCGGTGAGAGCCTTGCTGAGCTCGGTGGTGCTGAAGTTGCCCAGGCCGGCGACATCGATCAGTTCGCCCACGGAAGAGAGGGTGATGATGTCTTCATTGCCATAGAGCGACTTTCCGCCGAGGCTGTTGGCCCTGAGGAGGACCTCGTCAGCGTTGAAGTCGGTCTGCTGGAAGTAGACGACAGCGCCGTTCTTGAAGGTGAGCTTGGTGTAGCCGAAGGGAGCGGCCTCGGTCTTCTTGACCTTGCCGGCCTTCGGGAGCTTCGCGATCAGCGGCTCATCGGAAACCTTGTCCTCGTAAGGAGCAATTTCCTCGGCCTCCACGGCCTCGAGAGCTGCCTTGACCTCAGCTTCGGTCGGATAGACCACGCCCTCCTTGTCCGGGAGCATGGCGACCACGACGAGATTGTCGGGCTCTATGATGGAGGCGATGACCTGGTTCACAAGCTCCACGGGGATGCTCGGAGCAAGCTGCTGAGCATATGCGAACTGGTTCTCGATGCCCATGATAGGCTCGTTGTCGATGAAATGACGCACATACTCACGGCAATAGGCGCCGCTGGTCTTCTTCTCGCGCTGGTTGAACTGGTTCTCCAGATTCGTGAGGATATTCTGGCGTGCACGGTCATATTCGCTGGCGGTGAAGCCGTTGCGGATGACGCGGAGCATCTCGCGGTAGACGGAGGTGATTCCGCGGAGGAGCTGGGTCTCATCGGTGACTGCATAGCCTGTGAACGCGGCCTCGGTCTTCGAAAGGAAGTACTCTTCGTCGTCGATGCCGGCCTCGATGAAGTCCGGATCCGCCTTCTGGAGCATCTCCTGGATACGATCGCTGATCATAATCGCTGCGGCGTTCTGGGCGTAGTGGTAAACCAGATAGTTCAGATCACCCTTCTCCTCAGGCTTGACTGGGTCGTGCTTCTTCATGATGTAGACCATGGCATAAGGCTGCTCCTTGTCCTTTGCGAGGCTGATGATGGGCTCCACGTTCTTCTCGATGGGGAGATAGTAACGCTCGGCGGCATCTGCAGCCGGTGCGGGCAGCGAGCCGAAGATCGAAGCGATCTTTGCCTCCACGGCGTCCACATCGATATCACCGACCACCACGATAGCCTGCTGGTCCGGGCGATACCACTTATGATAATATGCGCGAAGGGCTTCGTAGGGGAAGTTGTCAACAACCTCCATCGTGCCGATAGGCAGACGCTGGCCATACTTGTTTCCAGGATAGATCTCGGGGAGGATCTTCTCGTACATCCTCATCGAGGCGTTCTGGCGTGAGCGCCACTCTTCGTGGATGACTCCGCGCTCGTGGTCAATGTCGTCTCCCTCAAGAAGGAGTGCGCCGGCCCAGTCATGGAGAATGAGGAGGCAGGAATCTATCGCGGTCGGGAAAGTCGCCACCGGCACGTTGTCTATGTTGTAAACCGTCTCGTCGATGCTGGTGTAGGCGTTCAGATCAGCTCCGAACTTGACTCCGATCGATTCGCAGTACTTGATGACGCCGTTTCCGGGGAAATTCTCGGTGCCGTTGAAGCACATGTGCTCAAGGAAATGAGCGAGACCTCTCTGATCTTCTTCCTCAAGGATGGAACCCACTTTCTGGGCAATGTAGAAGTTAGCCTGGCCCTTGGGCTCCTCGTTGTGCCTTACATAATAGGTAAGGCCGTTGTCGAGATGACCGATGCGGACCGCGGGATCAATCGGAAGCGGGGGCATCTGCTGCTGGGCAAAGCACATTGCGCCGGCAAGAATCGCCAACGCAGCAAGCATTGTTTTTCTCATAATTAACCTACTTAATTAAATTTTTTAGTGGTCAAATATACAAAAATTATGCTAGAGTAGACGTTGAAAGAGTGATACAACGTTTCGGAATATTTCGTATCTTTGAATCCACTTAACACTAATAACTGATGTCTTTTTCAAGAAAACTATTTATTACCTGCATTGCGGCGCTAGCGCTCATTGCGGGGATGCCTCTCGTGGCATTTGCGCAGAAAGCGCAGACGGCGAAGGGCGTTGTGGTGGATGACACAGGTCTAGCGGTGCCGGGTGCGGCCGTGATCGAGGTGGGCTCGCGCGGAAACGGCACGGTCACCGGCCCGAATGGAGAATTCTCCATCGCGGTGGCTGTGGGCTCCCAGCTCGAAGTCAGCTGCATAGGCTACGCAAACCAGACCGTGAAGTTCTCCGGCAAGGACCTTCGCATCGTTCTGACGGAGGATGCGCTCTTCCTGGACGAAGTCGTGGTCGTGGGCTACGGCGTGCAGAAGAAGGAGTATATGACTTCTTCCGTGGTGAGCGTCACGGCGAAGGACCTGCAGAAAGCCCCGCAGACTAACGTCTCCAGCATGCTGGCCGGTAAGCTTCCCGGTATCACAGCGGTTCAGACCATGGGTACCCCGGGTGCGGACCACGCAGACATCATAGTCCGCGGATTCAGCACCTACGGCTCGGATAACCGTCCGCTTTATATAATAGACGGTATGGAGTCCGGCCAGATGGTGAACTTGAACCCTTCTGATATCGAGAGCATCTCCGTGCTGAAGGATGCGGCTGCAGCCTCTGTCTATGGAGTCCGCGGCGGTAACGGCGTTATCATCATCACCACCAAGCAGGGCTCGAAAGCAGGGAAGGCCACCGTGTCTTACGACGGATCCTACACTCTGTCCCGTAACTTCAACGAACCTGAGCTCCTTAATGCAGACGAGTACATCTACTGGTACAACCTTGGCCTCAGGATGGACGGAAAGACGGACAGATGGACTCCGGAGGTCATCCAGGGCATGAAGGATGCAGGGATTTACGCGGACACAGACTGGCGTTCGCTCATCTACAACAAGTTCGGCACGATCCAGCAGCACAACGTTTCCGTGAACGGAGGCACTGATAAGGTGACCTACTTCGGAAGTATCGGCTACATGGATCAGATCGGAACGGTGAAGAACACCGGATACAACCGTATCAACATCCGAGGCAGCTTCAATGCCAAGATCACGAACGAACTGACCTTCAGCATGAACATGTCCCTGAGGCAGTCCAACCGTTATATGCCCGGTTATGATATGGGCGTGCAGGCTTATTTCGATCCCATCCAGAGGGCGAACTACATGCTCCCTATCATCGCCAGCACATACACTGATCCTGAAACGGGCCAGGTCTATCCGCTGGGCTTCAAGAACGGCGACGCCATCTTCCAGCCCGATTCCGGCCTGGAGCAGTCCGGTTCGCAGACTTGGCAGGCCTGGGATTTCGCCGGTCGAGGAACACTCGAGTATGCCTTCAGCAAGAACTCCTTCCTCTACGGTCTCAAACTCTCCATGTTTGCAGGTCTGAACCTCACACTCAGCGACTACAGGCAGTTCATGCAGAACTACACCGTCTACGGTTTCAACACCAACACCTTCAAGGTGGAGAAAGGTATCTCCGAAGGAATCACCGAGCATAGCTTCATGAAGCAGATCGACTGGGGAGACAGTGTGAACCTCAGGCCTCAGGTAACTTACGACCGCAGCTTCGGCAAGCACAACATTTCCTTCATCGGCCTGTTCGAGCGCACCAAGCGCTACAGCGAGGGCATGAGCGGTTACAAGCGCGGCTACGCTACCACATTCCCTGTGGACATCAGCCTTGGAACCCAGCGCTCGGCCGTGGATCCGGATGTCTACGGCTGGTATGGCTGGTCGGGCGAGTGCGGTTTCGTGGGCCGTCTGTCCTACAACTTCGACGGTAAGTATCTAGTGGAGGCATCCGTCCGCCGTGAGGCTTCCTATAAATTCGCCCCCGAGAACCGCTGGGGAACCTTCCCTTCGGTCTCGCTCGGATGGAACATCAGCAAGGAATCGTTCATGAACCAGATAGGTTGGATCGATAACCTCAAGCTGAGGGCTTCGGTCGGCCAGCTGGGATCTTCGGACGTCAGCCCCTACCTCTATCAGTCCACATTCAGGAGCAGCGGCTCGGTGACCTGGTATCTTGGCGGCGGCACAACCCCCATCTATGGCTTCTACACGGATAATCCTTACCAGTACAGCAACCTGACCTGGTCTCACACTACCGCCTACAACGCAGGTTTCGACCTCGCAGTGTTCCGCAATAAACTGAATGTCGAATTCGACTGGTTCTACAAATACACGGACCGCATTCTCGAGGCCAGCGGCGGAAACAACTACTCGCCTTCGCTCGGCGGCGCTTATCCTACCTGGATGAACACCGGAACGATGGACGACCGCGGTTTCGAACTCATCCTGACCCACACCAACTTCCTGCCTTCGGGATTCAATTACTCCCTGCGCGGAACCCTGGCCTGGTCACGCAATAAAGTCCTTTCGCGCTTCATCTCGGACGCGTATTCCCGCAATAATATCGAGATCGGACGCCCTCTCGGACAGTGGTATGGACTAGAGACGGTCAGGGACGAGAACGGCAGCCCGTTCTTCAACACTCAGGAGCAGGTGGACAACGCTCCGTCGCCGCCCGCAGGCGTAGTCGAACTCGGTGCGCTCCGCTATGTGGACCAGAACGGAGACGGTAAGATAGACCGTAACGGACGCGACTGGGTCTGGCTCGGTTATTCCCAGATTCCTGAGATGAACTTCTCCTTCAATGTGGACCTGTCCTACAAAGGCTTCGCGATGACAGCATTGTTCTACGGAGTGACTATGTGTAATTATCCTATCATGGGTATCTACCAGAACGGCCACTCAGACGGAACCATGTTCACCCGTCCCTGGTACGGCGCCGGCGGAAACGCCTTCAAACACGTGGTGGAGAATTCCTGGCTCGATCCGGACATCGTGGCGGCCTACGACCCTTCGCGCGTGGTGGACAACACAAACGCCCGTTATCCGCGTATGCACAACAGCCGCAATGCGAACAACGACGTTCTCTCCGACTGGTGGCTTATAGACGGAAGTTATCTCCGTCTGAAGAACCTCCAGATCAGTTACACCGTGCCTCAGAGCATTACCAGCAAGGCCAATATCTCGAAACTCATGGTCTATCTTGCCGGCACGAATCTCTGGACACTGTCCCATTACAAGTATCTCGATCCCGAGAACCCTGGTGTGAACAACGGATATTATCCCCAGCAGCACACCTACAGCCTCGGTGTTAACCTTACATTCTAATAGGAGGACAAAGCGATGAAAACAAGAAAATATTTGATGATTCTTTCTCTCGCAGGCCTGATGGCGTGTTTCTCCTCCTGCGATGATGTGGTGAACATCCCTGCTACGGATCGCCTTACCCAGGACGCTATCTGGTCCGGAAGCGAGGCCATATTGGATCAGTATGTTATCGGTCTTTACGGCGCCGTGCGCGAGAAATCCACGGTGAAGATGCTCAGCAGCCAGTTCACAGACTGCATGACAGACCTCCTCAAGGACGCTGACTGGACCACAGAAAGGCGCTACAACCGTAAGATGTTCAACTACGAGCCCTTCATCTCGGACGATGCTTCGATACTCGCGAACTGGAGCGACTCCTACACCCGCATCCGCCGCTTCAACGAATTCCTTCGCGATGTCAATGTCTATGGAGACAAGTACAGCGCTGATTTCCTGAGAGTCCGCACTGCTGAAGTCCGTTACATGAGGGCCATGCAGTATTTCTACCTTATCAGGATTTACGGCGGAGTGGTTCTTCGCGACAAATACGAGGGCCCCGAAGCCAACGACAAAGCCCGCCTGAGCGAGGCTGAATCGTGGCAGTGGGTTATAGACGAGATCAAAGCCTGCATTCCCGACCTCCCCGTGGAGTGGGAATCTGCTTATTTCAGCCGTATGACCAGAAAGGCTGCCTATGGCTTCCTCTCACGCGTGGCTCTTTATGCAAAGCAGTGGGACGTGGTGGTGATGGCCGCCGATTCCTGCGCCCTTCTCGGCGCCGGCCTGGATCCGTCCTACGCCAATATCTTTGCAGACCATTTCAGCAAGGAGAATCTTATGGTGGTGGATTTCCAGCCCACTGGCCTTAACCACAATGCGGACCAGATATTCCGCCCGTCCGGCGACAACGCGAACCACGGCAACAAAGGCTTCGGCCACACTATCGTGCCCACCGCCGAGTTTGCAGACGCCTTCGAGATGGCAGACGGCAGCAAGTTCACTTGGGCTGCCTACAATGCCAATCCCGCCGCCTGGGGCAACGATCCGTTCTCCGGCCGCGAGCCTCGCTTCTATGCAACCATAATGTACAACAACATGGATTGGGAAGGCCGCAAGATTGAGTCCTTCGAAGGTGGAGTGGACGGTTATCAGCCCTTCACGAAAGGCACTTCTTCTCCGTACACCACCTGCACCGGCTACTATTTCAAGAAGTACATTACGGAAGACGATCATAGCTGGGATGCAGCCGGAAGCAACCACTTCGACATTATGCTTCGCTACGGCGAGGTCCTCCTGAACAAGGCTGAAGCTCTTGCGCAGAAAGACTGGTCCGCCAACAAGACGGAGGCTCTCAAGGCCCTGAACGACATCCGCGCCCGTGTGGGCCTGCCGGCGAAGTCGGCTTCCACTCTGGCTGAGTTCATGGACCTGATCGAGCACGAGCGCATCGTGGAGCTCGGAGGCGAAAACTTCCGCTTCTGGGATCTGCGCCGCTGGCGTCTCGGAGTGGACAGGCTCAACAACATCAATGTCCACGGCGTGCTGATCAAGCAGGATGCGACCAAGCCCGGCGGATTCTCCTACGAAGAATGCGATGCGGACGACGGCAGCAAGCGCGTGTTCATGGAGCGCTACTATTGCTTCTCGCTTCCCGCCAGCGAACTTAACAACAATGCCGCTCTCGGCGGCGTGAACAACCCCGGATGGTGATATTATGAAAAAGATAGCATTACTCATTTTATCAGCGCTTGCAGTTTGCTCAGTCTCCTGCAAGCAGGTGGAGATGCCTTTCACCCACGAAGACAGCGAGGTGGTCATCACCTCCATGCTTATGTGGAACCTTCCTCACAAAGCTCTGTCCTCGGACAGCAAGTTCGACAGAAAGGAATCTGTGGAAGCGGTCATTACCAACAACGCCACCGACGAGATGGGAGAGATAGTTTTCGCAGTTCCCCGTAACAAGCGTATGTACTGGGATCTGACCTCGGTCACCCTCCAGGCGACAGTGTTCTACGATCTCTATATCACGCCTTCAGTGGCCGGCATCTACGACCTTACCCTCGACGACGAAGGTAACCCCAGGATGTATCTCACCGTGAAGTCCTCACGCACCGGCTTCGAAAAGAAGTACAAGGTGTGGGCTTACATCAAACGTACAGACGATTAACACATTCAATAACAACCAATTAATCAACTAATCATTATTATGAAAAAATTCTTTTTGTTAATGGCAAGTGTCCTTATGATAGGCACATTCGCCGTTTCATGTAACCCTAACGAGGAGACTCCCGACGATCCTGATAAAGGTAAGGAAGAGCCCCAGCCGGAACCTGAGAAGAGCAAGGCAGCCAAGCTCCTTACCTTCAGCCTGACCAGCGGGGAAGTAGTCCTCGAGGGCGAAATCTTCGACGCCGACAAGGTTGTCGAGATTCAGTACAAGCCGGAAGAAGCAGAAGCACTCAAGAATGCAACTGCAGCTTACACTATCTCCGAGAAGGCTACCATCGCTCCGGATCCTGCAACAATCACCGATTGGAGCGCAGATGTGAAGCTCACGGTCACCGCCGAGGACGGCGAGACCAAGAACGAGTACACCGTGCAGGCCACTCCTCTTGAGTTCGCAGTCACCATCTCTCCTGTTCCGGACATTGACGGAATGCTTCTGACCGCCGCCGGTGCCAACAACGACATCGCTTACTATGCAGGCAACGCCATCGCATTCTCGGGCGTCAGCAACATAGTCACCAGCGACAGGCGCGTCTATGACCTCAACTTCAACTATGCCGGCGAGCTCAACTGGGGTGACATCCTCCCTGAGGCTAGTGTCATGGCCCTTGGCAATGACGACAACGGCGTTCTTATCGCAGCAGTGGGTTACGGCGATCCCGAGTGGACTGTCGCTCCCGTGGACGGCGACGGCGCCATCACCTGGAACTACACCAGCGGCACCCGCTTCTATGCATGGAAGGATGGCTGGGACAAGGCTCCTGTCAAGATCTATGAAAACGGCAGCCGTCTTATGTACATGAACGTGAACGGCGACATTAACAGCAAGATGCTCATCGTGGCAAAGCAGGGCGCCAATGACGGCGGCACCGGCAACCACCACCTCTTCCACTTCGAGGACGGTGTGGTGAGCGGCGCAAAGTGGGCATGGTTTGAGACCCATATCGCAGAGGTCGCAATGACCGGCGTTCAGAACTACACTCCTGGCTTCTGGAGGCTCGGCGCATCCGCAGGCAGCACCGTTTCTCCTCTCGGAGTCGAGAAGGAAGACGCTCTCTTCGTCTGGGGACAGGCTCTCACCGGACTTGGAACTGCAGACCCGGCTTACAGCGACGACAAGTGGGGCAAGGACGGCAACGCAGGTATGATCGTGGCAGCTCGTCAGGGCTATCAGGGAACTGATATGATCCTCGAGGGAACCGCCGAGACAGTCAACGGAAAGACCAAGCCTCACCGCTACGGCGGCCTCTATGGCTGGGGCAACTTCTGCGCAACCGGCTCCGTCAAGGCATTCAAGTACAATGGAAACGTCTATGCCGCAGTCGTGGGCAGCAACTGGAATGAGACTCACTTCACTCTGGTGGACGTCAGCGCAAGCTCTGCCGGCAACACCGTCGCCCTCTATCCTACCACCAGCCTCAACCAGGGCGCAATGGCAGGCGGCGGCATGTGCTCGGTCGCATATGTCTATGATCCTGCTACCGACGCAGGCCACATCGCTATCCTCTTCGCAACTCCCGGCACGGACAAGTCTTCGACTCTCCGCAGGCTTGACCTAACCCGTGAGAAGAAATAAAATCTTATAGATCTATGTCGGTCTGGCTGATCAACCCGTTCATCAGGGCATAGACAGTCAGACCGGCGATGGTCTTGATGCCCAGTTTCTGGGTGATGTTCTTGCGGTGAGTAGTCACCGTGAAGACTGAAATAAAGAGCTTGTCCGCGATTTCCTTATTAGTGAGACCGCGGGCAACTTCTTTTACTATCTCCTTTTCGCGTTCTGAAAGGATGTCCTGGGAGTCATTTTCCTCAGGGTTTGCCTGCGCTTTGGTATGGCCTTTCTCGAGCAGTTCGGCCAGAGGCATAAGCACCTTTTCCTCTATCACGGTGTGGCGCCTGATGGCGTCCTCCACATTCAGGATGCCCACGAGCACTTCATAGCGCGCGTCGCTCGTGTCGCTGTCCGGCAGGTGGCTCATCACTATGTTCTTGAAGTCCGTGAGTTTGTCCTCGGCATCGTCGTGCATCTCGCGGAGCATATCCACGGAGAAGCGCGAATCGCGCTCGCCCTTCAGCAGGCCTTCGATGTATTTGAACACCACCTTCTCCTCGAAATGGATGTGCGTCTTGATGTCCAGCTCGTAATCGTCGAAGAAGCGGTTGATGACTGCGCTGTTCTCAGGGGAACACATCTGAGTCATCCTGTGGACATTGTCGTGGATCGCGACTATCGTGGCCTCCAGATAATGTCTGTGTGTGTTCCTCAGAATCCTGAGCAGCACCGGAATGTCCGAAGTGTCCAACTTCTCAAGATCCACCTTCGGATTGTCGGAGGTGTAGATCTCGCACAGAGTTGAGAACAGCGCGGGACTGATCCCGCTGACGCTTTGTAACTTCCTTGGTGTCATTCCGGCTGCGAATTTACTAATTTTTTATTTTTCTCGCCCTCCCGGCGCTAAAAACCCTCAATTCGCCGCCGATCTTATCCGAAACCACTCATCCGGCGCTAAAATCGCCCGAAAAAGCGCCAAAACCGTCCGAATACACCCAATCGGCGCCAAAATCGCCCGAAAAAGCGCCGAAATGACCATTCCCAATCATTCCGGCGCTAAAACAAGCGTTTTTGACGCGGAAATCAGCTATACCTTCTGACGGCGGGGTCGGAGAGGGTGAAGCCGAGCTTTTCGAGGCGGATTTTGATGGCGTTGCGCGGACGGCCGAACATTTCTTCGAGGTTGGGCCAGTTGGGATTCTCCTGATCCGTGCGAGTCCAAATGGCGCGGAGATCTTCGTCGTCCTGCGCGGACCATTTCAAGAAGGTGCAGGGGAAACGCAATCGCATGCTACCCCTGTTCATCTTTCGGAAATTCACGAAGCGGATGATAAGGTCGTCCAGCATTCCGTCTGCCCCGGATTCAATCCAAGCCTCCACTCCTTCGTTGTCGTACTTATCCAGAAAGATTTCTAACTGCTCCGGGGTGAAGCCGGCCAGATCTTTTGTGAAGTGGTATAATTCGGGTTTAAGGAGCATTTCATCATTATACACTTCGCAGATAGTGTTGATCATGTCAATGAGGCTGTCCTTCAAATCATAAATAGCGTGTTTGCGGCGCTGCTTAATGATTGCGCTGATCTGTTTTGTAAGATCGATGTTTTCAAGATTTGTGTCCATAGCTTTAAGAATTAGATTTAACGCCCCGAACATAACACTAATTCTGTCACACCCACCGAAAATATCATCGCTTTCGTATTAAAAAATAATTTTCACCTGTTTCTGGCCGGACTTACGCGCATATTTCGTATCTTTACAAGGATATACTCAAACCGACTAATGAAAAGGTATTTATTCCCGATACTGATAGCCGCCCTGGCGGTTTTCTCCTGCGGAAGCAAGGAGCCGACCCAAAGCGCTCCGAAGGCCCCGGCAGACCCGGCAAACCTCTCTGTTCGGCTCGCCTCGGAAACTTCCGCCGAATTGACATGGACCCACGACGGCGAAGGTGTGGAAGGCTGGTGGGTGTTCCAGACGAAAGGAAACGAATCCGTCAGCAATCAGCCTGTCAATCAGGCGGCTCCGCTCCCCGCTGAGGCCAGGAGCTATCTCTTCGAGGGCTTGACAAAGGGCGAGAGCTACCATTTCGGAGTGAAGGCAAAAGGCGCCAAGGCCGGCAGTCAGATAGTGTATTCCGAGGAACTGACAGTCCCCGCGCCCGAACCTGGCCCGGGCCCTGAACCTGGCATGGTTCCCGTGACCCTCACCGCAGACGAAGCGGGGATGACGGCCGAATTCAAGAGCAAATCGGCCAAGGGCGAGGATGTGCTCATCAGCCTCGCAAAGGTCAGCAACAACCAGACAGTCCAAATCGACAAATACGAGATAGGCGCCGAAAAATTCCGCAGTTACACGGACTGGATCGGCCCCTACCATATGAAGACCGTTGCAGCGACCAGCCAGACATCGAATCTCACCGGTTTCGTGGGCGGCTGGCACGCCTCGAGCGGCGGCGCAGACGGCGACCCCACCGCACAGACGCAGTCCATAGAAATATACCTGGACGGCGAGCCCTTCGCGAGCGGCACCCAAGCCGGCACGGAAGCCAAGGTCGTCGTCCATAACAAGGTCGAGGCCCTGAACACCAAACTCGGCGAATCCAAGCGCTTCGCAATCAACGAAGACGTCACCTACACCTTCAAGGACAGCCGTCTCTATGTGAAGGTGGAAATCACGGCCATCGAAGACGTCCGGATTGGCATCTACTACGGCATGCAGATCGCGGGAGGCTTCAGCAGCAAGTTCGAATTCCAGACTGAGGACGGACAGACCAAGACCACCACGACTGATTTCTATTGCGCCGGCAAGGCGCGCGACATGACGGGTTACACTGCGAACGGCCATTCCGTCACCGCCCACATGTTCGACGAAGGTCTGGGAACCTTCTCCAAGGCCACCAAGGCCTACTCTGCGCTTGTCCAGTACTACAGCGCCGGCAACGGCAAAGGCTACTACATGCTGATAGGCGACAAGGACGCCTCCTCGAACTCCCTCGTCCTCAAAAAAGACGAGACCGTCTACTGGTACGGCTACTACGAATTCAAGTAAACTATGAACAGATACTTTCTGAAAGCAGCTATTCTACTCGCCCTCGCAGGCTGCAAGGGCAATCAGGAGCAGGAAGTCCTCGAGCCTCGCTGGCTCGCGGCGGCCCGCCCCGAAGCATATCTCTATATAATAGACGAGAGCAAACCGGACTCAGTGACAGTCAGCATATCAGACACCCTCGTCAGAGGTACTAAGCTGGCAGCCGTCCCCGAGAAGACAAAGAAGGTGGACAAACTCAGCTATGTCTGCATCAAGAAGAGCAAGAAAGAATACGTCTGGGCCCGCAAGGACAACCTGACGGAAGACTCCACCGCAGTGGTTCTCGAAAAGAAAGTCTATGTCCGCAGCGCAAGTTCGGTAATCAAAGACACCCTGACATCGACTATAGGGACGCTGGCCGAGAAGGGCGCATCCCTCCAGGTCGTGGGCTACGACCGCTTAGACCCGAAGACCGGGCGGGTGAACCGCTACAAGATCCGCTACCGCGACACAAGATGGGCGATAGGGGCGAGGCCGGACAGCACCGTGGACGCAAAGACCATCAAGAACCTGCCTTGGGCGGAAGGCTGGATCTACGCCAAGTACACGGTCTACGAAGCGGGTGAATCCTGGCTGAACTACATGGCCGAGAAGTACGATCCAATCCACTCCGCCGTGAAGAACCCCTACGGCGGCGGTCGCGCCATCGGGGCCGACTTCTACCCCCACGAAAAACCTATCTTCCGCGACCGCAAGGGCAATGACAAGATGCCCAAGGCCTGCTACTCGCTCTACCTTAACTTCTCTCCGGCCGTCATAGGCAATATCGAGGCCTACATAGCCCTCGCGAAGGAAACGAAGATCAATACCTTCGTGATAGACATCAAGGACAACGAATGCCCGGGCTACAAAGCCGAAGCGATGAGGCTCTATTCGCCCACCAACTACGCCCGCGCCAGCAAGAAAGGCGAGGCGCTCTACGAAAAGGCGGTCCGCCGTCTGCACGAAGAGGGCTTCTATGTCGTGGGCCGAATCACCTGTTTCAAAGACTCATACTTCGTCAAGGACAACCCGGAGAGCGCCATCACTGACCTCAGCACGGGCGAGCCGCTCTTCCACAACAAATCCCACTGGCCTAGCGCCTATGACCGTTCGGTCTGGCGCTTCAACGTGGAGCTCGCGAAGGAGTCCGTCCGCAAGTTCGGCTTCGACGAAATCAACTTCGACTACGTCCGCTTCCCGGACCGCATGACCAAGCTCGAGGACCATATAGACTACCACAACCGCTATGGCGAGACAAAAGTCCAGGCCATCCAGCGCTTCGTCACCTACGCATGCGACGAGATCCACGCCGTGGGCGCCTATGTCAGCATCGACGTCTTCGGCGAATGCGCGAACCCCGGCTACACGACCGCCTATGGCCAGTACTGGCCGGCTCTCTCGAACGTGGCGGACGTCATGTGCGGCATGCCGTATCCGGACCATTTCCCGGACGGCTTCTACGGCATCAGCAAGCCGTGGAACCACCCCTTCGAGATCCTCAGCGCCTGGGGCCGCAGGGTGAACGCACGCCAGTCCGAGACCACCACTCCCGCACGCGTGCGCACCTGGGTGCAGGCCTACCACGTGATGAAGTATGTGGACAAGAACGGAATAGACTACAACGCTGAGAACATCGCCAAGGAAATCCGCGGCCTCTGTTCTGTGGGCCTCAAGGGCGGTTATATCACCTGGCTCTCGTCCTCTAACATAGACCGCTATCGCAGCCAGAAAGAGGCGTTCTGTATAGACTACGCAAATGAAGAATAAGCTATGAAAGAATTACCGGTTTTGCTGTTGACAGGATACCTGGGAAGCGGAAAAACGACGCTTCTGAACAGGATCCTGACCAATAAGAAAGGAATCAAGTTCGCCGTAATCGTGAACGACATCGGCGAAGTGAATATAGACGCCAGCCTGATAGAGCAGGGCGGGGTGGTCGGAAAGAAAGACGAAAGCCTCGTGGCCCTGCAGAACGGATGCATCTGCTGCACCCTGAAGATGGACCTGGTCGAGCAGATCAGGGACATCACGGCGATGAAACGCTTCGACTACATCGTGATCGAGGCCAGCGGAATCTGCGAGCCCGAGCCGATAGCCCAGACTATCTGCTCGATTCCGCAGATGGGACCCGAGTTCATCAAGGACGGCTATGCGCGCCTGGACTGCATTGTGACCATCGTGGATGCACTGCGCATGCGCGACGAGTTCAACTCCGGAAGCGACCTGACGAAGGCCGGTCTCGGCGAAGAGGATATCGAGAGCCTCGTTATCCAGCAGATAGAGTTCTGCAACATAGTGCTGCTGAACAAAGCCTCCGAGATCAGCAAGGAAGAGCTCGAGAAGGTTCGCCGCATAGTCCGCGAACTCCAGCCGAAGGCGGAGATAATCGACTGCGACTACGGCGACGTTCCCTTCGAGAAGATCCTGCATACGAACCTGTTCAATTTCGATAAGGTGGCGACCTCAGCAACCTGGATCAGCAAGGTGGAGGGCGCGTTCGACGAGCACGACGGAGAGGACGATGACGACGATGAGGATGATCACGACGAGCACGAACATCATCACCACGACCACGATGAAGATGAACACGAGCATCACCACCACCATCACCATGACCACGAAGGCGGGGAAGTGGAAGAGTACGGAATCGGCACATATGTCTACTACCGCCGCGCGCCGCTGGACATAAACAAGTTCGACCACTTCATCGCGCGCAAATGGCCCAAGGACGTAATCCGCGCGAAGGGCCTGTGCTATTTCTCGCAGAATCCGGACGTGTGCTACCTCTTCGAGCAGGCCGGAAAGCAGATAGGCCTTAAGAACGTGGGGCAGTGGTTCGCCACCATGCCCGCGGACCAGCTGGAGACAATGATGATCCAGGATCCGGTCCTCAGGCGCGACTGGGACGACAACTACGGCGACAGGATGCAGAAGATAGTGTTCATCGGCCAGCATCTGGACAAAAAAGAAATTGCCGATGCGCTTGACGCTTGTCTTGTAGATGAAGTGATTATTCAGTAAATTCGCACGATTAAACCAAACCTCGATATATGGAGAATATCAGTGTAGGTCTGCAACTGATGCTTGTGGGAATGGTCACGGTCTTCGTGATACTCCTCATCGTCATCTACGGCAGCAGGCTTCTAATCCGAATCATCAACAAAATTGCCCCCGAAGAGGCTCCCGCAGCGGCAAAAGCGGCTGCGAAAGACGACAATTCAGCCGTCCGTCCCATCCTGGAGGCAGCTGTCGCCCAGCTCACTGGCGGCAAAGGTCACATTGTAAATATTAAAAAACTATAGCAGTGCAAAGAGAAGTAAAATTCAGCCTGGTCTTCAGGGATATGTGGCAGAGTGCCGGAAAGTACCAGCCGCGTGTGGACCAGTTGGTCAAGATTGCTCCCGCAATCATCAAAATGGGCTGCTTCGACCGTGTGGAGACAAACGGCGGCGGCTTCGAGCAGGTGAACCTCCTTTATGGTGAGAACCCTAACAACGCAGTGAGGCAGTGGACGAAGCCCTTCCATGAGGCCGGAATCCAGACCCACATGCTGGACCGCGCTCTGAACGGTCTGCGTATGGCTCCTTGCGCAAAGGACCTGCGCCAGTTGTTCTACAAAGTGAAGAAAGCCCAGGGAACGGACATCACCCGTATCTTCTGCGGCCTTAACGACCCGCGCAACGTCATCCCTTCCATCCACTACGCGAAGGAAGCCGGAATGATCGCGCAGGCTTCGCTCTGCATCACGTATTCTCCGGTGCACACCGTTGACTATTATGTCAACCTCGCGAAGCTCTTCATCGACGAAGGCGCGGACGAAATCGCCCTCAAGGACATGGCCGGCATCGGCCGCCCGGTGTCGCTGGGTAAGATCGTGAAGGGCATCAAGGAGTACAAGCCGGACATCATCGTGCAGTATCACTCCCACTCCGGCCCCGGCTTCTCGATGGCCAGCATCCTCGAAGTCTGCGAGGCAGGCTGCGATTATATAGACACCGCCATGTCCCCGCTTTCGTGGGGAACCGGCCACGCGGACATCCTCGCCGTTCAGGCGATGCTCAAGGACGCCGGCTTCAAGGTGAAGGAGGTCGATATGGCCGCCTACATGGAGGCCAGGACCCAGATCCAGGCCATGCTGGACGACTTCCTCGGCTACTACTGCCCGAAGCTGAACCGCATAGACAACTCCCTGCTCATCAAGCCCGGCCTGCCCGGCGGTATGATGGGCTCGCTTATGACGGATCTCGAGGAGAACCTCTCTTCGCTCAATAAATGGAAGGAAAAGAACGGTCAGCCGACCCTAACCACGGACGATCTGCTCGTTAAGCTCTTTGACGAGGTCGCCTATGTGTGGCCTAAGGTGGGTTATCCGCCGCTGGTGACCCCGTTCTCGCAGTATGTGAAGAACCTCGCCCTGTTCAACGTCACCCTGATGGAGAAGGGCAAGAACCGCTGGGAGATGTTCCCGGACACCATCTGGGACATGGTCCTCGGCAAGGCAGGCAAGCTGCCCGGCGAGGTGGACGATGAAATCAAGGCTCTCGCAAAGGAGCAGGGCCGCGAGTTCATGACCACGGACCCTCAGCTGAATTATCCCGATTGCCTGGACGAGTTCCGCGCAAAGATGAAGGAAAACGGCTGGGAGCTCGGCCCGGACGACGAAGAACTCTTCGAGTATGCAATGCACCCGGTGCAGTATGAGGCCTACAAGAGCGGCAAGGCCAAGGCCGAGTTCGAGGCAGACCTCGCGAAGCGCAAGGCCGCCGAGGCACCCGCCGCAGCCGAACTGCCGAAGCAGATCACCGTGAACGTGGGCGGAACGAACTACCAGCTCGAGATTGCCTACGGCGACGAACTTCCCGCAGCCCAGGGCGCAGCGGCAGCTGCAGTGCCCGCCGGCGCAGGCGAGGACGTCCTCGCTCCGATCTCCGGCAAGTTCCTCCTCACAAAAGACGGCAGCGAACAGCCCCGCAAGGTCGGCGATGCGGTGAAGAAGGGAGACACCCTTTGCTACATCGAGGCCATGAAGATCAACAACGCGATCTGCGCGGACTTCGACGGCGTCATCACAGCCATCATACCTTCGAACGGAGACACCGTGGAGGAAGACGACCCGATTATCAAAATGGCAAGAAGCTAAAGCCCTATGACTGGAATTTCGGAAATCCTGAGAAGACTCTATGAAATGACGGCCCTGTCCGACCTCATTGCGGACCCGTCGTTCCTGCTGATGTATCTTCTCGCATTCGTGCTGCTGTACCTCGGTATAGTCAAGCACTACGAGCCGCTGCTTCTCGTGCCCATCGGCTTCGGAGTCCTCATCGCCAACTTCCCGGGCGGCGACATGGGCGTCATCCAGGCCAATGCGGAAGGCCTCGTGCCGCTCGCAGACGGCTCCCTCGTGGACATCTGGAAGATGCCTCTCCACGACATCGCCCACGAGTTCGGCATAATGAACTACCTCTACTATGCGCTCATCAAGTCCGGCCTCCTGCCGCCCATCATCTTTATGGGCGTGGGAGCCATGACCGATTTCGGCCCTATGCTGCGCAACCTCAAGCTCGCCATCTTCGGCGCTGCAGCCCAGTTCGGCATCTTCGCCGTCCTGCTGGCCGCTCTCGCCTTCGGGTTCACGCCTCAGGAGGCGGGTTCCCTCGGCATCATCGGCGGCGCAGACGGCCCTACCGCCATCTTTACCACGATCAAGCTAGCCCCGCACCTCCTTGGCCCCATCGCAATCGCGGCATACTCCTACATGGCCCTGGTGCCCGTCATCATCCCGCTGGTCGTGAAGCTCCTCTGCACAAAGAAAGAGCTTATGATCAACATGAAGGAGCAGGACAGGCTCTACCCGGACAAGATGGAGCTCAAGAACATGCGCGTGGTGAAGATAGTTTTCCCGATCGCAGTGACCACCATCGTGGCGATTTTCGTTCCCACCGCAGTGCCGCTTATCGGTATGCTGATGTTCGGTAACCTCCTCCGCGAGATCGGTTCGGACACCAGCCGCCTCTTCCAGACTGTCAGCAACGGCCTTATGAACGCCGCCACCGTGTTCCTCGGCCTCTGCGTGGGCGCCACCATGACCGTGGACGCGTTCCTGAACCTGCAGACCCTGGGCATCATCGTGGGCGGTTTCCTCGCCTTCGCGCTCAGCATCTCCGCCGGTATCCTGATGGTGAAGATCTGGAACCTCTTCGCTAAGAAAAAGATCAACCCTCTCGTGGGCGCAACGGGCCTTTCGGCAGTGCCTATGGCCAGCCGCGTCTGCAACGGAATAAGCACCAAGTACGATCCGAAGAACCACGTCCTGAACTACTGCATGGCCTCGAACATCTCGGGAGTCATCGGTTCCGCCGTGGCTGCGGGCGTGTTAATCAGTTTCCTCGGCTAATCCTATGGACCGTTCGATAATCACCGTCACGGGCCGCAACAAGGTGGGGATAATCGCGAAGATAACGACCCTCCTGGCCCAGCACAATGTCAGCATTATGGACATCACCCAGACCATCCGTCAGGGCATCTTCAACATGCTGATGATTGTGGACACCTCCGAGTCAGACATCGCCTTCGACGACCTGCGCGCCGCACTGGCCGATCTCGCCGAGGAGATGGGAGTGCATATCCTCTGCCAGAAAGAGGAGATCTTCGACAAGATGCACCGCGTATGATCAGCGCGAACGAGGTCCTCGAGACCAACAAAATGATCGGCGAGGAAAACCTCGACGTCAGGACTATCACGGTGGGCATCAGCCTGCTGGACTGCGCCGATTCGTCGGTGGAGAAGACCTGCGAGAAGATCAAGGAAAAGATCTGGAACTACGCCAAGGATCTGGTAGCCGTGGGCGAAGAAATCTCCCGCGAGTACGGCATCCCTATCGTCAACAAGCGCGTGTCTGTGACCCCGATTTCGCTAGTGGGTGCGGGCTGCTGTAAGACCCCGGACGACTATGTGAAGATCGCCCTGGCGCTGGACGAAGTCGCGCACAAGATAGGCGTGAACTTCATCGGCGGCTATTCCGCTATCGTCAGCAAGGGAATGACCATCAGCGACGAACTGCTGATCGAGAGCATCCCGGCCGCCCTGGCGCAGACCGAGCGCATCTGCTCGAGCGTGAATGTGGGCAGCACGAAGACCGGCATCAACATGGACGCCGTCCGCGTCATGGGCCGCGTCATCAAGCACACGGCCGAGGCCACGAAGGACAACGATTCCTTCGGCTGCGCCAAGCTCGTGGTGCTGTGCAACGCCCCGGACGACAACCCGTTCATGGCGGGCGCCTACCACGGCGTGACAGAGCCGGACGCCATAATCAATGTGGGCGTCAGCGGTCCCGGCGTGGTCAAGCACGCCCTGCAGGCCGTGCGCGGAAAGAGCTTCGAGGTGCTGTGCGAGACCATCAAGCGCACGGCCTTCAAGATCACCCGCGTGGGTCAGCTGGTGGCGCAAGAGGCGTCGCGCCGGCTGGGCATCCCCTTCGGCATCATAGACCTGTCCCTTGCGCCCACCCCGGCGATAGGCGACAGCGTCGCGGACATCCTGCATGAAATCGGGGTGGAAGTGGCCGGCGCGCCCGGAACCACCGCCTGCCTTGCCCTGCTGAACGATCAGGTGAAGAAGGGCGGCGTGATGGCCTCCAGCTATGTGGGTGGCCTCAGCGGCGCGTTCATCCCCGTGTCCGAGGATCAGGGCATGATAGACGCAGCCGAGTGCGGTGCGCTCACGCTCGAAAAGCTCGAAGCGATGACCTGCGTGTGCTCGGTCGGCCTGGACATGATCGCCATCCCCGGCGACACGCCGGACAGCACCATTGCCGGCATCATCGCGGACGAAGCGGCGATCGGCATGGTCAACCAGAAAACCACGGCCGTCCGCATTATCCCCGTCATCGGCAAGACCGTGGGGGAGAGCGTCGAATTCGGCGGGCTGCTCGGTCATGCCCCCATCATGAAGGTCAATCCCTACGGCTGCGCGGACTTCGTGGACCGCACCGGCAGGATCCCGGCCCCCATCCATAGCTTCAAAAACTAACTAACCATAATTATGACACAGGCACAAAGAGATTATCTGGTACAGTGCAGAGACTGGTACCGCAAACAGCTTACCGAGAACATAATGCCCTTCTGGCTCGAGCACGGAATGGATCCCGTCAACGGCGGAGTCTACACCTGTGTGGATCGTGAGGGCAAACTGATGGACAGCACCAAGTCGGTGTGGTTCCAGGGCCGCTGCGGCTTCGTTTTCGCGTATGCCTATAACAATGTGGAGAAGAAGCCCGAGTGGCTCGCCGCATCCAAGAGCTGCATCGATTTCATCGAGGCGCATTGCATTGACAAGGACGGCCACATGTTCTTCTCCGTGACCGCAGAAGGCAAGCCGGTCCGCAAGCGCCGCTATGTCTTCTCAGACTGCTTCGCAGCCATCGCCATGGCCGAGTACGCCAAGGCGTCGGGCGATATGACCTACGCCGCAAAGGCAGTGGAGACCTTCAAGTTCATCCGCCATATGCTCGCCACTCCGGGTTTCCTCGAGCCTAAGAGCTATGAGGCCGGACGCGGTCATTCTATTACGATGATCCTTGTGAATGTGGCTCTCGTCATCAAGCAGGTCTCCAACGACCCTGTGCTTGACGAGCAGATCCGTAGCTCGGTCTCGGACATCGAGAAGTACTTCATGCACCCCGAGTTCAAGTGCATCCTCGAGAGCGTCACTCCGGACGGAGGTCTTATCGACACCTGCGAGGGCCGCACCATCAACCCCGGCCACGGCATCGAGACCGCCTGGTTCCTTATGAACGCCTCCGAGGTGATGGGCGAGCCGCACTACAAAGATCTCGGCCTCACTATCTTCGACTGGCAGTACAAATGGGGCTGGGACGAGGAGTACGGCGGAGTGATCAACTTCCGCGACTGCAAGAATTTCCCTCCTCAGGACTATTCCCAGGACATGAAGTTCTGGTGGCCTCAGTGCGAGACCATCATCGCAGCTCTGTTCGCATATAAGATGACCAAGGACGAGAAGTTCCTCGAAATCCACAAGAAAGCCCACGAATGGACCGTGGAGCATTTAGTTGATCCGGAATTCGGCGAGTGGTACGGTTACCTGCACCGCGACGGTACAGTCGCCCAGCCCGCAAAGGGTAACCTCTTCAAGGGACCTTTCCACATCCCCAGAATGCTTACCATCTGCCAGGTGCTGATAGACCAGATACTAGCATAAAGTCATCCCCGGCTTCGACCGGGGATCTTTATTTTTGAGGGAGGAAGTAATTCCTTTGCGCTTTTACGAACTGTTGTTCAAAGCGGCGTGCGGCTTCGCGCGCCGCTTTTCTTCGCGGCATTATGATGTCGAAGCCGTGGATTAGGCCTTCGTAAATGTCGAGCTCGGCGGGGTATTTTGTGCAAATTGCTGACCTACAGCGCTTTACATTTCACGCTATATTATTCGCAGACTGGGCGGATCTGGTAGCCGTAGTAGCGTTCTTCCATAGCACCCAGTGAGTTTTCGCTGCTTGTTATGATCAAATAGTTGGCATATCTATGGTTGGATGTATAGACTGTCGCAGACCAATAATGGCCAGTGGTTCCGACACCCGAGGGTGAAGTAGCAGAATTCATACCTGCGGCCGGGAGGAAAATACTGTTGCTTTCGTAGCCGGACTTGTTGCTGGTAACAAGATACCCAGCGATACCAGTACTATTGTAATCGGCATACCAGGTCCAGGTGCAATTGTTTATTAGTTCATTCCATTTGGTTGATGTTGGAACTCGCCAGTTTCCTCCAAGGGCCGCGAAGGCTGCATCGTCTTCGAGTTGTAGGGTGGCAAGACCGTCTGTTCCGTTATACTTGGTTGGTGATGTGTAGGGTTTCCAAACATAATAACTGGTTCCATAATTGTCCTTGGTCCTTATCTCACCCCAGGAGTAATATCCACCATCATAGGCTGCAGGTGCTGATGCGCCAAGATTGGACTTCGCCCACTTTACTGAAAGACCGAGGTCAACATACAAAGTGGAAACATCCTGAACAGACCAGTTGTCGCCACCTGTCACGCTCAATGCAGGGAAGTTGTACATCTTGCCAGTGCTGAGCGACTTGCTCTTTCGCGAAAGCGTATAAATATTTGTCGCGCTTGATACTACGAAATCATAGTTGATAGCGGAAGAAGACCCAAGGTAACCCGCGAAAATACCTCCATCGCTGTCAGCAACTCCGTAGAGACGTGCTCCGTAAGAAAGATCATGAGTACTAAAAGTTCCTGCAGATATATCGACATTCACACAAGCTCTGGGGCAGATTCCGTTGCAAGCAAAGGTATAATCGCCAACGTTGGCTTCGATTCCTGCAATGTGGAACTGGATCATTCCAGGCGCCTTGTTTAATGAGAAACTGGCCGATACTTTTGTGCCGGACAGTGTATAACTCATGCCCTGACAGTAGTTGTAGAACTGATATATCGGTTCTCCACCGCTAGTAAATGAGAACTTGTTATCCGCGTAAGAGATTTCAGCCGCTACTGGGAAGTATATGGCATAGAGTTTTTTTTCTGCCAGGCCGCTAAGGTCTGAATCGGTAATTGTTCCGCCCGGGCAAGAGGAATTCCATTTGGTGCCACTGCGGACCAACTTGAGGTATTTGGTTTCCAGGCCTTTGAAGAATACATAGACAATATCTCCGTCGACCCATCCAGTCTTGGTGGCTTTGGTTTCTTCGATATTGATGTCAAATGTTATCGGAGTACCGACAACTTCGACGGGAGTTTGATCCGATTCTGTAGCATCCTTGATGGGATTGAGAGCCTGCTCTTTATTGCAGGAAAGGAGGCATAATGCCACACTGAATAATAGAATAATCTTTTTCATATAGCATTAAATGTCTTCTGGACCCCAGGAGGGATAGGTTATACTCATTCCAGTTTCGACTTCACTTGCAGCGATAATTCCCTGCATTTCTATCTCAATTACCTCGGTTTCGGGGGCGAGGTAGTCATTATTATTTATAGTCTTCATATGCGCTTAGTCTATCCAAGTTATGTCAAGGGTGTCGGTGAAGGCTTCGTCGGGGATGCCGATGACGATGTTGGTGGCTTGGGTCTGGACCTTGCCGTTGACGGTGGTGCGGAGGGTAATGCCGTTCCAGACGCAGAATTCGCCGGTGTTGCCCTCACTCTCGGTC
>JAGAAD010000016.1 GCA_017615445.1 Bacteroidales bacterium
ACGCATCACCATGATGGGCCACGGAATGGGCATGCCCTCGATAGGCTTGTACACCTACGAACTCTACAACTTCTACGGCGTGAAGACCATCATCCGCGTGGGTTCTGCCGGCGCCTACCGGAAGGAACTGCATCTGGGCGATCTGGTCCTGGCGGAGGGAGCCTGCACGGACTCCAACTATGCAGACCAGTATCAGCTGGACGGCATGTTCGCCCCTATCGCGGACTTCGGCCTGCTTCGCAAAGCGGCGGATGTCTGCGAGAAGATGGGCCTGAACTACATGGTGGGCAATGTGGTCTCGTCAGACCTGTTCTACCGCGAGAATCCCAACACCAAAGGCTGGATCAAGATGGGAGTCCTGGCGGTGGAGATGGAAATAGCCGCGCTCTATATGAACGCCGCCCGCAGCGGCAACAAAGCCCTCGGCATCCTCACCATCTCGGACCATATCCTCACGGGCGAAAAGACCACCGCCGAGCAGCGCCAGACCACCTTCACCAACATGATGGAAGTTGCGCTGTCGCTGGTTTAAAACCGATATCCAATGAATAACACTCTTAAACTGCTGGTTGCACTGATTGCGATGGCGTTGTCCATCACTACATCATTTGCCCAGCAATCAGTCACCGGCTTGGTGACTGATGTCAACGGCGATCCCCTTCCGGGGGTGGTCGTGATGATCAAAGGTACCAACACCGGAACGACCACCGACGACGGAGGTCTTTACTCCATCTCAGCCCAGCCAAACCAGACACTGGTCTTCACAAGCCTCGGAATGGAAACCATGGAATACCGCGTGGGAAACAGGACGAAACTGGATGTGGAACTCCGCGAAGACACGACTTTGCTTGATGAAGTGGTGGTCGTGGGCTACGGAACCCAGAAGAAGATCCACGTGACGGGATCGGTGTCTGCAGTTTCAGGCACTGAGCTGAAAAAAGCCACTGCGACCAACGTGTCGCAGCAGCTGGTCGGTAAACTCCCGGGAATCATCACCCAACAGTCCCTCGGCCAGCCCGGTTCGGACCAGGTCTCGATTCTCGTGCGAGGCTACTCCTCCTACAACGATTCCGGCACCGTCCTGGTACTCGTGGACGGAGTGGAAAGGGATATGAACCTCGTGAACCCCGCAGACATCGAATCCATCACTGTCCTCAAGGACGCTTCCGCGACTGCAGTGTACGGTATGAAGGCCGCAAACGGCGTCATCCTCGTCACCACCAAACGTGGCGACGAGGGAACCGCCACTGTCTCATACACCGGTCGCCTGATAACAAACCACGCCACTGCCCTGCCTCAAATGATGACCGGCGACCAGTACATGAAGTACTACAACCTTGGTTATCAGCTGGACCAGTGGGTCACTGGCGTCGCTCTGGATGACACGGTTCCCTACTTCACCGACGCTGAAATCGCGGCGACCACCAACGGCGACACTTCGGATGGTATAGAGAACACGAACTGGATGGAGCCCCTACTTCGCACCACCCTTACGCATCAGCATAATGTGTCCGTGAGCGGCGGAAGCAAGAAGGTGAATTACTTCGTATCCGGCGGTTTCCAGGACCAGAGGGGCTTCCTTGAGGGACACTACAACAAGAGGACAAATGTCCGCTCCAACATAGATGTCAAGCCCAACAAGGACCTCAAGATCAGCCTCAATCTGGGCGTGATGTACCAGGAATACAACCAGCCGGGCAACCTTTCCTACGCCAATGCGACCACGGGCGGCACCATCCCGTTCTGCCTCATGTTCGCCCTGCCGTTCGTGCCGAAGACCTACGACGTGGATCCGACCTCACCCTACTATGGAATGGCTACATCCCCGATGCGTACTGCCGGTGCCTTCGTCGCGAACGCTGAATACGCCTCGCAGCACTCCGGCTATAGCTATTCGCAGACCGCTAAGATCGAAACCAGCGCCCGGGTCGAGTATAGCATTCCTTTCCTGCAGGGCCTCAAACTCGCTCTTCAGTACTCTTACGACTGGCGCGACCTGGATTCCAAGACCTATGCCTATGGCTACCAGCTGATGGCGTGGAACTTTGCAGACCGCACCTATGAGCTTAAGGAATGCTCCCACGCACTCGCAGAAGGAAACCTCTATATGGGTGACCAGAAATACACCCAGGCTATCCTGAGACCCGAAATCAGCTACAACCGCAAATTCGGGAAGCACGAGGTCTCCGGCCTGTTCCTCTATGAGCAGAACTCCGGCTTCAGCAAGTCGTTCAGCACTTCAGCCCAGAACTTCGCGCTTTTGGATGTGGACGAACTCCCCTTCGCGGATGCTAAGACGGCAAAGAACAGTTCCGGCCGCGAGTACACCGGTTATTCCAGCTATATCGGCCGTTTGAACTACGCCTATGACGACCGTTACCTCCTCGAGGTTTCCGGCCGCTACGACGGCTCATATAAATTCGGCCGCGGCCACCGCTGGGGCTTTTTCCCCGCCGTTTCCGCAGGCTGGGTTCTCTCCAAGGAAGACTTCATCAAGGACGCAATGCCCTGGGTGGATCTTCTGAAGCTCAGAGCCTCTGCCGGTGAAGTGGGAAACGACAATGTGGGAGCATACCTCTACCGCAAGAACTTCTCGCTGAATTCCAACGGAACCGCCCTGGGCCGCGTGCCCCAGGCGACTATGTACAACATCACTTCCTACCCGAACTTCGACCTCACCTGGGAGCACATCCGCACCTATGACGTGGGCTTCGAATTCAATGCATGGAAGGGCCTGCTCGGAGTCGAATTCGACTGGTTCTACAAATACACCTACGATATTCTTGACAACATCACGGCCGCATTCCCTCCTTCCCTTGGAGGCCACTATCCGACTGTGGACAATGCCGGCGCCTTCGACAACCGCGGTTTCGAGCTTTCGCTCAATCACTCGAACCGCATAGGCGATCTGGTCTACCGCATCAATGGCAACGTCTCCTGGGCGCATAACCGCATCCTCAAGCGCCGCCAGGCCGACGGAATTCTCCCCTGGCAGGACGTGATTGGAACATCGTGGGGCTCCATCTGGGGCCTCCAGTCAGACGGCCTCTACCAGACTCAGGAAGAGGTGGACAACGCTCCGGACGGTGTGGAGCCCAAGATCGGAGACATCAAGTACATAGACCAGAACGGTGACGGAAAGATTGACGGCGATGACTATGTCCGAATCGCCCGCAACCCTCGTCCCGAGCTTATGTACGCTCTCCAGGCCGATGCATCGTGGAAAGGCTTCGACATTAACATCCAGTTCCAGGGCGGCGCGCTCTGCGACAAGATGCTGATCGGCAACTGGGCCAACGGAGTCAGCGACGCCACCCCGCTCACCAAACCGTGGTACGCCAACTACGACAATGCCCCGCTCTACCTGGTGGAGCAGTCGTGGAGACCGGACAACACCGATGCCACCTATCCGAGGCTTTCGGTCAACGCCACCTCCTACCGCAACAACTACCGCGTGTCCGATTTCTGGAAGCGCAACGGAGCATATCTCAGGCTCAAGAACGTCAGCCTGGGTTATACACTGCCCCGCAGCTTGACCAGAAAGGTGGGAATGGAATCCGTTCGATTATTCCTCACCGGCACAAATCTCCTCACCTTCACCGAATTCAAGTATCTCGACCCTGAGAGCCCGAATGTGGTGACAGGTTATTATCCTCAGCAGAGGACTCTCACTTTTGGACTTGATCTTAACTTCTAATCCTGGGCAATTATGAAAGCAATTAAAACCATTATAGCATTTACCGCTGCAACAATGATGTTCGGCGCCTGCCTGGGTGAGAAGAATATAGATCTCAGCCCCGTGAGCTACTACAACGAAGATGTGGTCTACGCCTCTGACTCAAACCTCGATCTCTTCGTGAAGAGCTTCTACAACGTTCTCTATGCCAACGCCGATATCGCGAACGGCTATGTCTTTGACGACGGCGTGACGGATCTTGTCAAATACAGCTGGTGGGGAGTGAACGGAGGAACCGTGAACCAGTTCTTCTATCTGGGAGATATCGTTAACCCGGAAAACAACTTCCGCTCCAACTGGGGCAGCATGTATTCGTATATCCGCCAGATCAACGAATTCTTCTTCGATGTGAACTACGGCTATGCAGACAATCTGGATGCTGATGCGCTGAAGGTTCGAATCGCAGAATGCCGTTTCCTCCGCGCCTTCGCCTACCAGGAACTTATCCTCCGCCATGGAGGAGTAATCCTAAGGACCCGCGAGGATCTGGTGGACGGCCCGAATGAAAAAGCAAAGGCCCGTTCGAGCGAGGAAGATAGTTGGGACTTCGTGATTAAAGAGTACGACAAGGCACTTGCCGATCTTCCGAAGAGCTGGAGCGGCGAGAACGCCGGCCGTGCGACCTGGGGCGCAGCCATGGGAATGAAAGCCCGTGCAGCCCTTTATGCCGGTCGTTGGCAGGACGCTTATGATGCCGCGGATTCGCTCATTAATTCAGGTATCTACAGCCTGGTCAGCGGCAGCACGGTCGCATCCTACAACACAATATTCACCAATCCCTTCAACACGGAAATCATTGTTCCCGTGTACTACAAAGAGAGCGCAGGAAACGCTTCCGCACGCCAGCATAACTTCAACCAGTACTTCTGCCCTCCGGGCGACGGAATCGCCTACAACGTGTCAGTGGGCGCAGCCGCGACCCCGACAGACGAATATGCCGGTTTCTTCGACATCAAGGTCGGAGGCGCCTGGCAGGCTTTCGACTGGGACAATCTGGCCGCTTATGGCAACAAGCCTTTCGAGAACCGCGATCCCCGTTTCTATGCATCAATTCTGTACAACGGCGCCACTTGGAGAGGCAGGACTCTTCAGATCTATGACGGCGGCACCGATGGTTTCATGACCTTCAAGCAGACAGGTCAGGACAACGACCACCGTAGCACTACCGGCTACATCTTCCGCAAATTCATGAGCGATGCTGCCGGAATGAACTACACAAGCGTGCTTAGCGGCCAGACCTGGATTGAAATGCGCCTTGCGGAGATCTATCTGATCCGCAGCGAAGCAGCAGCACGTCTGGACGACTTCACCGGCGCATACAAGGATCTAAACGAGATCCGTGCACGTGTGGGTATGGACGCTCTTCCGAAGGTGGCTAACTGGAATGCATACCAGAAAGATCTCTCGAAGGAGAGGGTCTGCGAGCTCGGACTCGAAGGTCACCGTTACTTCGATCTTATTCGCTGGGGTAAGGCTCAGGAGGTTCTCAACGGCACTCGTGTCCACGGTGTGAAGATAACCCCGGATCTCTATGGTAATTTCACCTACGAAAGGATCGAAGCAGACACCCAGGACCGCCAGTTCCCGGTGAAGTACAACATCTTCCCTATCCCTTATTCAGAACTACAAAACAACAGGCTCTGCGTGCAGAACGACGCCTGGCTCTAATAGACGATACAAATGAAAAAGCTTACATTCATATCTACTATCGCTCTGCTCGCTGTCCTTGCAGCCTGCGTAGAGCCTGAACATCCCGACTTCAATTACGAAGAAAGCGAGAACACTCAGGGACTCGTGATTAAGGGTTGCCTTGTCAGCGATCCCAACACTGAATACGACGCCGTGGTGGATCTTGAAGCAGGAACAGCTACAATACAGGTGCCTTTCTACCTTAGCGATACCAAACCCGTCCAGGGAGACCTGACCAAGATGAAAATCAAGGCCACTCTTCCGAAAGGCGCGAAGTTCGATCCAAGCATATCCGGAATACACGATCTGACTGAAGGCTTTAAGACGGTTCTTGTCTTTTCCAACCGCAAAAAGGTCGACCTTACAATCACAGCCGACTACAAAAAATCAGACGCAGCTATCCTCATCGGACTTGCAAACTCTCAGATAGTCAATGCCGTGCGTCAGCCCACAGCCGACAGCAAAGGAACCTTCAGCGTGATGCTCACGCCAGAGAACGCCGGCCCTCTTAAGAAATCCGAGCTTGCCGTTTCTCCATGGGCAACCTTCGAGACGGAAGCGCTCAATTCCGACGGCACGGTGGACATAACTCTCGGGAAAGATATCACAGTCGTCTCTCAAAGCGGCCTCGTGCGCAACACCTATGCGATTGCATTCGAGACGCCCAAGACCGTGGATTACGGCCTTGGACAAGTCAAGGCTCTCTTCGGCATACAGCCAACACTCAGCGACCCCAAGGGCTTCACGGAGGGCGGCAACAGAACCATTGCGGTCGTGGACGACTATCTGATCCTGTCCAACTCCGTTGATTTCACCAAGATGCCGGTCTATGACCGATTCACAGGCGAGTATCTGCCGGCGGTCACCGTGAACACGGACGGAATCCCGGCCAACGTCGAAATCCACGCCATCACCTCCGATTCGGCCGGCCATCTGTTCGCAGTAACTTACGTGAGCACCTACGCCGCCGACAAACTCCCTCAGCTGCACCATAAAACCGAGAATCAGACAGTCTATGGTTACCTGTGGAAGGACGGAATCACCAACGCCCCCACTCTTATCATGGAGGCTGCAGTGAACGGCGGCGGCTGGACCAACGCTCCTTACGGATTTGGCGGTACCAAGGACTTCGACTTCTTCAGGACAGTCAGCGTCTGCGGAGACCTCACCAGCGGCGATGCCATCATCGGCACCATGACCAAGTCTCACGTCAGGCCGGTGTTCGTCCGTTTCAAGGACGGCAGCCCTCAATGGCCCGCAGAGATCCAATGGCCATCCGGCCTTCCCAACAACGCCGCATCGTTCTGGAACGCAGCCAAGGTGAAACCTATCACCAACGATCCTTCGACCCTGGAGTATTACTGGACTTCTGCAACCTTCCGCTCGACCTTCGTCTATTCCAAAGGCGGACTCGGAGTATGCTTCGATCTCCCCGACGCGCACTGGTGGAAGTATGCCGGAGGCTACGATTATCAGCATCCTGTGGGCTCCATGGACTTCATCGAGTTCAACGGCGCACACCTGCTGGCAGTGATGAACGGAACTTATGCCAATAAGAGCGTGGATGACGTCCTGCAGATGTACTGGAGGTGCTTCGTCTCCGACGTGGGTGCGAACCCTGCCGCCAGTTCATTTGTCGGCGGCTTCATCTTCGACACCCGCGAGGGTGGCGTGGACGGCAACAGCACCAACTTCGAAGGTTCGAACGGAGTCTACCCCACAGCCATGATTTCGCCATTCGCCTTCGAAAGCGGCGCCACCGTGCTCAAGGGCAACACAGACCAGACAACTGACGTGGTCTTTGCCCGCGGTGCCGACGGCATGTCCGTGCAGTTGTATTTCCTTTCCACTGACCAGGGCCTGGTAGGTTGGAACCTGACTTCACTTGCATTGTAATGAAATTCCAGCAGGAAATACTTCAGCAGCCCCAGGCTGTACTCGACACTGCGGCCAGCCTCCGATCCGTTCAATTGCGGGTCGGAGGCCAGGGCCGGATAGTCGCAACCGGCATGGGCAGTTCGTACTTTATCGGCGGCGCCTTTGCTCTCTTTCTCGAGGGCAAAGGCGTTCCCGCATACTGCGTCAATGCCGGAGAACTCCTTCACTACGGCCAGGAAGCCCTCAGAAACGACACTCTTCTAGTCGCTTTCTCCCAGTCCGGAGAGAGCTATGAGACGGTTCAGTTGCTCAAAGAACTTGATCTCCCGAAAGAACGGGTAGTTGCCGTCACAAACGAGCCGGATAGCAGCCTGGCAAAGCTTGCAGGCACTGTCGTGCTCACCAAGGCGGGCAAGGAGGAGATGACCAGCACCAAGACCTTCATCACGGCGTGGATGGCCGCCCTCGCACTGGCAGATGCCCTGTCGGGCGCGCAGACTTCCTACGACCCGGAAGCGCTCGCAAGGGGCGTGGAAGAAACGCTCGCATCACGCAGGCAGGTTGAGCTCGCGGCCTATCTTATCGGAGAGGCTGAGTTCCTGCAGTTCACGGCAAGGGGGATAGATTTCGCCGTGGCCCAGCAGAGCGCGCTAATGTGCAACGAAGCCCTTCATATGGCCTCATCTGCCCTGACGGGCGGAGATTTCCGCCACGGGCCGTTGGAGATGGTCGGACCGGAGAAAACAGTGGTTGTTATTTCCCACTCCCAGTCCAAGACCCGCGTACAGTCGGAGAGGCTCGTCAGCGACGTGCTACGTTTCGGAGGAAACGTAATCCTCGTAACGGATAAGACCCCCGATCACGTCGTGGGTGACAAATTATCCGTTCTGCAGACGGCGCCCTGCCCCGCTGAACTCTTCCCAGTGCTTTCCGTACTTCCTCTCCAACTTCTTATTATTGAAATAGCATCCCGCCGAGGGATAGTCCCGGGTGACTTCTCCCACGGCGGAAAAGTCACTTTATCCGAATGAAAGCTCTCCTGATAGTATTGTCGGTCTTGCAGCTGACCCAGTGGCAAATGAAAAGCACCGCCGCGACAGATGAAGCGTGGATGGATGTCACTGTGCCAACCACAGTCCTGTCCGCCCTGGTTGACAATGGAGTTTATCCCGACCCTTGGAACGGGCTGGACAATTTCACTATCCCGGACATCAGCGAGGAAGGAAGCCCCTTCCGCAACCCTTATACTTTCAGGACCACATTCACCCTGCCTAAAGAGCTGACCGCAGCCAAGCACATCTGGCTGCACTTGGACGGCATAAACTACCGTGCCGACATCTTCGTCAACGGCATCAGGGTGGCCTCCAAAGACAAGGTGGTGGGAATGTTCCGCCGCTTCCGTTTCGACATCACTCCGGCGCTGAAACAAGGAGAAAACTCCCTTGAGGTAACAGTCTACCCTCCGGACCATCCGGGCACACCCTCCCCCGGCCAACAGTTCAACCTGTTCAAGCCCAACCGCGGGAACTCTGGCGACGGCCTGTTCCGCGACGAGACCATGAAAATGAGCGGCGGCTGGGACTGCGCCCCAGTCGTTCGCGACCGCAATATGGGCATATGGCAGAAGGTGTGGCTCAGCGGCTCGCAGGACGTGACTGTGGAAGATCCGTTCGTTTGGAGCGAGGTGCCCTCGCTTAAAAAGGCCGTACTCCACGTGGAAGGAACGCTCGTCAATCACTCCGGCGTCCCCATAAGCGGCGATCTTACGGCGAAGATAAGCTCCGAAAAGGGCCGCAGGACGACCATAACCAAGAAAGTGAGCCTCGACCCCGGCCAGACGCTTAATGTCGCCTTCCTGCCCCTGGAAATGGCCAATCCTCAGCTTTGGTGGCCCAATGGCTACGGCGACCAGCCGCTCTACAGTCTCGAACTCTCGTTTGCCGTCGGTAAATCGGTCTCCGACAAGGTAGAAACTCCCTTCGGCATTCGCGAAGTCGGTAGCTACCTTATGGACAAGGACGGCGAGAAAGGCCGCGTGTTCACCGTGAACGGAGTGAAGATATTCGCCCGTGGAGGCTGGCTCCAGCCTGAGGCCATGCTCCGAAACAGCGACAAGAACATACAGGACCAGGCCCGCCTGCTGAAAGAGGCCAATATCAACCTCGTGGGCAGCGAGGATATGCCCGCACCCCGCGAAGAGTGGCTGGAAAGCTGGGATGCGGCCGGCCTTATGAGCTGGCACGTCTTCCATCAGTGCTACCGCATGTTCCCCGGCCGCTCGAATGCCCATAACCCGGACGACCATGGGCTTGCGGCCGAGTGCGTGAGGGACATAATCCTTCGCTACCGCAACCACCCGTCGATAATCGCCTGGTTCGGCGTGAACGAAGTCATGGTGGACAAGGACCTGTATCTGGCGACCAAGCAAGCCTGCGCCGATCTCGACCCGACAAGGCCGTTCATACCCACGACCGCCACTTCCTGGGACGTCGAAGCGTTGACTCCATGGGTACTCGACGACCTGCCCACCGGTACCACGGACGACGGCGCGCCTGACTACAACTGGGCCCCTGCGGACTACTACTTCCGCAAGGTCAGCGAGGTGCATCTGCAGATGTTCCGCAATGAGATGGGCATGCCTTCGATGCCGGTCCACCGCAGCCTCGAGCGTTTCATCCCCTCGCTGGGCAAGGCCTATGATCCGAAGGACCCGCTATGGCCGCTGGACAGCTACTGGGCCGAGCACGGCGCCTGGGACGCAAACAACTTCTGCTACCGCGCCTACGACAACGCCATCCGCACCTTCTACAGCGATCCGATCAGCGCCCGTGACTATGTCCGCAAGGGACAGATCGTCAGCGCCGAAGGCTACCGGGCCATGCTTGAAGCCGCAGACCACCGGATGTGGGACATCACTTCCGGCGTGATGCTATGGAAACTCAATTCCTGCTGGCCGGACGTCTGCTGGCAGATCTACGACTATTATCTTGCCCCCACGGCGGCTTACTATTTCACTAAGAAAGCGCTTGAACCGGTCCACATCCAGATGAATGCGGACACGCGGATGATAAGCGTCATAAACACCACGGTCTCTGAGCTGAAGGGTTTGAAAGCGCGGGTTAGCGTCTGGGGCAACGACATGAAGGAGCACTGGAACATAGAGCGCATGCTCGACTCCCCTGCCCAGAGTTTCACGGAGCTGGAAGCGATTCCTTATCTGAAAGGCATCACGGCGGTCGCCCTTGTGCGCCTTTCGCTCGAGGACGAATCGGGTAAGGTCGTGTCGGAGAATTTCTACTGGTACTACACCCAGCATCAGAATTATTATTGGCTCGTGACTCTGCCTAAGGTGGATCTGAGCCCTGCGCTCAAAGTCACCGAAAAAGGAGATGAATTCGCCATCGAGTTGACTCTCACTAATTCTGGCGAGACACTGAGTTTCTTCAACGAAATCACACTTTTAAGCGACGGCCGCCCGGTCGACCCTGTGTTCTGGAGCGACAATTTCGTGACTTTATTCCCGGGCGAGACAAAGACTTTGACAGCGGCCGTTTCCAAGAGTGATGTCTGGGGTGAATTAAGCGTCCAAATAGACTGAGAATGAGGAAGTACTTCATATTTGCTATTATGCTGGCAGCGGCGGTCTCCTGCGCCCGGAAGGCGCCGGCAGGGCCTCTGCCCGTCATTCCTGCGCCCAACCATGTCATGACCACCGGAAGGATAGCCTCCCGGCTCGCCAAGGTCAACACTGAGATCAGGGATGACATCGCTCCGGAGGGATATGTGATCGAAGCCTCGCGCTATCGCATCAATGTCAAAGGTGGCTCGGAAGCTGGCCTGTACTACGGTCTTCAGACCCTGCGTCAGATGAAGGAAAACGGCGGAGTGCGCACGGGAATAATATCAGATGCTCCACGCTACGCCTGGCGCGGATTCATGCTCGACGAAGCGCGCCATTTCTCGGGTAAGGAGCGGGTGAAGATGATCCTGGACCATATGGCTGAGCTCAAGCTGAACCGCTTCCACTGGCATCTGACTGACGCGCAGGGCTGGCGCATAGAGATAAAGGCCTATCCACGCCTGACCGAGGTCGGTGCCATCGGCACCCACAGCGACCCATCAGCCCCCGCGGCCTTCTACACCCAGGACGACATACGCGAGATTGTTGCCTATGCGGCCGAACGGCACATCACCGTCGTGCCGGAAATCGACATGCCAGGCCATGCGGCCGCAGCTAACCGCTCATACCCTGAATTCAACGGCGGAGGCAGCGCGACCCAGCCCAATTTCACCTTCAATCCTGGCAAGGAGGGTACATACGCTTATTTGACGACGATACTGCGAGAGGTGGCTGCGCTCTTCCCCGGCGAGTATCTGCATTTGGGCGGAGATGAAGTCAGTTACGGCAGCGAGGCTTGGCTGGGTAATCCCGACGTGCAGACGCTGATGAAGCGCGAGAAACTCGGCACGCTGAAGGATGTGGAGAGCTATTTCCTCCACCGTATGGCGGACAGCGTGGCCGTGCTCGGAAAGACTTTGATCTGCTGGGACGATGCCTTCGACGTGGGAATCGGAGGCGTTAACCAGATTATAGGCTGGTGGCGCCACGACCGCCCTGAAAAGCTCGTTCGCGCCGCGAAGGCTGGAACGCCGCTTATTATGTGCCCCCGCAAGCCTATGTACTTTGATTTCGTGCAGCACGACTCACATAATGTCGGACGCAAATGGGATGGATTCTGCCCTCTTGAGGATGTCTATGCGTTTCCGGACAGCCTTTATCCTGCCTGGGGGGTGGATGACGAAGCTTTCGAGTCCGTGGTTGGCATTCAGGCGAATCTCTGGAGCGAGCTGACCCACGACACGGACAGGGTCGATTTCATGATCTTCCCGCGTCTTTACGCCCTTGCCGAGGCAGCGTGGACAGTTCCCGAGGCGAAGGACTACTCTTCCTTCGAAGGCCGTATGGAAAGGGTATATGATGAGCTTGACAAGGAGGAAATCTACTACTATGATCCGCGCGATCCTGCCAGACACCCCGAGCCGGCTGGTCCGAACTTCAATATAGTGCTCGCCAATGAGGATTTCACGCTGGAGTTATCTCCCAACGGCTATGCTCTGAGTCTTCTAGCGGGTGGTGAGGAATGCCTCGAGCCCGATGTCAGGCTGCCCATATGCGAGATAATGCAGGAGCGTCCCTACGACAACGAAAACTTCCTTATGTTCCCCGCAAAGCCGCGCCGCTTCCCTGCAGAGAGCATACGCCGCAGCGGTGACACACTTTTCGTCACATTCAAGGACACCTGGGATGTGGCTGTGATAGTGGCTGATATCAAGCCGCACTATATCGGTTTCAGGCTGGACAGAGTGGATTATCGTTTCGACGACAAAGGCGTGAAACGTAAAACTGAGATTGACGCCCTGACACTTCTTCAGCTGCCTGTGAAGCATCGGGAACACTTCGGAGAATGGCTGGACGTGAGTTGGGATGATAAGACCGCAGTCTGTCTTATGGGCGCCGATGAGAAGGTCATGATAGATGATTTCGCAGCCAGTTTGGAACACGAGGTCGGGCTTTCGAGCCGCGGAGCTATCCTCCTCGCCGGAAGCACGGACAGACTGCTGGATAATATAGACTTGGCCGAGAGGGATTTCGGTATGCCGCGTGGAATTCAGAGCCGCTTCCTTCCTGAGTACAAGTATTCCTACTATGAGCTGCGCGATGTCACTCCGGAGAACATAGACACTCACATCGAATGGGCCAAGAAAGGCGGATTCAAGACCATGGTCGTCTATTATCCGGATTTCGCCCGGACCTGCGGCCATTTCCTATGGAAGGACGGCTGGTCCATGAAGACGCTACGCGCAATTACGCGCAAAATTGAGGATGCCGGCCTTATCTCCGGCCTTCATATTCACTATAGCAAGGTTTCCGTGGACGATCCGTATGTCTGCTCGGGAACGCCGGATTCACGCCTTAATTATGTGGCTGAACGGGTGCTCGCCAGTGATTTCGGCCCGAAAGACACTGAAATTGCAGTCGACGGCCCCGCAGAGATATTCCGAACCGAATCCGGCCGCAGAATAGTGCGCATAGGCGATGAATTCATCAGCTATGAAGCTATTGGCGATGGCTTGCTGACCGGCTGCGAACGCGGGCTGTGGAACACAAAGCCCGTCACCCACAAGGCAGGCGAGCGCATCCTTCAGCCCGACATGGACGACTGGCCGCGCTTCATCCGTATAGACCAGAACAGTTCTCTGCAGGACGAGATCGCCGCCCGCATTGCCGATATTTACAATCAGTGCGGCTTCCGCTTCGTCTACTACGACGGAGCCGAAGATGTCCCGCTCCCCTACTGGTACAACGTCAGCCGCTCGCAGCTGAGAGTACACGACAAGCTTGAGCCGGCGCCCCTTTTCTCCGAGGGAGCTATCAAGTCTCACTACGGCTGGCACATCCTCTCGCGCGGCAACGCCTTCGACCTGTTCAAGCCCGAGAAACTCCGCGCCGCCATGAAACAGTACACCCTGCGCGGTGCTCAGATGAATGCCGATAATTTCACGGCCGTGGACTTCGGCTGGATGGACTATCTCGCGCCTTCCCAGACCAGCACAGGCATGCAGCCCGACCATTTCTCGTACGTCTTTAGCAAGGCCCTGGCGTATGACAGTCCTGTGAGCGTTATGGGTAAGCTGGACCAAATTGCGGCTCATCCCCGCTCTGAGGATAATTTCGCCGTAATGAAGGCCTGGGAAGAGGCCAAGAACGCCGGCGCTTTCAGCCCTGAAATCAAGGAGATGCTCCGCGACCCGGACCGCGAGTGGTTCATATGGGAAGGCAAGTTCTATGAATGGAAGCTCGAAAATGAGGGACCTGTGCGTTCCTACACCTTCAATATGGAAGGCAAACCGGCCAGAGTGTTCTGGTCAGTCACTGATGAAAACATACCGATGACCGTAGAAATACTGAAATGATGAAGAAGATATTGATGATAGCGCCGCTGCTACTGGCAGTCTGCTGTGCGCCTGAGACCCCGAAGGAAATCCCCATCTGGGGCAAACATGAAACCGAGCCAGTGGACACGTCTTCCACAACTCCTATTGTGCCTGTGGACACACTGGAGTACTCAACTGATCTTTCTATCTCCTCGGCGGAGGCCAATTTCTGCGGTATCGCTGTGAAGTACGCCATCAATGCCACTGTTGCAAAGGGTGATCAGTATGGTCTCTTCTATGAAGGCGCCTACTACCCTGGCCCGGCTCTTGGAGCTGAAGGCGAGGCCATCATGCAGGTTATTCCTCTGCCCAAGCAGTCAACTCAGGCAAAGGTCAATGTCTTTTTGACTTCAGGCGGAAAGACAGTCTACAGCGAGGGATCCCCAGTCAGCGTCCCTGCCCAACCCGGAGCCATCACTCTTTCGTGGGAAAAGCTTTCGCTTGGGCTTCCTTCCGCGATCGAGGTATACCACACCTCATCGCCCGTGGAGGGTCAGAATTTCCAGGCATGGTATGCCGTGGCTGACCTAAGCGCCGTGGATGTTGTAATAAAGGTTCCTTCATCGGCTGCGACCCTGGAGAATCAGGCGGCCGGCGATCCCAAGACTCTTCTTTTAGTTAACGGAGGGTATTTCTACAATGGAAAACACACGGGTCACGCGGTGGTGAACGGCTCGCAACTTAATGCTGTGCCGTCGGTCAGAGGCTCCCTTCGCACCGAATCCCCTGAATATAATGTCATGTACTACGTTACTCGCGGTACATTCGCGCTTGACAACTCCGGTGCTCCTTCTGTCAGCTGGGCGGGAACGGACAATCAGAATGTCACACACTACTATGACCGCACGCTTGCATCAGTTTGCGGCGAGGCACGCTACGGTCAGGTGAATGCCACCTTCCCCGCTGCCGAGTTGCCGTTGAAACCGGCCAGTGCAGTGGGTGCCGGTCCAGTCCTTATCTATGACGGCAAGATTCCCTTCGACTTCACCGAGACAGAGAAAGGAACTGAATACTACCGCAACAACTTCGAGATAATGCCCTACGACATCTTCGGAACCGGATCGGTTGCAGACCGCACTGCCGTGGGAATCCTGGAGGACGGCAGACTTCTGCTCTTCTGCTGCGACGGACGCATCAAGTCCAGCACGGGTCTTGATTTGCTCCAGCTCTCACGTGTCTTGCTCGGACTGGGCTGCAAATATGCACTCAATCTGGACGGCGGCGGTTCCACCGCATTCTGGGTCAGCGGCAGCGGACGTCTTAACTCCCTTGAAAAGAATATGAACGGCGACACGGAAAACCGCCCGGTCGTTTCCACAATTGGATTCTACTCTAAATGATGAAATATAAGTTTTTATTTGCAGCAGTGCTTGCTCTGGCGGTTTCCTGCGGGCCTGAGAGCCCGAAGGATATTCCCCAGTGGGGCCGGCACGAGACTCAGACAGACACGACAGGTACAGAAACGGTTGACACGACTTCCACTGAAAAGCCTGAGCGCACCGAGATAGCGGACTACACCGATATGGTGCTTCTCTACGGCTACGGTCATCACCGCTCGCCCGTCGAATGGGGTACGGACTACACCGACTATTATGTGAAGTATTCCGACAAAGAGGGTCATCAGCACTGGCTATTCGACGCATTCCTGTTCCTTGAGTTCATGGATCCTGCGACCAACGGCGGGGCCGGAGTAACCTTCATCACCGGTTATTCCTACGACAACAATAGAATTGAAAAGAGCGCCACACAGAAAGACTGGGACAACCTGGCCAAGTACTACTTCGTCCGCAACACCGCCGTCTATGCCGTCGATCAGAGTGTGGAAAAGGCAAAAGCTATACTCGGCGAGCCGCCGCACAAGAGGCAGATAGTGGTCGGAATCCCTGAGCCTATCGTCCACGCCAATCCCTACGACAATTCGTCCAGCACCACCTACTGGGGACAGGTGGACGGCCGCACTCTCGATTTCAACCTCCCCAACGACCGGGTAGCCGCAGTGAAATGGTTCATAGACCGCGTACGCGAAGAGTTCTACAAATGCGATTTCAAGAACGTGGAACTCGCCGGCTTCTACTGGGTCGCAGAGAAATCCACCCACACATCGACTATTATCGCAGACGTGGGCACTTATCTGAAGGGCATGAACTACTCTTTCAACTGGATCCCCTACTTCGAGGCAGAAGGCTGGAAGAACTGGCAGGCCTATGGCTTCACCTACGCCTTCATGCAGCCCAACACCGCCTGGCTTTCCGATGAAGACTACGCAGCCAAGGCCCAGAATCAAATGATGAGGGCAATTCAAGACGTCATCGCAAACGACATGGGTCTTGAGGTGGAGTTCGATGCCAACGTCCTTGTCAACTATAAGAACAGGGCCTACCGCCTTCGCGACTACATGAACGCCTTCAAGGACTACGGTGCCTGGGAAAAGAGCCGCCTGGTCTACTACCAGGGCGCCTGGGCAGTCCGCCAGATGGCCCGCTCAAGCCAGACAGCCGACGTCGATCTCTACCACGAATTCTGCGAATGGATGATCACCCGTCCTATCCGCGATTCTCACTGATTTTCGCCGCCCTCACCCCTTTTCGCCGCCGATTTCGAGCCTTTTTGCCGCCGATTCGGCAGTTTAAGACAGTATAGCGCACAAGGTGGAACTTTATCCCGGGGACCTTGGGTGCTGGAAGGCTCGTGTTAGGGTTTTCCGCACAAGGTCCCCTCTATGAACTTCCACCTTGCGCGTTCACGGCGTCATTTCGAGCCGTTTTGCCGCCGAATCAGCAGTTTCGGGCCCTGCTGGCGGCGAAAACGCCCGTTTTAGCGCCGGGCGCGAGTGAGATAGGGGAAGAGAACGAGAGGTGGGGATGAGTTTGAGAGGAGACAGTAAGGATTGGGGGAAATGATTGAAAATTGTTAAATTAGCGCCATGAAAAAGTTACTCACCATTTTCGCAATGTTGTCGCTGAGCATCTTCACCTACACAAGGTGCACGGATGACGACAACAAGACCTTGACTTTCGAGAAAAAACAGGCGGTCGATGAAACTCAGAATCAGACCGACCCCAACACTGATCCGAACACTGATCCTAATGGCGGTGATAACACTGACCCCGGAACCACACCCGCGACTCCCGGAGACAGCCTCGTGATCGTGGCCTACGTGACTTATTGGGACACGGCGATTCCGGACCCGACCCTCGTCACCCATATCAACTACGCATTCGGAAAGGTGTCCAACACTTTCAACTCCGTGGAGATTAAGACTCCAAGCCGCCTGAAGAAGATGGTGGATCTGAAAGCGAAAAATCCGAAGCTCAAGGTCCTCCTTTCTATCGGAGGTTGGGGAGCCGGCAATTTCAGCGAGATGGCGATGGACCCCGCCCTCAGGAAGAGTTTCTGCGAGGACTGCCTTGCAAAGGTGAACCAGTACAAACTGGACGGAATAGATCTGGACTGGGAATATCCCACGAGCAACTCCGCGGGTATCTCCAGCCATCCCTCGGACACGAAAAACTATACCGCTCTTCTTAAAGACCTCCGCGAGGTTCTCGGTGACAAGTATCTTATCACGATGGCTTCCAGTTCGAGCGCCAAGTATGTGGACTTCAAGAACTGCATCCAGTACATGAACTTCGTAAACCTGATGACCTACGACATGGGCCGTCCTCCGAAGCACCACTCCGCTCTCTATCCTTCCTCCGGCAAGACCAGCCGCAGTGTGGACGAGTCGGTGAAGCTCCACAAAGACGCCGGCATCCCTTACGATAAGATTGTGGTGGGCGCTCCTTTCTACTGCAAGGCGGCATCCAGCAGCGACGCCAACGACGGAACCTATTACTGCAAGATGGGCCCTCTCTTCTCCAAGTACACCGAGAAGTGGGACGATAGCGCAAAGGTGCCTTATCTGGCCGACAACTCGGGCACGATGATGTACACCTACGACAATGTGAAATCCATAGGCCTTAAGGCAGACTATGTGATTGCGAAAAAGCTGCGCGGAATGATGTTCTGGAACTGGGAGGGAGACAACACCACCACCTGGGAGCTGACTCACGCCATCTACGACAAGTTCTATCCCGCAGCCCAATAAAACAAACTTTAATGAGTACTAAAATTCAGAAAGTCTCCAACCGGCGCGAGATGGGTCGCTGGGTGGATTTTCCGCTAGACCTGTATAAAGACTGCGAGAACTACGTCCCCGCCCTTCGCGGAGACGAATTCGACACCTTCAACCCAAAGAAGAACGACGCCTACGAGTACTGCGAGGCGGAGTGCTATCTGGCCTACAAAGACGGAAAGGTGGCCGGCCGCATCGCCGCCATCATAAACCATAGCGCCAACAAAAAATGGGGCAAGAACGAGGTCCGCTTCGGATGGATAGATTTCATCGAAGACATGGAGGTTCTGAAGGCTCTGATAGGCGCAGTGCAGGACTTCGGAGTGGCCCACGGCTGCACCGAGATCACAGGCCCGCTTGGCTTCACCGATCTGGACCGCGAAGGTCTGCTGGTGGAGGGCTATGAAAACCTCTCGTCCTTCACCTGTATCTACAACTATCCCTACTACGGCTCGATGCTCGAAGAGCTGGGCTTCAAGAAGGATGTGGACTGGACGCAGAGAGTCGTGGACCTTGCCCCCGAGCTCCCGAAGATGTTCAAGCTCGCGCCGTACATCGAGGAACGCTCGAAGATCCACATAGCCGAGGGCAAGAACATGAACGAGCTTAACAAGCGCTACGGAATGGAGATATTCCATATGTACAACGAAAGTTTCGCTCCGCTCTATGGCTTCGCCCCCATCACGGACAAGCAGATCGAGTCCTATCTGGCCACCTACATCCCCATCCTGGACCCGGACTTCGTGGCAATCGCCGTGAACGAAGAGGACAAGCCGATAGGCTTCGCCTTCTGCGTGCCCACCCTCGCCACCGCCGTGAAGAAATCCAACGGCCGCTTGCTCCCGTTCGGCATTTTCCGCATCCTGAAGGCCCTCAAGCACCCCACCGGACTCGAGGCCCTCATGATAGGCGTGCTGCCCGAATACCAGGGCGCAGGCGCCCCCGTGCTCCTTTTCAAGAAGGTCCACGAAAGCTGCATCAAGCGCGGCGTCAGCCGTATCATTCTCAATCCCCAGCTGGAAGAGAACTTCAAGGTGCAGACCCTTTTCGAACAATACAACCCCACCTTCTACACCAGAAGGCGTTCCTACGTTAAGACCATATGAGATCAGCAATCTACGGCGCCGGTTCGCTCGGAACCATCCTCGGCGCGTTCATAACTAAAAACGGAGGTCAGATAGACCTCATCAACCACAACAAGGCCCATGTCGCCGCCCTGAAGAAAGACGGCGCGAAGGTGGTCGGCACCCTCGAGTTCACCCAGCCGGTGACAGCGCTGACGGACGAAGAGATGAGCGGCAAGTACGATATTATCTTCCTCCTCACCAAGCAGCAGAAGAATGCCGAGGTCGTCACCTTCCTGAAGGACTTCCTCGCCGAGGACGGTGTCATCGTCACCCTCCAGAACGGCATACCCGAGCTTCTGATCGGCGAGGTAGTGGGCGAAGACCGCGTCCTCGGCTGCACGGTTGCCTGGGGCGCCACGATGAAAGGCCCCGGCGTCTGCGAGCTCACCTCCGAACCGGACAGCCTCACCTTCTCGTTGGGCAGCCTCTCCAAGAAGCCCAACCCGCATATGGACGAGGTGAAGGCCCTGCTCGAGCTGATGGGCCCCGTGGAGATAGACCAGAACTTCCTCGGCACCCGCTGGAGCAAGCTCCTTATCAACGCCTCATTCTCCGGAATGAGCACCGTCTGCGGCACCACCTTCGGCGGCGCTGCGAAGGACAAAGCCTCACGCAAGATAGTCCAGGGCATAATCAAGGAATGCATAGACGTCTGCGCTGCCGGCGGAATCAAGATCGAACCTATTCAGGGCAAGGATATAGTGAAGCTTCTGGACTATCACTCAGGCTTCAAGAAATGGCTGTCTTTCCAGATTATCCCCATCGCCATCAAGAAGCATGCGCTGCTGAAGGCCAGCATGCTCCAGGACATCGAGAACGGCAAGAAGACGGAGGTGGACGCCATCAACGGCGTGGTCTGCGCCTATGGCCGCAAGATAGGCTTCCCGACTCCTTACAACGACAAGGTGGTGGAGATTATCCACAAAATAGAAGAAGGAGAGCTGAAAGCCTCCTTCGACAATGTGAAACTATTCTGAATTCCAATAGGGGTCGCGCTTAACAAGTGCGACCTCTTGCGTATGTGCCGAGGGGTCGTAGGTGAAGCGGTAGTACGCCCGGTTCACGATGCCGCCCTGGAGCTCTCCGATTATGATATAGTAGATATGGCCGGTCTTGAAGCGGCCGGCATAGTCGATCTGCTTGACGCCGGTGTAGGTGATATTGCTCAGGATGCCGTAGTCCACGGCAAGGTCATAGGCCCTTTCGCTGTACTTGTCCAGCTTGCCCTCGATATCGAGCGGCCAGGGGATGTCCTCCACCAGGTCCAGCGCGTCCACTATACCTCCGGTGTAAGGGACGGTCTCGAGTATCTCTCCGTTCTCTCCGTCGCGCGGATACATGTAGAAATATGAACCCTGCACGCGGGTGTCGAACCAGGCGCGGAAAGCCGCTTCGCTGCCCGTATGGACGGTAGTCAGCCAGAGCTGGTCGAAAGGCTCCTTGGTGCCTGGATCCACCACGAAAGCGTAGATCCAGTAGTCCGTGTCCGGCTGGAGATTCTGGAAATACTTCTCCGAATCGCCGTACTGCAGGCTGTGGGACGCGAAGTCCGCGACATAGTCTTCCTGGTTCTTGAGGTAGTCGTAGCGCCAGTCAAGGTAGTCTATATAGAGCGAATCCACCATCAGCGTCATGAACTGGTCCGCTTTGTTGATAGGGTCGTATTCGTCGTTGACGGGCATGCAGCCGGTGACGTAGTATGCCACCGTGGAAGGGTAGAAATAGGCGTGGACATAGCCCTTCGTCACGCTCGCGACCTCGATCTCGAATTTCACGCCGAGGAGGTGGTACTTGGACTCCGTTTTGCAGCCGGCCAGCATCAGAAGCAGCGCGGCGAGAACCAGTGCTATCCGTTTCATAGGCCTATCTCCTCCTCCACGAGCATGGTTTTAACGGTGTAGATAAAGCGCAGCGCGGCGGGGACGTGGCCGCCGTAGTGGCCGAAATTGTAGGTTATGTTAGCCTCCGGCCAGCGGGCGCGGGCGTGCATGGCGTTGATGAAGTCCACGGTGTCGTCGTCCATCGAGTGCAGCATGTAGACCGGTGCCTTGGGCTCCCAGTCCTGCTTGACGATGGAGTTCGCGTTCATGGCCATATAGAGCTCGGCCACTTCGTAGGTCGTGCGGTCAAGCCCGGCCTTGCTGATGAGGTCGCTGGTGGTGTAGGTCCCGAGCAGCGTGTTCATCTGCTTGGTCGAGTATTTCTTCGAGTTGAACCATTCGTCCAGGTGCTCGTAGACCAGCGGGGTGGAGAATTCCTCCATGCTCAGCGACAGCCCGGCTCCCACCTGCATGCCCTGCACGACCAGCGGCACGGCGCAAGGGTAGGCGGCGTGATTCGTCCGGACGAACTGGTCGTAGGTGGCGGTGACGTCGTAGGGGCCGCCGCCGGCGAACACGCGGCGCAGCTTGATCTGGCCGGCGTACTGAGTCTCGATCAGGCGCATCGTGCCCATGGTGTTGGCGCCGCCCTGCGAGTAGCCCATCAGCATTATGTCGTCGAACTCGGGTTCAAGGCCGGCCGCCTTCAGGAAAGGCTGCACGGCGAGGTACATGTCCAGGGTGTTGCGCGCGGTCAGGTCCAGCGCCAGGTACGGGTGTTTCTTGCCGGCTGTGATGCCGTAGCCCAGGTAATCCGGGGCGATTATGCAGTAGCCCAGCGGCACCAGCACGCCCTCGAGTGAGAAGCAGTTGGACGGCGCCTCGGCGTTCGAGCCCACGGTGTAGTGCGAGACGAGGATGAAACGCTTGAACTTGCCGTTGGAGGGCAGCATGACCTTGCCGGAAAGGGTAATCGGGTTGCCTTCCGTGTCCACGCTGGTGTATGTGCCGGCGAGCTCGATAATCTCGCCGCCGTGCGTGACATCCAGCAGTCGCTGCACGAAAAGTGTGGAGTTCGCGCCCGTGGCCTTCGTGTCCTGGTAGTCGCTCAGAAGCGTCCCGTCCGGCACATAGCAGTCCTGCGGGATGCCGTCCTTCTCCAGGTTGTCCACCTTCTGGCTGAGGACCTTGAATCCGCCGTCAGTGATTTGCGAAAGGTCAGTGAAGTCTATCCAGAACTCCTCCTGGTAGTTGCAGGAGGCCAGAAGCAGTGCGGCTAATGTTATCCTTATCAGCTTTTTCATAACTAGAACCTGACTCCTGCAGAAACACTTACTATTTTACTCAGCGCCGAATAGAGATTCAGCGCATCCTTGAGGGCGAAATGAGAGCCCAGTTCTCCCGCCACGAAGAAATGCTTGTAACCGTACTGGACGCCGAGCAGGGTCGGCGAGAAGGCGATTCCTACCTCGGTTTGCCGGCCGTACATATCGATTTCCGTCCCGGTGTTGATGTCCAGGCCGGCGTGGAAAGCGGAATAGACACACCACTTGTTGCTCTTGCGGTACCAGTTGACGCGGGCGTGGCCCATAATGGCGTAGTTGTAACAGTTTTCGTGGGATGTGCCGACCGGATCGTCAGAGCCGCCCTGGTAGCTTACGTTATCCCACTGGAAGCCGAAGAAATCAAGTTGCAGGCCGAAGCTCCATCTGTTGTCCGGAGTCCAGTTGTACTCCATGAAGAAGTGCGGCAGATAGGAGTGATTCTGCTGCTCCACGAACGTAACGCCGGCAGGTGCTGTTGCATAAGGCCTGTGGGGCGTGTCCGGGAAAGCGATGGTGTCGAAGAAACCGTCGCCGACTCCCAGACGGATCTCATGCTGATATGGCTTGACGATCCCGGCCTTACGGGCGATAATCTCGTGGTTCTCCGCGATAATCTTCGCCACGGTGCTGTCCGTCTGAGCTCTTGCGCTCAGGCAGGCGAGGCCCAGAAGGGCCAGCGTGGCTAGAATTATCGGCTTGATGCGCATCTATGGCCGCTAGATCGTTATCGTTTCGTACTTATATGTGCCGTAAGATGTCAGGGTCCAGGTGCCGTCGTCCGCGGCTACGTAGCGCTTGAAATCGACGGTGTTGGTCAGGCTCTGATAGATGCTTTTGTTGGTCTTTTTGTTGTCCAGGTAGGTGGTGACGATGGTCAGATTGTCTTCGTAGGAGGTGACGGTCTCCTCTTTATTGACATACTTCCATTCCTTCTTCTCTGCGTCCCAGACATAAAAGTCCACGGTGACGCAGCCGGAATAGGAATGGATTACCCTCATTTCAGTGTGCTCTCCCCCTTCGTAGGTGAAGATGGAATAAAAGCCGCCGTCGTAGGAGTACTCCTCGCGCAGGGTCTCAGCCCCCGAGGGGTCAGTGACTATCACGCTGTCCGGCATGCTGCGATAGTAATCGCGGTAGAAGATCTTCGTCTCGCTGCTGGGCACGAGGACACCGTCCACAACTGTGGAATCCGTCTGAATCTCGCAGTTGTCCACATAGCGGGTGTAGGACACGCTCTCCAGAGCGCCGTCCAGGGTGGTGGTGATGCAGACGCCATCCTCCGGGTAGGCGTATGTGCTGACTCTCTTTTCAGAACCGTCCGCCTTGCACTCCTCCACGGAGGCCACACGGTTGATGGTGTAGTGGTTCTCATAATCCTTCTCGCAGGCCGCGAAACACAGCGCTGCAAGAAGGATAAAGCTCAATTTCTTCATAGACTAATAATTCTCTGCGTGCAGCTCGAAGTAGGCCTGCGGGTGGTTGCAGACGGGGCAGGTCTCCGGGGCTTTCTCGCCCACGACTATATGTCCGCAGTTTCTGCACTCCCACACCTTCACGCTGCTCTTTTCGAACACCTTGGCAGTCTCCACATTCTTCAGGAGGGCGCGGTAACGCTCTTCGTGGCGTTTTTCGATCGCTGCCACTCCGCGGAACTTCTCTGCGAGCTCGGTGAAGCCCTCAGCCTCGGCTGTCTTGGCGAAGCCTTCGTACATGTCCGTCCATTCGTAGTTCTCTCCCTCGGCTGCATCCAGAAGGTTCTGAGCGGTGTTCCCGATTCCGTCGTTCAGCTCCTTGTACCACATCTTCGCGTGCTCCTTTTCGTTGTCTGCGGTCTTAAGGAAGATCTCTGCGATCTGCTCGAAACCTTCTTTCTTTGCCTTCGATGCGAAATAGGTGTACTTGTTGCGTGCCTGAGACTCTCCGGCGAATGCCGCTGCCAGGTTTTCGGCTGTCTTGGTTCCTGCGTACTTGCTGTTCATAGTGTTAATATTTTTATTTTGCTCAAAATTAATCATTCTTTATGTAAAAGAGAAATATTAAATTTGTAAGACCACATGACCACAGCGGACGAAAGAAATATCTTCGGCAGGACTTCCCTGCTTCTTGGCCCGGACGGGCTCGAGGCCTGCAACAGGGCCCGGGTAATCCTGTTCGGGGCCGGCGGCGTAGGAAGCTGGTGTGCGGAGGGCCTCGTCCGTTCGGGCGTCAAGTATCTGACTATAGTGGACCCGGATCTGGTGAATCCCACGAACATCAACCGTCAGTTGCAGGCCACCACCAAAACCGTGGGCCAGCCGAAGGTCGAAGCCCTGAAAGCCAGATTGAAGGAAATCAACCCGGACGCCGAGATCGAGGCGATTCAGAAAGTCTACGAAGACGAGACCTACCAGGACTGGCACCTGGAGCAGTATGATTATATAATAGACGCCATAGACTCCCTCAAGGACAAGATCTCCCTGTTGCTGAGGGCCTCGCAGTACAGGGCGAAGATCTACTCTTCGATGGGCGCCGCCCTGAAGGTGGACCCGACCAAGATCAAGGTCGCCGAATTCTGGGACGTGCGCGGCTGCCCTCTGGGCTCCATCATCCGCAAGCGCATGCGCCAGGCGAAGACCTTCCCTCACAAGAACATCTACTGCGTCTACGACGACGAAGTCCTCGAAAACAAGGGGGAAGCCCCCGCCCCTGCGGACGACAACCCCATGGAGTCCAAGAAAGCGGTCACGAACGGCACCACCGGCCACATAACGGCCATCTTCGGGATGACGCTCGCCGGCCTCGTAGTAAAACACATACAAGACAAATTATGAAATACGTACTGGCTATAGACCAGGGAACGACCAGTTCCCGCACAATTCTCTTCGACCACGATGGAAACATCCGTTCCGTGGCCCAGAAGGAATTCACCCAGATCTTCCCTAAACCGGGCTGGGTCGAGCACAATCCCCAGGAAATTTGGGCCTCGCAGGCCACAACCATGACCGAAGCCCTGACTAACGTGAACGCCAAGGGCAGCGATATAGTGGCCGTGGGCATCACGAACCAGCGCGAGACCACCATCGTCTGGGACGCCGAGACGGGCGAACCCGTCTACAACGCCATAGTCTGGCAGGACCGCCGGACGGCCGATTATTGCGACGAGCTGCGCGCCCTCGGCCTCACGGACAAGATCCGCAGCAAGACCGGCCTCATCCTGGATCCGTACTTCAGCGGCACGAAAGTCCGCTGGATCCTGGAAAACGTGCCCGGCGCGCGCGAAAGGGCGGACGCAGGCAAGCTCCGCTTCGGCACCGTGGACTCATGGCTCGTCTGGAACCTCACGGGCGGCAGGCATCACGTCACGGACGTGTCGAACGCGAGCCGCACCCTCCTCTTCAACATCCACACCCTGGACTGGGACGACGAAATGCTCGAACTGCTCGGCGTGCCGCGTAGCATGCTCCCCGAGGTCAAGAGCTCGAGCGAGATCTATGGCTACACGCACGCGCGAATCTTCTCGTTCGACGTGCCGATAGCCGGCATCGCCGGAGACCAGCAGGCCGCCCTGTTCGGGCAGATGTGCACGAATCCGGGCGATGTGAAGAACACCTACGGCACCGGCTGCTTCCTCCTCATGAACACGGGCGAGCAGGCCATCTCCAGCAAGAATAACCTCCTCACCACCATCGCCTGGAAGATAGGCGACAAAGTCAATTACGCGCTCGAGGGCTCGATCTTCGTGGGCGGCAGCGTGGTCCAATGGCTGCGCGACGGCCTGAAGGTGATTGCCAGCAGCGCGGATTCCGAGGCGCTCGCGACCAGCGTGCCGGACAACGCCGGAGTCTACTTCGTGCCGGCTCTCACGGGCCTCGGCGCCCCGCATTGGGACCCGTTCGCCAAGGGCACCATCACCGGCATCACACGCGGAACCACGGCCGGGCACATAGTGCGAGCGGCGCTGGAGGGCATCGCGTTCCAGACTATGGACATAGTCGGTGCGATGCAGGCAGACGCCCAAGTCAGCCTCGGCGACCTCAAGGTGGACGGCGGCGCCTCGCGCAACGACTTCCTGATGCAGTTCCAGGCGGACGTGCTGGAGACCAACGTGGTCCGACCGACCTGCGTGGAGACCACGGCCAAGGGCGCGGCCTACCTGGCCGGACTCGCAGTGGGATTCTGGGGCAGCGTAGACGAAATCAAGGCCCAATGGGCGATAGACCGTACCTTCCGTCCGGAGCTGGACGCAGCCCAGGTGGGAGCCCTTCGCGACGGCTGGGCAGATGCAGTAAAACGTTCATTATCAAAGTAAGAAAGATATGTGGCATAATTGCGTACTCGAGTTTCTCGGAACTCTGATATTGGTGCTTATGGGAGACGGCGTCTGCGCCGCCACCACACTCAAAGGATGTAAGGCAAAGGGCGCCGGCTGGGTGGTGATAGCCTTCGGCTGGGGCCTTGCCGTAATGTGCGGCGTGTTCGTGGCGCACGATTCCGGGGCGCATCTGAATCCCGCCGTGAGCCTCGGCCTGGCGCTTGCCGGCCAGTTCGCCTGGAGCAGTTTCATCCCCTATGTCATAGCGCAGATGCTCGGCGGCTTCTGCGGCGCCTGCCTGGTCTGGCTCTTCTACAAAGACCATTTCGACGCCACGGCCGACGATCCCGCCGCAGTGCTCGGCTGCTTCTGCACCGCGCCTGCAATTCGCAACAAATGGAGCAATCTTTTCAGCGAGATAGTGGCCACCTTCGTGCTCGTGTTCCTGATCTTCTGCGTGGGGACATATAAGATCCCTACCCCCGGCGGAGTCGGAGCCTGGCCTGTGACCATGATAATAGTTTCTATCGGTATGTCCCTCGGTGCCACCACGGGTTATGCGATGAACGCCGCCCGCGACCTCGCCCCGCGTCTCGCGCACGCACTGCTGCCCGTCAAGGGCAAGAAAGGCAGCGACTGGGAGTATGCCTGGATTCCGGTGGCGGGGCCTCTCGCGGGCGCCGCGCTTGCAGCTCTTGTCTATCTTTTAGTCTTCTAAGCCTATGAGCAAGTTTTTTGAAAGACAATCCTTAGTCTACGCATATATCGTCTCCGCGATGTGGTATATGGTCTGCGTGACCTTTATCCCGGAGCCCTGGTGTGCATTCTTCAAAGTTATTCCGATAGGCCTTCTTATCGCCGGACTGGCAGCCCACCTCAGGGAAACGAAGGATCCTGAGAATCGTAAGACCTTGATTCTTCCCATCATAGCCCTCTCCTTCTCGATGGTGGGAGACGTATTCGGCGATGTGAAACTGGGCTCGTTCAAGGATATGGCCTTCCTGCTGCAGATGCTCTTCTTCATGGCTGCGCATTTCGTCTACATAGGATCCTTCCTCCGCTTCATGTCAGCCCCCAGGCCGACCGGGCTTAGTAAAAGAGACGCCTGGGGACGCCTTGGATGCACGTTGTTCATGGTATTGTTCCTGATGCTCCTTTGCGACACGGTGCTTCCGGTCCTGGAATCCAAGGTCTTCCGCCTCGGGGTCAGCGCCTACATGACCATTATCTCGGTGATGGTTTTTACATCGATAATGCAGGTCCGCAGACACGTCTGGCAAATTATCCTCGGAGCCTTGCTCTTTGCCATTTCAGACGCCATTATCGCCTGGACAGCATTCCTGCCCAGCAACACGATTCCGCTGGCCATAGAAGACACGCTCGTCTTCCTGTCCTACTTCGGAGCACAGATTCTGATAAATGCAGGATTACTGAAAAAGCATCAGGATTAGTCCTTCTTTCCCGAATTTCGGCGGCCTGACCTCTTGGGGTTCGGGCCGTCTTTTTTTACGAGCCTGTTGATGCGGATCTGGCGCACCTTGTCCTGAAGAAGAAGGACAAGCTTGAACTGTCCGTCGCGTCCTCCCGCTTTGAGGCTGAGGCGCTTGAACATCTCGTAGGAGTTGGGATAAAGGACATTGGTCTGAGGCATCTTCAGACGCAGCGAATCGCGCTTGGTCTTGTACTCCACGTTCATCTCCTTGAGGTTCTTGTCCACCTGGATGGTGAAGTCAGATGCCTGGTCCTTGGAGATCTCGTCGTCCGCGAACTCATAGTAGAAGTCGTAGCAGGAGTTCTCCGGCGAAGCGAAGCCTATGAAGAACGCCACATTCATCCCGGTCTGTTTCTCCGCCTTGTGAACGGCGTCGATGAACTGCTTCTCGTAGAGCTTCTCACCGGTGATGCTGACTATTCCGTTTATCTTCTGCACCATGTGGATTTTCGGTGTGGTTTTATTGAAGCCTCCAACCTCCACAAGGTCGTGCATGTTGTAGCGGTAAAGTCCTGAGAACGTGGTTACATAGATGCAGTACCTAACGCCTTTCTTCAGCTCGTGCAGACGATAGAAACGAGGGTGCTCGCTCTCCATATCGCTCTCTTCCACGAACTCATAATAGTTCATGTTCGGGAAGAGAATAGTGTCAATGGTGTCGTCCATAACGATACCGAAACGGCACTCTGAAGCTATGAATCCGAGCTCCTGATAATATGCCTTTTCGGGGAGCATTTCCTTCACCTTGTCTGATGCGATCTTGGTGTTTCCGCATTTCCAGCTGCTGACGAACTCCAGGTTCGGCCAGAAGTCCTTGAACTGCGGCTCAGGATGCTCCGCAAGAACCTGACGCAGGAACTCAGCCCTCTTAGGATCCGGCTTGATAATGTGCGAAAGCTCTTCGCGCACGGCATCTGGAATATCGTACTTGTCCGAGATGGTTCCCTTCTCGATGTCCTCGATAAACTCCTCGAAGTGCGCTGCCGCTGACTTTGCGAACTCCAGCATGGTGGAAGGGTTCGCAGTGGCGAACATGGTGACGTCCTCGGCCACTCCGAGGCGCATCATCGTGTAGTAACGCGCGGTGTAATCCGGGATGTCGTTGATGCAGTCCGGGAAGGCGTATTTCTGCCTGATCATCTGGGGAATCTTCTTCACCAGAAGACCGGAGACCGCTCCGCAGATGGTTCCGTCCGGCGCATAGCCCTCCACCACCTTGCTGGTGCTCTGGAAGACCTTTCCGTCTATCCATTTGTGGCGGTGCTGGTACATGTTGTACATCCACACCTTGGACATCCTGCTGTAGACCGTGCGGAGGTACTTTGCGGACATCGGGAGGTACTTGGGCTTGGCTGTGGTTCCGGAGGTGGTCGCATACATCAGCGGCTTGCCGGGAATCAGCACATCCGGCTCACCCTGCATGTGACGCTCAACGTATGGGCGCAGGGCTTCATAGTCCGCGCCGTCCACGGCGTGCTCATAGATACGGAACAACTGGTCCGCATTGCGGGCCCAGAGGAGCTTCGTGAAGTGGTGGTCGCGCCCGAAGGCCGTGCCTGCATTCTCCCTGAGGATTCTGCGCAGAGTCCAGGCGCTGGTCTGCTTGGGATGCCTGCTGGCATACTGCAGCGCGATTCGGGTGGGAATCGAAGTTATCGCGATAGCGAGATTCGCTATAAAGCTTACAAGGTTCATAAGGTTCAGTACAACTAACTAACAATCAATAAACGTGTTCCTCCAGGAACTTTCTGACCACGGCCGTGTATTCGGCCGGGTGGTCCACATAAGACAGGCCATGCTTGCTGCCGGGCGCGAGCCACAGCTCTTTGTAGCCGGTCTTCTTTGCGTCATAGCAGCGGTAGACCATCTCCGTGGGCACGAAGTCGTCCGCGTCGCCGTGGATGAAGAGCATGGGGACGGTGGATTTCGCGAGCTGGTCCAGCGAAGAGGCTTCCTTGAAGCCCCAGCCGTAGCGGACCTTGGTCATCGAACTGCCCATCGCAAAAATGATCTTCGAGAAGTGCATCTGGTCGAACGAGAGGGCGAACTGGTCCCACACGCTTGTGTAGCCGCAGTCGTCTATTATCGCCCGCACATACGGCGGCAGATCGTCGCCGGAGGCCATCATCACCGTGGCTCCGCCCATGGAGATTCCGTGGTAGACCTGCAGGGTGTCGCCGAACAGCTCATGCCCGAGCTCGCTCCATTTCTCGAGGTTGAAGCGGTCGAACCAGCCCATCTGAGCGGCGTCGCCTTCGCTGCGGAAGTGCCCGTGATGCGTGGGCAGGACCACGTTGAAGCCCAGCGAGTCGCGGAACATGCGCGCGATGTGCGTCATTCCGAGGGCGGATGAGGTGTATCCGTGGGCAATCACGGCCGTGCGCTTCGAGGGCGCCGGCGCCGGGCAATAGTAGCCCTGCAGCCTGTTCTTCCCGCGGAAGTCCAGGATCGTCGTGTCCCTCATCTGGCCGGAGTCCACCAGCTCGCCAAACCAGGCTGTGGTGTGGAAGATAGTGTCCATCCAGGCCTTCTCGCCGCTGAGGTCCTTGTCCCGGACTCCCCTTTCCGGCTGGAGGCTGAACTTCACGAGCTGCTCCGAGATCACGAGGCACACCGCGAACTGCAGCAAAACAACGCACCCGAGCACGATAAGGACTATCTTCCAACTCTTTTTCATGCCGCTAATATAGCAATAATTCGCTTAAGCGCTTCCTCAAGCAGCGAACGCGAGCAGGCGAGATTGATTCGAATATAGCCTTCACAGCCATACATCCTGCCTGAGTTGATCCACACCTGCGCCTCTCGAAGAAGCTTGATCTCAAGCTCATCCGCGCTGATTCCAAGCGCAGTGATGTCTATCCACGCGAGATATGTCCCCTCCAGAACGCACACCGGCAGCTGAGGCAAACTCTCGCGAAGCATAGAGCGCAGCAGCTGATAGTTGCCCTGGACATATTCGTTCATTTCGCCCAGCCAGCGCGCTCCTTCGGGCGAATAGCAGGCCTCCAGGCCCACCGGGCCGAAGACATTGAGGTCGCAGATCTCATTGACGTTGATCGCCTTATCCACCAGCGCCCGCCAGTCCTCGCGCTTGCAGAACAGGAACGAGGTGTGCAGACCGGCCACATTGAACGACTTCGAGTGCGAACTCAGCGTCACCGATCCCGTCAGAAACTCCTCACCCAGCGATGCGAACGGCACAAACTCATGCCCCTCTCCCACTATCTCGCAGTGGATTTCGTCCGAGACGACGGTGATCCCATGGCGGAGGGCAATCTCCCCCACCCGGCGCAGCTCGTCCGCAGTCCACACACGCCCCGCAGGGTTGTGGGGGTTGCAGATCAGCAGCACCTTGTTCGAAGGGTCCGAGCAGGCAGCCTCGATCCCGGCATAGTCATACTCATATGTGAACTGCCCGCCGGGCAAATCGCGCCTCAGCAGCGGCACATCCACCAGCCGGCATTCGTTATTGCGAACGGACGAAAAGAAGCAATTGTAGGACGGCGACTGGATTATCACTCCCTCGCCCGGCCTGGCGAATGCTTTGATCACGGCCGACAGCGCCGGCACCACTCCCGGAGTGTGCAAGATCCACTCCCGCCGCACGGACAGCCCGTGGCGGGTCGCCCACCAGCGGATTATCGCCGAATAGAACGAGTCCGGCGCGCATTCGTAGCCGAAGACCCCATGGTCCAGCCTCCGCTGCAGCGCAGAGATCACGAACGGCGGCGCAGGAAAGTCCATGTCCGCCACCCACAGCGGTATCAGCCTCTCGCGCTGCTCTTCAGTCATTTCGACTCCAAGAGGAAGCGAAGCGTCCCATTTCACGCAGCCGCTGCCGCGGCGGCAAGGCGTCTTATCGAATTCGTAGCTCACAGTTAGCAGGTTGTTTAATGTTTTCATCTATAATGACGGAGCCCACGCTGTCCGCGACTATCCGCCCCGAGCGCGGGTTCTTGATCGAAGTCACATGGCCGATTATGTCTGCCTGGACGTCCGAGTATTCGAACGCCAGGTCGGCATCCGGATCGAAGGTGCAGTCTTCCAGGACCAGGCCTGAGGCATAGCACAACGGCTGGGTGCCGGAGATATGGCAGCGCACGAGCCGCAGCCCACGCGAGTACCATCCGAGGTATTCTCCGCTGATGCGCGAGTCGTAGACCGTGACATTCTCGGTTTCCCAGAATGCGTCTTTGGTGTCCAGCACGGAATCCCTTATCTCCACATCGCGGGCCCACTGGAACGAGTAATTTCCCTGCAGTTTAAGCCCGGAAACGCGCACGCCTGAGCAGTGCATGAAGATGTAGTCCCCATTCACGGCGGAGACATCTTCCACGACCACTCCCCTGCACTTCCACAAAGCCTCCGCTGCGTCGCTGAACTGAACCCTGCGCAGAGTCACTCCGTCCATTTCGCGGAAAGCCTTGGGGGCATCGATAACGCAGTCTTCCACCAGCATGTTCTGCGAGTACCAGAACGATGCACGGGCTTCAGGCGTCAGAACACAATTGCGAACCACGGACCCGTTGCAGCACCACAGGATGTATTTTCCCTCGAACCTGCACCCGACCGCCTCAATCCCAGCAGTCTCCTTCAGGGCCGACTCCCCGGCGTGGATAACCACATTCTCGAGCCGCAGATCATGCTCGCAGTACAGCGGCCTCTCCCCGCCGAATTCCATATCTTTTATGACTTTCATATCTCCTGAGATGTAAGTTTGGTCCTAAGCCATCTGTCGCCGCTTATCCGCAGGACCATCAGCAGGCCACGGACATTAAGCTCCACCAGCATGGCTATCCAGTAGCCCATAAGTCCGTGGCGAGGCACCAGTACCAGGGCCAGGCAAATACGCACCAGCCACACGCTGATGAAGTTCAGCGCAGTGGGCACTTTGGTGTCGCCGGCGCCTACGCATGCGGCGTAGGCCACAATCGAAGCCGCGTAGCCGGCTTCGGCGAAGGCCTCCAGCCGCAGGCACTTCGCGCCGAGCGCGACCACATCCGGATCCACGCTCAGCAGCGCCATAATCTGCGGCGCGAACGCCCACATCAGCACCGCCAGCGCACTCATCATCCCCACTCCAAGCACCAGCGTTATCCTTGAGAAGCTCCGCGCCAGCTCCTTTCTGCCGGCGCCAAGGCTCTGCCCCACCAGCGTGGTGGCCGAATCGCCCATACCATAACCGGGCATATAGACGAAGCTCTCGGCGATTATCGCGAACGAGTTCGCCGCTATCGCCACAGCCCCCAGCGGGGCCACTATCAGTGTGCTGGCCACGTAAGCTCCGCGCATGACGAGGTTCTGTATCCACATCGGGCCGGTGACGTCAAACGCCTTGGCCATGCACTCGCGACTCGGCACGAACGAGCCTTTCTCCTCGACTCCAATGACGGCCAGATTCTTATCCCGCACCAGCAGGAACCACATCATCAGCCCCGCGCCTATCACCTCGGCGATTCCCGTTCCCAGCGCCGCTCCCCGGACTCCCATCCCCGCGCCTGGCATCATAAACTCAGCCCCTAGCACCGAAACGAGACGCGTCGGGAAGATCAATAAGAAATTAAACAGAACGTCCAGCACGCACATCACTATGTACAGCACGGACGGCAGCACCATCTCACCCGAGCATTCCAGCATGGTGCTTCCATAGAAGCCTATCTGCATGAACGGCAGGAATG
>JAGAAD010000084.1 GCA_017615445.1 Bacteroidales bacterium
GAGCCGGTGGAAGAGCCGGAGCCCGTCGTGGAACCGGAACCCGAGCCGGAGGCAGAGCCCGCCGCCGAACCCGAGCCTGCGCCCGCAGAAGCTGCTACAACCCCGGCAGCCGCAGGTGCGAGCCTCAAGGTGGTGGGAAAGATTGATCTCAGCCAGTTCGACAAGAAGCCTGCGAAGAAGCGCGAGCGCATCAGCAAGCAGAAGGTGGACATCGCCAAGGCCGGCCAGAACGCGACCAACAACCGCGCGAACGACCGTAAGGGCGATCAGAACCAGGGCGGCGGCCGCAAGCGCGACCGTGGCGAAAGGTTCCGCCCTGCGATGACCGAGGCCGAGCAGGAGAAGATGCAGCAGGAGATCCAGAAGCAGGTCAAGGAGACCTACGCCAAGATGAACGAAGGCAAGAAGAACAACTTCGGAGCCAAATATCGTAAGGAGAAGAGGGAGTCCGCGGCCGCCAGGGCCCAGGAAGAGTTCGAGGCGCAGGCCGCTGAGAACAAGGTCCTGAAGGTCACAGAATTCGTGACCGTGAACGACCTGGCAACCCTTATGAACAACACCCCGGTGGTGAAGGTAATCGGCGCCTGCATGAGCCTCGGCCTGATGGTGTCCATCAACCAGAGGCTGGACGCTGAAACCCTCGTGCTGGTGGCAGAGGAATTCGGCTACAAAGTGGAGTTCGTCACCGCCGAGATCTCCGAGGAGATCGAGAGCGAGCAGGAGGTGGACCGCGAGGAAGACCTCGAGACCCGTCCCCCGATCATCACGGTCATGGGCCATGTGGACCACGGTAAGACTTCGCTCCTGGACTACATCCGCAAATCGAACGTCATCGCCGGCGAGGCGGGCGGTATCACCCAGCACATCGGCGCCTACAACGTCACCCTCGAGGACGGCCGCAGGATCACCTTCCTGGACACCCCGGGCCACGAAGCCTTCACGGCCATGCGTGCGCGCGGCGCCCAGATGACGGACCTTGCGATCATTATAGTGGCGGCAGACGACGCCGTGATGCCTCAGACGGTTGAGGCTATCAACCACGCTCAGGCAGCAGGCGTGCCCATGGTCTTCGCCATCAACAAGATCGACAAGCCCGGCGCCAATCCGGACACCATCCGCCGTCAGCTCTCCGAGATGAACATTCTCGTGGAGGACTGGGGAGGAAAGTACCAGTGCCAGGAAATCAGCGCGAAGAGCGGAATCGGAGTCGAGGCCCTTCTCGAGAAGGTCCTCCTGGAGACCGACCTGCTCGAGCTCAAGGCCAATCCGAAGAGGCTGGCCCAGGGCGCGGTAATCGAGTCCTCGCTGGACAAGGGCCGTGGTTATCTCGCCACCGTCCTCGTGCAGAACGGAACCCTCAAGCAGGGCGACTGCATCCTCTGCGGTTCGTATTTCGGCCGCGTCAGGAGCATGTTCAACGAGCGCGGACAGAAGGTGGAGAAGGCTGGTCCTTCCACACCAGTGTCTGTGCTCGGTCTGAACGGCGCTCCCGCAGCGGGCGAGAAGTTCATCGTGATGACCGATGAGAAGGAAGCGAAGAGCATCGCGAACAAGCGCGAGCAGCTCATCCGCATCCAGGGCATCAAGACCCAGAAGCACATGACCCTCGAAGAGATCGGCCGCCGTATCGCGATCGGAAACTTCAAGGAGCTCAATATAATCGTCAAGGGCGACGTGGACGGATCCGTGGAGGCTCTGTCCGACTCCCTGATCAAGCTCAGCACGGAAGAGGTGAAGGTGAACGTGATCCACAAAGCGGTCGGCGGCATCTCCGAGTCCGACGTCCTGCTCGCACAGGCGTCAGACGCGGTCATAGTCGGCTTCCAGGTGCGTCCTACCCCCGAGGCCCGCAAAGCCGCGGAGACGGAAGGCATCGAGATCAGGCTCTACTCCATCATCTACGACTGTATCAACGAAATCAAGGACGGTATCGAGGGTATGCTCGAGCCTGAGAAGAAGGAGGAAGTCACCGCCACAGCCGAGGTCAAGCAAACCTTCAAGATCTCGAAGGTGGGCACCATCGCCGGATGTATTATCCGCGACGGCAAGATGGTCCAGAAAGCCAAGGTCCGCCTCATCAGGGACGGCATCGTGGTCTACACCGGCGAGCTCTCCTCGCTGCAGATCGGCAAAGACGCCGTGAAGGAAGTCGCCGCCGGCAAGGAATGCGGTATGGCGATAGCCGGGTACAACGACATCAAGGAAGGCGACATAATCGAAGCCTACCAGATAGTTGAAATCAAACGCACACTGTAAGGCTTATTCCGTCAGTCTCCCGGATCCTGGGAGTTTCCGCAGAAGTGCCACACACCGACCCGTCTCAGAATAGCCTCTGGGGCGGGTCGATGTGTTACTGCGGGCAATTTTGCCCCTAGCCACACGCTTGCCCCCGTCAGAAGCGCCTGTGGGGCCCATAGGTGTGTGGCTGCTCTGCGGAACCGTTGTTTCGGCGAGAAAATGCCCCAAAACTCGCCGAACGAGGGGAAAAACCGCATTTCGGCGAGAAAATGCCCTAAAACTCGCCGGAAGGGAGAAGAACAAAAAATTATTATTTTTGTACAAACCACATAGCGCAATATGGCAGACGAAAAAGTAATTTTCTCCATGAACGGGGTGAGCAAGATCCTGCCCCACAACAATAAAACCATCCTCAAAGACATCTACCTGGGATTTTTCTACGGTGCGAAGATCGGCATCATCGGTCTGAACGGCGCCGGAAAGTCCACGGTGCTTAAGATAATCGCCGGAGTGGAGAAGCCCACCCGCGGCGAAGTGGTGTGGGCGCCGGGATACTCGGTAGGCTATCTCGAGCAGGAGCCTCAGATGGATCCGAACAAGACTGTCCTCGAGGTGGTGGAAGAAGGAGTGGCAAATGTAATGAACCTGCTCTCCCGTTACAATGAAGTCTGCCGTCATCTGGAAGATATAATTGACGACACGGTGATGTACTCGCTCTTCGAACAACAGGCCGAGCTGATGGAAAAGATCGATGCAGCCGGCGGCTGGGAGATAGAGCAGAAACTGAACAGGGCCATGGACGCTCTTCAGTGTCCGCCGCCCAACCAGAAGATAAGCGAACTGTCCGGAGGCGAGCGCCGCAGGGTGGCACTGTGCCGCCTGCTGCTGCAGGAGCCGGACGTGCTGCTCCTGGACGAGCCCACCAATCACCTCGATGCCGAGAGCATCCAGTGGCTGGAAGCGCATCTCCAGCAGTATAAGGGCACGGTCATCGCGGTTACGCACGACCGTTACTTCCTCGATAACGTCGCCGGATGGATACTCGAACTCGACCGTGGAGAAGGCATTCCCTGGAAGGGCAATTACTCCAGCTGGCTGGACCAGAAGACCAAGCGCCTCGCGATGGAGGAGAAGCAGGAAAGCAAGCGCCGCAAGACTCTCGAACGCGAGCTTGAATGGGTCAGGATGGCTCCGAAGGCCCGCCAGGCGAAGCAGAAAGCCCGTCTGGGCGCGTATGAAAAGCTCGCCTCCGAAGACGCTAAGGAGAAGGAGAGCAAGTTGGAGATCTACATCCCCAACGGCCCGCATCTTGGCAACAAGGTCATCGAGTTCCACGATGTCAGCAAGGCCTATGGCGACAAGCTGCTCTTCGAACATCTGAACTTCGTGCTGCCCCCGGCCGGCATAGTCGGCGTCATCGGTCCGAACGGCGCGGGCAAGACCACCCTCTTCCGGCTGATTATGGGCATAGAGAAGCCCGACAGCGGCACGATCGAGATCGGCGACACGGTCAAGCTTGCCTACGTGGACCAGCAGCACAAGAGCATAGACCCGGATAAGACGGTCTTCGAGACAGTGGCCGACGGCAACGAATGGGTGCGTATGGGCGGCCGCGACATCAACGCGCGCTCGTGGGTCAGCCGTTTCAATTTCTCCGGCGCGGACCAGGAGAAGAAGTGCGGCGTGCTCTCCGGCGGCGAACGCAACCGCCTGCATCTGGCACTCACGCTCAAGGACGAAGGAAACGTGCTGCTGCTCGACGAACCTACCAACGACGTGGACGTGAACACCATCCGTGCGCTGGAGGAAGGTCTCGAGAATTTCGCGGGCTGCGCTGTGGTCGTAAGCCACGACCGCTGGTTCCTGGACAGGATCGCTACGCACATCCTCGCTTTCGAAGGTGATTCGCAGGTCTATTTCTTCGAGGGCGGTTACTCCGAATACGAAGAGAATAAAAAACAACGCCTGGGTTCTGTCGAACCCAAGCGCTTCAAGTATAGGAAACTGTCGGAATAACTAATAGCACACCGTGATGTGGAAGCAGTGCTGGTTCTTCTCGAACTTGCAGAGAATCTTGCCCTGCTTCATTCGGTCCCTGAGCACTTCGCTCATCACTTTGTTGAGCTCGTAAGGCTCCATCTTCGCATCCTGCGAGTCTTCGTCGTCGCGCCAGTAACGCTGGTTGGCGATGTCGAAGGTGGTACCGTAGCAGTGGGCGGAATTGGCCGAAGCGTTGCCGTTGTGCCTGCGGAGTTTTGCGACATCCTCTTCAGTGCGAAGAATTGAGGAGACAACTATCTTGTAGTTGAGGAGTCTGTGGTTGGTGAGCGAATCGTGGAACGCTTTGCTGATGATATCCAGTTCTTGTGCGGCGCTCTTTGTCAGATAAGGGACTGAATACTTGAGATCCCAGATCTTGATGTAGTCGTTGTCTGAGATTTTGACAAGACCTCCATAATTGACATCTTCTCTGTTCTTGGGAGTGTGGCTGAGACCGTACTGCTTCGCTGCTTCGAGATGTTCTTCATTGAGATCTGCAAACCATTGTGAGAGCCTGGGCCTGGGCGCATCGTAAATAATTTCCTTCTTCTCCTTCTGGGGGATAACTTCTTCCAACTCGGCATCCTCGATAATAATCTGGGCTTGCTCTTCAGGCTGGGGTATTTCGTCTTCCACGGCTTGCTGAACGGCCTTATGCGACCCCCTGCTCATACAGGAGCCGACAAGAATTCCAATAAGGAGCCCCACGAAGAAAGGGGTCAGGATAATCAGCCAGGCTTTAGTCTCTCTCTTCATTATCGCTTAAAAACGATATCCGATTCCTCCGCGTATTCCGGTGTAGTTCATACCGATGCCGAGTTCCACCGAGCCGAAGAAACGGCGTCCAAATTCTACTCCGATAGGATTAAGTTGTACGTCGGGAATCAAATCGGTATCTGAATCCGGGCTGATGACGATACCGGCTTCAAGGCTTCCGTAGAGTTTTACCGCTGGACGGTTAAGGTAGTTAAAGCGACCTTCAATAGCGATAGGTATGAAAAGGAGATCGGTGCGACTTACTTCGTGATTGTCGTCGAGGTCAATGATGCGGTATACACTGCCGAAATAACCTGCAGACAAACCGACAGACCATTTTGAATTAATGGAGTATAGCCCCTCGATAGACGCATAAGGAGGAAGGGAGACCTCAGCCTTCTCGTTGTTATCCTTATTTGCGGTAGCGAGACCCATTGCGATTGCCACGAAAGGAAGAATAATGGTGGGAACTGTCGGGAAATAACCAGCATTGGCTTTGACGGTCCACTTTTCTTCCGGTTCAAAATCATAATCCTGTGCAAATACCGGCACTGCCAGTGCCAGCAGCAATACGATGGTTATCAGCTTTTTCATAACGTAGCGTTTTCTAAAAAGATGCCCCTCTCGGGAAAACCGTTGCTTGAACACACAAATATAGGTATTCTTTTCGTATATTTATAGAAAGAAAAACGAGTTGGACTATGCGGAAATACGATTGGAGTAAAGACAGAGTTGAAGATGCCGCCAAGCGATCAAACTGCTGGTTTGATTGCCTTGATAAGTTAGGTATTCCTAAAGGTGGATGCAACTATAGGACATTGAAAAACAAAATCAAGAATTATCAAATTGATGTCAGCCATTTTTCCTATGAGTATGCAAAAACTCATAATGGCAGGCATCACGGTCGTATGTTATACAATCGTACGGATGATGAAATCTTTTCAATGGGGGCTAGAATCAAAGTGGACAATTTAAAAAGAGCTTATATAGAAAGGGTACTGGATGGAGATGCTCACTGCGAGATTTGCGGATTAAAAACATGGCGAAACAAAGAATTGACTTTCCAGATACACCATATTGATGGAAATCATAAGAATCATTCGAAATCCAATCTACAATTACTCTGTCCCAATTGTCATTCGCAAACTGATACTTTCTCAAATAGAAAAAGAAAAAGTCAGGCATAAGGCCTGACTTTTTGTTGAGATAAGAAGATTCGAACTTCTACTGCAAGTGCCAAAAACTTGAGTGCTACCATTACACCATATCTCAATTCCGGGTGCAAAGATACAAATTATGATTTAGAATCCCAATCCGAAAGCCACCCAGTAATCTGCCTCCATCTGCTGCCAGCGGGCGGAGGTTTCTTCGTAGACTTTCTGGGTGTAGGCGTTCAGTTTGCAGGGTTTCAAATCTGAAAGACCGTCGAATGCCTGGTGCTCTTCTTCAAGCACGTTGACGATAAACTTGTCCTTCATCGCCTCCCAGGCAAGAGTGGCGAGTTTGTTGGCTTTGCGGTATCTCCATAGGGGAATCTCCGGGTCGTAGACATTCTGGCCGCAGCGGTCGAAGCCCTCGGGCAGACGGGTGCTGCCGCTGAAGATGGGGATGCGGGGGCTCTGGCCGGGGTTGTCGTAGGCCAGCCAACAGATGCCGCGCATAGGCTCCGGACGGGCGGCGTTGATGTCGATGACGGTGCTGTAGCAGCACCAGGCCACGGACACATTGCGCGCGAACTCCACCGAGCCGGGCGCGAGCTCGTTCAGCATGTTGCGCATGGTCGTGGTCATCCACGGGTTCGCGATCGGGCTGACCTGCCCGTTCAGCGTGAGGTTCTTGACCATGCTGTACTCCGTGCCTTCGTAGGTGGAGCGGAGGAGCTCCATGACC
>JAGAAD010000085.1 GCA_017615445.1 Bacteroidales bacterium
CGCCTACCTGCAGCCCTGGCTGGATCTCAAGCCCGGCGAGGCCGGCTTCGAGGAGATCCAGCGCATCGGCTGCACGGGCATTCTCCGCGGCATCGGCCGCAATGTCGGCTGGGCCAACGAATCCTGGTTCCGCGCCGACGAGCCCCTGAAGTGGTCCGAGCTTTACCTCGAAGACTATTATCCTTCGGTCGACTGTCATTCCTCCTCAGACTGTCATTCCCACCCGGACTGTCATTCCAGCTCGGACTGTCATTCCCGACCTGATCGGGAATCTTCCGAGTTCGTCACCGCCGGAGCATTCAACGCCCTCCTTCGCGACCTCGGCGCTTCGAATCTCGCCGACCCCGCCGACTCCTCGGCCATCCTGACCCGCCTCGACGCCGCGATCCTCCTCGACAAGCACCTCGCGCCTTTCGACCGCCCGGTGGACTTCCAGGGAAATCTCCTCTAGTTTCGCGGAAGGGCCTTTGATCTGGCGGACTCTGCTGAGCCGCGTTTTGTGAGGCGGCGCTGCCCTCTGGCGTCAAAAATGGTCGAAATGACGCCGAATGAAGAGAAAACGGCTCAATCGGCGGCAAAACGGGCTGAAATGACGCCGGAACATGCAAATACCACCAATTCGGCGGCAAAACGGGCCCAAATGGCGCCGTTCCCCGCTGGTTTTTGTTCAAGGTCCGTTTTTGTGCGACAGACCTTGAACGGGTAATCGAGGCCAGAGGGCGTTCTGGCGACAAATGGGCGTTCAAGGTCACGCAGAAGAAAACGGACCTTGAACATTTTTTGTACATTTGCGTCAATGAAACGTCTTCTGTCAGCACTTTTATTGTTATCGCTTCTTTCTTCCTGCAAACCAGGTGAGTGGGGCGATGTGATAGGTCTGTCCACGAAGACGGTTGGCGTGGGACCAGAAGGAGCAATAGTTCACGTGCAATCTCAGGGCGGTTTTACTCTGATGTCTTTGTATGTTTCAAATGAGAAAGGAGATCTTGTTCGTGCGGACGACAATGCCGGGAGGCGTTTGGATGGCGAAGAATGGTATCTGTCAGGAAAATGGATTGAGGTGAGACGTGTTGAGTACGAAGGAAAAGTTTCGATGGAGATAAACATCGCGCCTAACGATTCGGGCAAGATCAGAAAAGCCCAGATATGCGTTGCTCTCGGAGATTATGCCGACTATGTCTATGTATCGCAATTAAAATGAGACCGACTTAATCAGCCGGCCTCATTTTTTTGATAGGGAATCATTTTATTTCTTCATGTGCCTCTTGATGTGCGGGAGGAGCCATTCGGCGTAGCGCATCATGCCGAGGTCCGTGAAATGCGTGCTCTCCACGAAGGGCTCGTTGTCGTGGCCCACCATGTCGTCTGACTTGAGATACCAGATGTTCTTTTCGCCCTGTTTCTTGAGCTTTTTGAACAAAGCGCGCTGGGCGGCGTTCTTCTTGTCGACTTCTGTCTTGATGAAGCTGTCCCACTCATAGTGCGAGAAATGGGGGTCTTCAAGGAACAGAATCGGCACGTCGGGGTGCGCATCGCGCACTATCCGGTAGAACTTCTCGCCTTCTTCTCCGCTGATCAGATAATCCCAGGCGTTGGGGACATAGTCAAAAACTATCAACGCGGGATCCTTGACCGCAGCAATCAGTTCGGCTATTTCGTAGTCCAGAAGAGCGTTTCCGCTGAAGCCCAGGTTGATGACTTCGCGGTTCAGCTTACGGGAGATGATGCTGGTGTGGCACATGCCCGGACGATTCGCGCAGCCACCCTGAAGAATCGAGGTGCCGTACATCACGATTGGCTTCTCGGTTCGAGGCAGGTCGACCAAAGGCTTTTCGACCGTGGCTGTGGAATCCACTCCGATTTCCAGCGAGGTAACTCCGTCATAGAGAGGCAGATAGAGCATGTACTCGCGCCACTCCGGGGTCATGTTGCCGATTATCTTGTCGGTGGTGGTTTTGCCGTTGATGTTCGGTTTGCCGGCGGCCATGAAGCGCCATTCGTTCTTCGCGGTCAGGGTGTAGAGGTCCACGCCGCGGGTGCCAACGAGCGTCTGGTGGTTCATGTGGTTGCCGAACTTGGCGGTCCAGCGGCACCAGATCGCAGTGCTGTTCGAGCGGAAACGGACATAGAGGCCGGCGCTGTTGCGGCCGAGATACCAGACGGCGTCGCGCGAGCGGCCTTCGAACTCGGCGGGCAGGCGCTCATAGCGCTCTTTCGTGTCCTCGCGGGCTTTGCCATAGAGCGGCAGCTCGTCTGCATTGTAGAAAACCTGCGCGGAGGCAGAGGCGGCGAATGCGAGTAGCGCGGCCGCGACGGTAGTGAGCTTATTCATTGAACCAGACCGGGAGTTCCCATCCCATTATTGAAGAAATGAACGGGGCCACGACGCTCGCTATCTTGCGGTGGCCGTTGTAGTTCGGATGCCAGGAAGCGCCGAGATCTTCGTCGTCCATGCGGTAGCAGCCGGGCAGGATCGAGGCGGCGTGCACATTCTCGAGGCCGCAACGGTCCACGGCCGCCTGGACATAGTCGTCCATCAGCTCGTCGCAGGGCGAGGCAAGGCAGAGGATGGGCACGGCCGGTCCATGGAACTCGCGCACCTTCTGCAGGAGTTTTTTGTAATAGGCGCACCACAGGCCGAGCGAAGGCTGCTTGTTCACGGAGAAATCGTTCGTGCCGAGGTAGATGATGACCAGGTCCGCTTTGTAGGTCGGGGTCCAGGCGGCGTCGCTGTGCTGGTCGAAGGTCTGCGCATAGAGCTTGACCATATGCTCGCCCTCGCCATAGTCGCCCCAGTTGCGGACGATGCCGCGGCCGGAGTGGCTGATGTGCACGGCTTCCGCGCCGTACATACGGCCGAGGATGTCGGCATAGGTGCGGCAGGGGTTCTCCTCCTCCGGGCGGAACGGGTCCGAGCGGTGAAGCGCTTCGGTGCCATAGCCGCAGGTGTACGAGTCGCCTATGAACTCGATCAGGCGCGGCTTCGGGGCCGGGGCCTGCAGGAAGGTGCCGTCAGTGGTGAGCTCGCGAAGAGAGAAGGTTCCCTGTTCGCCTTCCGTGCGTTTCTGGAGAATGACGGTGTGCGTCGCGGCCTTCTTGGCCTTGAAGAGAGTGATGAGGGTGTCTCCTGCGACTTTCACCACCTTATCCTCGATGGCCTTCTGCTCTCCGTCGATCCAGAGGTTGAAATAATCCTTTTTGGTGTCCGAGCAGGCCATCAGGAGGGTCTTGCCCTTGAAACTGAGCCTGATGGTGGTGGCGCTCCAGTCGAAGCTGACCGAGCCGTCTTCAGCTACTTCGGTCCTTCCGATATATGATACTTTGGGGTCTGAGCCTTTGATGGTCTCAGCGGAACAAATTGCGCAGGCGAGCAATGCCGCCGCGAGTAATGTGGTTCGTTTCATAGATACAAATGTACCAAATTTCCGATATATGTTCAAGGTCCGTTTTCTTCTGCGTGACCTTGAACGCCCATATGCCGCCAGAGTGCCCCCGAACCACGATTACCCGTTCAAGGTCTGTCGCACAAAAACGGACCTTGAACAAAAACCAGAGAGATCGGCGTCATTTGAGGCCATTTTGCCGCCGGGGGTCGCGAATCTTCGTTTTTTCTTCGTAAATTAGAGGACTTAACTGCAGAGACTGATGAAGATACTGAAACTAACCCTTATTATTGCACTTGCAGGAGTGCTGGCGGCGTGCCAGACGGCGGATGAAAAAGAAGCCGGGGCGCTCGCGAAAAGAATAATGGGCCCGGCGGCTCAAAATATTGTCTTCGAGCAGATGGAGTCCGAGCAGGACATCTACGAGCTCAGCCAGATAGGTCCGAAGGTGCTCATCAGGGGAAATAATGCCAATTCGATGGCCGTGGGCCTGAACAGGTATCTTCAGGAGTACTGCCTGACGAACGTCAGCTGGTACGACTTCAATCCGGTGGAGCTGCCGGATGTCCTGCCGGATGTGCTGACTCCGGTCCGCGCGAAAGCGGAACTCAAAGACCGTTTCTTCCTTAACTACTGCACCTTCGGGTACACCATGGCCTGGTGGAAGTGGGAGCAGTGGGAGAGATTCATAGACTGGATGGCGCTGAACGGAGTTAATATGCCGCTCGCCATCACCGGTCAGGAGGCAGTGTGGCAGAAGGTCTGGCGCAAGTATGGCCTGACGGATGAGCAGATAAGGGCGTTCTTCGTGGGCCCGGCGCATCTGCCGTGGCAGAGAATGTGCAACGTGGACCGCTGGCAGGGCCCGCTCCCGCAGGGGTGGATAGACGGCCAGGCGAAGCTGCAAAAACGCATCCTGAAGCGGGAGCGGGCGCTTAACATGACGCCCATTCTTCCCGCCTTCGCCGGACATATTCCGGCGGAGCTGGCAGAGGTCACACCAGAACCGATAGACACCTTCCGCGTCAGCTACTGGGGCGGCTTCGCGAACCAGTATCGCTGCACTTTCCTCAGCCCGATGGACCCCATCTATGCCCGCATTCAGAAGGACTTCCTTGTGGAGCAGACCAAGATGTACGGCACGGACCATATCTACGGCGTGGATCCGTTCAACGAAGTGGACGCTCCGTTCTGGGACCCCGAGACCCTCGCGAAGATTTCGAGCGGCATCTATGAATCCATGACCGCGGTGGACCCGGATGCAGTGTGGCTGCAGATGGGCTGGCTCTTCTGGGCTGACCAGCAGCACTGGACGGACGAAAACATTAAGGCCTATCTGACCGCCGTGCCTCAAGGCCGGATGATAATCCTGGACTACTTCTGCGACGCCACCATGATCTGGAAGCGAACGGAAAGCTTCTACGGCCAGCCGTTCATCTGGTGCTATCTGGGCAACTTCGGCGGCATGACCGGAATCGAAGGAGACTATCACCAGAACGCCGAGTGGCTCGCCGAGACGAAGGCGAACGCCGGCCCCGGTTTCGTGGGTCTGGGCAGCACTCTCGAAGGCTTCGGAGTGAATGAGCCCGTCTATGAAGCGGTGCTCCAGCAGGCCTGGGACAACGCGATGCCCGTAGACAAGTACATCGACAATGTCGCCGACAGGCACCTGGGCCGCCAGGACGAAGCATATAGAAAATACTGGCATATGCACGCGGACAAAGTCAGCGTGACCCATTCGAAGACCTCGAGCTCGAGCATAATCTGCGCGCACCCTAACCTGGAAGGCTTCTGGCATTGGACCACCCTTTTCAACAGGGGCTACGATCCCGCCGATCTTGAGGAAGCGCTGAAGGTTCTCGAGACCGTGGACGGCACATCGGACTACTTCAAGTTCGACCTGGCGAACGCCCGCAGGCAGGTGATAGATAACAAGGCCCTCGCCGTGCGCGACAAGTTCACGGCAGCCTACAAAGCCGGGGACAGAGCGGCCATGGTCGCGGCGGCGGACGAGTTCCTCGGGCTGTGCGACCAGCTCACTGAAGTGCTGAAAACCCGGAAGGAGTTCTCGCTCTGCGACTGGATCCGCGACGCCCGCAGCTGGGGAAACACCCCTCCCGAGAAGGACTACTACGAAATGAACGCCCGCACCCTCATCAGCGTCTGGGGAGATTCCTTCCACCTCTCCGACTATGCCAACCGCGACTGGGACGGCCTGGTGGAGACCTATTACAAAGTCCGTTGGAAGATGTTCTTCGACGCGGTTCTCGCGGCTTTCGATGCCGGCGAGACTTTCGTGAACCCGAAGAGCACGGGTTATGTAGGCACATCAGCCCAGGGCAGCGCTGAAGGCGTTGAGGGCAGGGCCCTTCAGTTCGACCGCGATATTTGGGATTTCGAATGCCATTGGGCACACATCAGATAATATGAAGAAAACACTCATAATAGCGGCGGCCATCGTCGCAATCATAAGCTCATGCTGCGGTCCGAAACCCGCCGGGAACACCGTCGTCTCTCCGGACGGCAGCCTGAAAGTCACGGTGGACGCGCCGGACGGCATCCTGAGCTATAATGTCGTCAAAGACAACGACACCATAATCGCGAACTCCCGCCTCGGCTTCGAGCTGATGGGCGGAAACATCCTCGGCATCCACACCGAAGTGCTGGACGTCACGCGCTCGAAGGTGGACGAAGATTGGGAGACCGTCTGGGGCGAACAGCGCATCATCAAAGACAAGCACAACGGCGCGATCTTCCACACCGCCTGGCTGGATGTGGAGGTCCGCGTCTTCGACGACGGCTTCGGCTTCCGCTACATCTTCCCGGAGAGCCTGGGCAATATCGCAATACGCAATGAACTCACCGAGTTCCGTTTCGCCCGCGAAGACCACATGGCCTGGTGGCTGCCGGAGAACGTGCCTTACTACGAGTCCTACGCCAACCACACCCAGTTCAAGGACATCGACTGCGCCCACACTCCTTTCACCATCGAGGGCGCGGACGGCCGCTTCTACACCATCCACGAAGCAGCCCTGCTGGACTTCGCGAAGATGAACCTGGTCCCCGAGGACGGCCGGACTCTCAAGGCCGCGCTGGTCCCCTGGTCGGACGGAACCGCCGTCTATGTCAGCGACACCCGCGTGTCCCCCTGGCGCACGATGATAGTCTCGGACCGCACCGGCGGCCTGATCGAATCCCGCTTGATGCTGAACCTCAACGAGCCCTGCAAGATCGAGGACACTTCCTGGATCAAGCCAGGCAAGTACATCGGCATATGGTGGATCCTGCACAAGTTCCTTTACACGTGGTACTATGATCCGGCGAATCCGGAGGGCCACGGCGCCACCACAGCCCGCACGATGAGCTACATCGACTTCGCTGCAGCGAACAACATCCAGGGTGTGCTGGTGGAGGGCTGGAACCTCGGCTGGAACGGCGACTGGATGAAGAACCGCAACTTCAGCTTCACCCAGGCCTACCCGGACTACGACTTCGACGCCATAATGAAATACGCCGCATCCAAGGGCGTGCAGATGATAATCCATAACGAAACGGCGGCGGATACGGAGAACTATTTCTCTCAGATAGACAGCGCCTACGCCCTCTATCAGCGCTACGGCATGCACTACGTCAAGACGGGCAACGTGAACGAGCTGATGGACGGTATCGAAGCGCACGACGGCCAGTACGGAGTGAACAAACTGCACTGGACGGTGGAAAAAGCGGCCGAGTACCAGATCTGCATAGACGAGCATGAACCCTGCATCCCCACCGGCGTCTGCCGCACCTGGCCTAACCTGATGACGGGCGAAGCCATACGCGGGCAGGAGCACGACGCGTGGGAGGTGGACGGCGGCAACAAGCCCGAGCACCAGACCGTGGTCCCGTTCATCCGCGGTCTCGCCGGCCCCATGGACTACACCTTCGGCACCTTCGATTTCTCGAACCCGGTGAATCCGCAGTGCCGCACGCGAACCACGATAGCCAAGCAGCTGGCCGAGTACGTCGTTATCTACAGCCCGCTGCAGATGGCCAACGACGACCCGTCCGCCTACGAAGGCGTGAAGGCGTTCGATTTCATCCGCGACGTCCCCACTGACTGGGAGCAGACCAAGGTCCTGGACGCCGTCATCGGCGACTACATCGTCACCGCCCGCCAGCAGCGCGGCGCCAGCGACTGGTTCCTCGGCGCGATCACGGACGAGAACGCCCGCGAGCTCAGCGTGCCGCTCGACTTCCTCGGCAAGGGCCGCTGGCTGGCTCAGATCTATTCCGACGCGGCCGACGCCTCCTATGAAGACAACCCCACCGCGGTGGATTACACCGAGCGCGAGGTCAGCGCGAAAGACGTGCTCGAGCTCAAGCTCGCGACCTCCGGCGGCACGGCAATAAGATTTATCAAGAAATGAAAAAGTTAGTCTCGCTCATAGCCCTCATCGCGCTCGCGGCCTTCAGCCTCGGGGCGAGGGATTATGTGGTCAGTTCGCCGGACGGCTCGCTGAAGATCAAAGTAAGCGACGGAAAGGCACTGACGTGGAGCGTCAGCAATAACGGCGTCGAAGTCCTGGCCCCCAGCGAGATAGCGCTCGAGGTGAAGAACCACGGCCCGCTCGGCCCGGGTGCGAAGGGCCACAAGCTCCTCCGCCGGCAGGTGGATGAAAAGCTCACGGCCACCGTACCCACAAAATTCCGAGAGGTCCGCGACCGCTGCAACGAGATAACCCTTTGGATGAAGGGTGGCTGGTCCGTGACCTTCAGAGCCTATGACAACGGCGCCGCCTACCGCTTCTCGACCGCGTTCGACGGAGATGTCGAGGTGCTCGGCGAGACATCCGAATGGAATCTGCCTTCAGGAACGAAGGCCTATTGGGCTAACGAAAAGAATCCGGACTATATCACGCACTGTGAGGCTTTCTTCAAGGAACGCGTGCTGGATGAAGTGGGCACTGAGACCTATTCTTTCCTTCCGATGAGCGTCAAGACGCCCGAGGGAATCAGAGCCGTCATCACTGAAACCGACCTTCTGGACTACCCGAACCTGATGCTCCGCAGCGCGGGTGCGGGCGCACTGAAGGCTGAGTTCCCTCACATAATCGACGCCTATGATATGCGCACGGACCGGGACGTGACTGTCACCAAACTCGCTGACTGCATCGCCCGCACCAGCGGCACCCGCGCCTATCCTTGGCGCATCCTCTGCGTAGGCTCGGATCGTGACCTTTTGGAGAACACCCTCGCCTGGCAGCTCGCTTCGCCCGAAGAGCCCGGCGACTGGAGCTGGCTCAAGCCCGGCAAGATCAGCTGGGAATGGTGGTCCGCAATCAACGTTTTCGGAGTGGACTTCGAAGCCGGAGTGAACACTGAGACTTACAAATATTTCATCGATTTCGCGGCCAAATATGGTCTGGAATATATTCTTCTGGACGAAGGCTGGTCCGCTTCGACCTTGAACATAGTCGAATGCCAGCCTAATCTTGACCTTCAGGAGCTTATTGCCTACGGAAAATCCAAGGGCGTGGGAGTGGTCCTCTGGACGCTCTGGACTCCTATGCTGAAAGACCTGGAGTACATCTTGGACGTCTACGCAGACTGGGGAGTCTCAGGAATCAAGATAGACTTCATGCAGATGCAGGACCAGAACATGGTCAACTTCTACGAGAGGGTCGCCCGCGAGTGCGCGAAGCGTCACCTCCTGGTGGATTACCACGGCGCCTACAAGCCGGCTGGCCTGCAGCGCAAGTACCCCAACGCCATGACCTTCGAGGGCGTGCACGGAATGGAGCACGACAAAGACTCGGCGGACATCAGCCCGGACCACGACATGGTCCTGCCGTTCACGCGCATGGTAGCCGGTCCTATGGACTACACTCCGGGAGCGGTGAACAATGCGACCAGGGACGACTACAATCCGCTGTGGTATCACCCGGTGAGCCAGGGAACGCGCTCGCATCAGGTGGCGCTTTTCGTCGCCTACGAAAGTCCTCTTATGATGCTTTGCGACACACCGTCGAAATACTATCAGGCTCCGGAGTACACGGAGTATCTGGCGAAGATTCCGACTGTCTGGGAGAAGACGGTGGCGCAGGAAGCTGTGGCAGGGGAATATCTCATTATCTCCCGCAAGACCCCGGACGGACGCTGGTATTCTGCCGGTCTGACCAACTGGAAAGGCAGGGAACTGACGCTGGACACCACCTTCCTCGGCGAGGGAGAGTGGGAGGCGAAGATTCACCGCGACGGTCCCAACGCAAACACCTGGGCGGAGGATTACAAAATTGAAACACTGACTGTCTGCGCCGGCGACAAACTTCCGGTGAAGATGACCAATGGCGGCGGATGGGTCGCCGAATTCGTTAAAAAATGATGAAAAAATTATTTTTCACCCTTGCTGCACTGCTTGCAGGCGCACAATTGTTCGCTTCCACATTCGTGGTGAGCGGCCACGTCTATGACCAGGCCGGCAAGCCGATTCAGGACGTGAAGGTGACAGACGGCTTCAAGTTCGTCCGCACCAACCATCGCGGAGCCTACGAAATAGACGTCCACGACGACGCCCAGTTCGTCTATCTGACTATCCCTGCAGGCTATGAGGCGCCCGAATGGCATGGCGCCCCGCTCTTCTACCGCGAGCTTGTCCGCGAGGGAAAAGGCCAGACAGCAGACTTCAATCTGGTGCGCACCGGACTCGATGAGACCAGGCACATGTTCGTGGTCTGGGCGGATGTTCAGGTCTACGAAGAGCAGGAGATAGACTTCGTCAGGCAGGCGGCGGCGGATGCGGCGCAGGTCGCAGACGAAGCGGGCGTGCCCGCTTTCGGTGTGTCCTGCGGCGACATAGCCGGCGACTGGTGGAGCGGAATGACTGTGGACATTCAGAAAGCCACAGCCGAGGCCGGCTTCCCCTTCTTCACCCTGATGGGAAACCACGACTACCGCGGCGATGCGAAGACCAACGAAGAGTCCAAGAAGTTCTACACGGACCTCTTCGGACCCACCTATTATTCCTTCGACAAAGGCAAGGTGCACTACATAGTGATGGACGACGTGTTCAACTACACCCGTCACTACATAGGCTATATGGACAAGCATCAGCTTGAGTGGATAAAGAACGATCTCGCAGATGTGGCGGAAGGCAGTCTGGTGGTTTTATTCTGCCATATCCCCACCTACAGCTGGGAAGCGGTAGAGGGCAGATGGAAAGACGAGCGCTTCAACGACATCCTCACCAACCGTCAGGCCCTGTATGACATCCTGAAGCCCTATAATGCGCACATCTGCTCGGCCCACAAGCATTTCGCGGAGAACTATGAGATAGCTCCAAACCTCATGGAGCACAACCATGCACCGCTCAGCGGCCTCTTCTGGCAGGCGATGCTAGCATCGGACGGAGTGCCGTGGGGCTACTACGTCTACGAAGTGGACGGCTCTGACCTGAAATGGTATTTCAAACCTGTCGGTCTCTCGAAGGACCACCAGTTCTATGCCTACAGAGTCGGCGAGGATCCGGAGAAGCGAGACTGCATAGTGGCCAATGTCTGGAACTACGACAGCAAGTGGAAGGTGGAGTGGAGCGAGAACGGAACGCCGCGCGGCGCGATGGAGCGCTACACCGGCCACGACCGCACCATCATGAAGGACATCCGCGACCGCCGCGAGAAGGAGTACAAGTGGAAGTATCTGGACGAGGCTAACACTGTGCACCTCTTCTGCGCGAAGCCGGAAAGTCCGGACTCTTATGTGGAGATTACGGTGACGGACCGCTTCGGCAATGTCTCGAAATGGAACAACTCCCGCGAGATCTACAAGACAGAAAACTACACCTGGAATTCGGATAACATAGTGGAAGGCTATGTGGATGCGAAGGCGCAGGCGGTGCAGAAGCACCCCGAATTCGGCACCTTCAAAGGCGCCAGCCGTCTGGAGACTTATCTCTACGACCTGGCGATCCACGAGCTGACTCTCGACAAGGAGAAGGACGGAACCTACCGCACCGGCCAGTACTGGGCGGGAGTCTGGACCCGCGACATGTCCTACAGCGCGATTCTCTCGCTGGCCCATGTGGATCCCGAGGCCATGAAGGCCTGCCTCCTCCGCAAGGTGGACAAGAAGAACCGCATAATCCAGGACACCGGCACGGGCGGATCGTGGCCTTGCTCCACCGACCGCGAGGTGTGGGCCGCCGCCGCATGGGAAATCTACCTCGAGACCGGCGATGCCGCCTGGCTCAGGCAGGTCTACCACATCATCCGCCGCAGCCTGGACGCGGACCGTGTGACCGCGTTTAATCCTGTCACCGGCCTCTATCGCGGCGAGTCGTCGTTTATCGACTGGCGTCAGCAGAGCTACCCGAGTTGGATGCAGCCCGTGGACATAGCCGAGAGCGAATGCCTCGGCACTAACGCCGTCTTCTATCGCGCGCTGGACGTGCTGGCGAAGATGGCCGAGAAACTGAACCACAAGAGCGACGCGAAGAAGTACGCCGCCCAGGCGGAAGAGCTCAAGCGCGCGATCAACTCCTACTTCTGGATGGAGGACAAGGGCTATTATGCGCAGTACATCTACGGCCGCAACGCCCGCGTTCTCAGCCCGCGCAGCGAGACCCTCGGCGAGAGCCTCTGCATCCTCTGGGACATCGCCGATTCGAGCAGGACGGCCGCGATCCTGGAGAAGATGCCGCTTGCGCCTTACGGCCCGGCAGTCTTCTCGCCCCAGATCGCGGCGCGCGACAGCGCCTACCACAACAACGGCATATGGCCCTTCGTGACCTCGTTCTACGGGCTGGCGGCCGCCAAGGCGGGGAACCGCTCCGCGCTGCTGCACGCCCTCGGTTCCAACGCGCGCGCGGCCGCCGTCTTCGGCTCGAACATGGAGAATTTCGTGGCCACGGACGGCAGCACCAGGACGGCGCTCGATTCGCCGCGTCAGCTGTGGAGCATAGCCGGTTACATAGGCCTCACCCGCGGCGCGCTGCTCGGCATCAGCTACTCCCCGGACGGCATCAGGTTCGCGCCTGTGGTGCCCGCCTCCATGGAGGGAGCCCGCACGCTCAGCGGCCTGAAATATCGCGGCATGACGCTCAACGTCAGTGTGGTGGGCGAAGGCTCGATAATCGAGAGCTTCAAGCTGGACGGCGAGCCGGCCGAACCGTTCGTGCCGAACACCCTCACTGGCGAGCATAGCGTGGAGATCACGATGGCCAGCGACTATTACGCGGCGCCGGACAAGGTCACGATCCTGCCCGTGCAGTTCGACATAGACTTCCCGCGCACCCGCATCGAGGGCACCACGCTCAGGTGGGCTCCGGTGGAAGGCGCAGCCAGCTACACTGTCCTGCAGGACGGTGTCGCCGTGGCCGAGACGGCCTCCAATTCGTTCGAGCTCAAAGAGGCGGGCGAGTACGGGGTGATCGCCAGCACGGTCGGGGGAATCCGCTCGTTTATGAGCGAGCCGCTCCGCTATGGGCTGAACGACATCTCGATTCCGTGCGAGGCGAAGCTCGGCTCGAGGCGCGGTTCGCAGCTGAAGGTGGTCCTCATCACCCCCACCAGCGGCACCTACTGGCTGGACTTCAAGTACTCCAATGGCAACGGCGACCTGACCACCCACCAGAAGTGCGCGACCCGCGCGCTCTATGTGGACGGCAAGAAGGTGGATTCGATAGTGATGCCGCAGAGGGGCACGGATTGGGAAGAGACCGGTTGGACCAATAGCGTCAAGATAGACCTGACCTCCGGCGAGCACTCTTTCGAACTGAAATACCTGGACGAGAACGTCAATATGGACATAGACACAGACACGGCGATAGTCCGCTCACTCAGATTATCATACAAAAATCAATAAGCACTATGAAGGTTATCATCAAATCGTCAAGCAAAGAGGGCTCGCTCTGGGCAGCCCACCACATCGCAGCTAAGATCAACGAGAAGAAGGCCCGCACTTCCGAGCCGTTCGTAATCGGCCTCTGCACGGGTTCCACCCCGATTGAGACCTACGCCGAACTCATCAGGATGGTGAAGGCTGGGGAAGTCTCCTTCAAGAACGTCATCTCGTTCAATATGGACGAGTATGTCGGACTTCCGGAGAACCACCCCGAGAGCTACCACTCCTTCATGCACAAGTATCTCTTCGATCAGATCGACGAACCCGCGGAGAACATCCACATCCTCAACGGCAACGCTCCGGACCTGGACGCCGAGTGCGCCGCTTATGAGAAGGCTATCGCAGCCGCAGGCGGATTCGACCTCTTCCTCGGAGGCATCGGCGAAGACGGCCACATCGCCTTCAACGAGCCGTTCTCCCCGCTCTCGTCTCACACCCGCGTGGTCACTCTCACCGAGGACACCCGCATCGTGAACAGCCGCTTCTTCGGAGGCGACATGAACCAGGTGCCCAAGCAGGCCCTGTCCGTGGGTGTCGCCACCGTCACCGGCGCCCGCGAAGTGGTGATTCTGGCCTTCGGCCCGAAGAAAGCCCGCGCCATCAAGGACGCGGTCGAGGGACCTTACAGCCATATGTGCACCGTCTCTGCTCTGCAGACCCACGAGAATGGCATTATCGTGGCCGACGAGGCCTCGGTGGGCGAGCTGAAGGTGAATTCCTACAAGTATTTCAAGGCTGTGGAAGCAGCGGAAAAGCTCTAGCGTTATGAAGAAGATTCTTATTTGCGCACTTGCGGTTTTGTGTGCCATCCCGCTTTCCGCTCGCGGAAGGGGACCGGTGGCAATAGTCGCGCACCGCGGCTACTGGCAGTGTGAGGCCGGCGGCAATTCTCACAATTCCATCGCTTCTCTTAAGGCCGCGCAGGACGCCGGCTTCTGGGGCAGCGAGTTCGACGTGAACATGACCAAAGACGGCGAGATGATGGTTTTCCACGACGACGCTGTCGCGGGAATGAAGTTCATCGAGCACGATGCAGCCGAGTTTGCCGAGGTCAAGCTGCCGAACGGCGAGAAGATCCCCACCCTCGCCGAGTATCTCAAGCAGTTCAAGAAGAACAAGAAATGCCGTCTGGTGTTCGAGCTTAAGCCGCATCCGGCCGAGTTCGAGGAGGTGGCGGTGGACAAGAGCATCGCCGCTCTCAAGGCTGCCGGTCTGTTCAATCCCAAGCAGGTGATCTTCATCTCGTTCTCCATGAACGAGTGCAAGATGTTCGTGCAGAAATGCCCCGGTTTCATCGTCCAGTATCTCGGCTCGGACAACAATCCGGATGTGTTCTTCGAGAACGGAGTGAACGGAGTGGACACCTATTTCGGAACGCTTTATCAGCAGCCGGACTGGTACACCAAAGCCCGCAGCCACGGCATGAGCGTGAACGTGTGGACTGTTGATAAAAAAGAAGACATGCGCAAGATGATTGAGGCCGGTGTGGACTACATCACCACCAACCGTCCCGAAGATCTTCGCGATCTCCTCAAGGAAATGAAGGTTAAGGAACTCAAAGCAGGAAAGAATTTTAAATAATGAAACATTTTTCTCTACCCAAAGACGGCGGCCTGATTGAGAAAGGCCTTCCGAAAGACATCCTCCACAGCAAGGAGAGGATTTACACAGAGATTCTTGAGACACCTTACATCGCCAGCCAGATGGTGGCAGACGAGGTGGTCGCTGCAATAAAGGCTTTCAAGCCCACCAAGGCAAAGCCTTTGTTCAAGCTCGGCCTCACCACCGGCAATTCTCCTCTGCCTTTGTACAACGACCTTCAGAGGGCCTACACCAAGGGCGAGGTTTCGTTTGCCAATGTGGAGGTTTTCTCGGTGGACGAGTACTATCCCGTTTCTCCTGGCGAGATGCAGAGCCGTAACCACCGTCTGCGTTCCGAGCTCCTGGACCACATCGACGTGAAGAAGGAGAACATCCACATTCCGGACGGTACCGTTCCAGAGAGTAAGATTTCGGACTACTGCGCCAAGTTCGACAAAGCCGCACGCGGAATCGACCTCCTTGTGATCGGAGTCGGCGAGCAGGGTCAGGTGGGATTCAACGAGTCCTGGACGGATCGCGGCAGCCGCACCCGTGTGGTTCTTCTGCCTTACCAGTCACGCAAGCGTCAGGCTTCGAACTTCAACGGCGACATCCAGCACACCCCTTCGCAGGCCATCACGATGGGTATCGCCACCATGATGTCCGCCTCCAAGGTTATACTCATGGCATGGGGCGAGGACAAGGCCGACATGGTGCAGAAGATCGTGGAGAAGAAGATCGATCCGGACTACCCGGCTTCGTTCTTCCAGATGCACGAGAATGTCAAGCTCTATGTGGACGAGAACTCCGGCGCCAATCTGATGAGGATGGTCGCGCCGTGGTGCATCGGCCCCTGCGAGTGGACTCCGAAGTTCATCCGCAAGGCTGTCATCTGGCTCTGCGACAAGCTCCAGAAGCCTATCCTGAAGCTTTCCTACCAGGATTACCTGCAGAACTCCCTCGGCGAGCTCGTGGAGAAGCACGGTCCTTATGACCAGATCAATATCAAGGTGTTCAATGACCTGCAGCACACTATCTCCGGATGGCCGGGCGGCAAGCCCAATGCGGACGATTCGACCCGTCCCGTGGCTTCGAAGCCTTTCCCGAAGACCGTTCTGATCTTCTCGCCTCACCCGGACGACGATGTGATCTCGATGGGCGGCACCTTCATCCGCCTGGCGCATCAGGGACACAATGTCCATGTGGCTTACGAGACCTCCGGTAACGTGGCGGTCCACGACGACGTGGTCGTCCAGCATATGGACGCCGCCCGCGAACTCGGTTTTGGCGACCGTGTGGACGAGGTTCTGAAGCTCGTGGCCTCCAAGGTCCCGGGCGAACCGGAGCCGCGCGCGCTGCTGGACATCAAGGCGGCCATCCGCCGCTCCGAGGCGAAGGGCGCCGTGCATTCGTTCGGCCTGGATTACTCTCACGCCCACTTCCTGAACCTCCCGTTCTACGAGTCCGGCGGCATCAAGAAGCTTCCGCGCTCGCAGGCGGATGTGGATATCATCAAGGCTTTATTGAATGAGTTGAAGCCGGATATGGTGTTCATGGCCGGTGACCTCGCGGACCCGCACGGAACGCACCGCGTCTGCACTGAGTGCGCGCTCGAGGCTCTCGATCAGCTGCGCGAGGAGAAAGTTAAGTGGATTGCCGGCACTCACGTGTGGCTCTACCGCGGCGCGTGGATGGAGTGGGAGCTCGGCCGTGTGGACATGGCCGTTCCGCTGAGTCCGGACGAGGTCGTGGAGAAGCGCCACTCGATCTATCACCACCTCTCGCAGAAAGACATCGTCCCGTTCCCGGGCGACGATCCGCGCGAGTTCTGGCAGAGGGCCGAGGAGCGCACCGAAGGCACCGCCAAGCACTACGATGCCCTCGGCATGGCCGAGTACCAGGCGATTGAGGTGTTCCTGAAATTGTGGTAATTTGTTGAAGTCGGCGGCGGCTCGCCCTTCGAGGACTTCAGTCGCCGACCGACTGATGCCGACCTTCAGTGCGATTCGGCGAGATTTTAGCTTAAAACTCGCCGTTTTGCCTTCAAATCCTAGTTTTGGCGAGATTTTGCCCCAAAACTCGCCG
>JAGAAD010000086.1 GCA_017615445.1 Bacteroidales bacterium
AAAGAAGATTACTCTACCTTCTTGCCAACCTTCTCGAGGGTGACGTTGAAGATAAGGGTGGAGCCGGGCTCGATGCCTGCCTGAGGCTGGCCATTGTCGCCGTAGCCGAGCTTCGCGGGGATGTAGAGCTCGATCTCACCACCTTCGCCGATGAGGGCGAGGCCTTCCTGCCAACCCTTAACGACGCGGTTGAGGAACATACGGGTGGCGTCTGCCTCGGGCTTGGTCTCATCGAAGACGGTGCCATCCAGGAGCTTGCCCTGATAGCGTACCCAGACAGTGTCTGCGCCGACGGGCTTCACTTCGTTACCCTCGGAGATGATCTTGTACTGGAGACCGGAAGGGGAAACCTCCACGCCGGACTTCTTTGCATTGGCGGCAAGGAACTTATCCTCCTTCTCCTTGTTGGAGTAGAGCTGATAGTTGCGCCTGTTCTGGAGATACTCGTTGAAGAGCTCGTTCATGGTGTTCGGATCTACCCTGAACTGCTTGGTGAATTCCTCATCGCGCTGGTTGCCCTTGGCGTTGATGAAATCTTCCATACCCTTGCGGATCTGAGCATAGTCAAGATCGCCAAAGTTGTATCCCTTGATGAAGGAACCGAAGTTGATACCTACCAGGTAGCTGACGTCCTTCACATTCTGACGGCTGGGAATGAAATCTTTTGCTGTCTTCTCCACGGGAGCCTGATCCACATCTTCTCCCTCTGCTTCTGCCTCTCCCTTGGGAGCGCAGGCTGCTACTGCAAGGCCCATTGCAAGGGCCACAAACCACTTGTTGAATTTCATATTGTTAAAAAATTAATTCCTTCTACAATTCCCAGGCGAGGGCCGAGGCGCCGAGGATGGCGGCGTCCGAAGCCGGAAGCTTGGAGAATAAAAGTTTGACTTTATTCCTCCACAGAGGAAGCACGTTCTCGTTCATTGAGTCGTAAGTGGGCTGGTAGATGAACTCCTTCGCACGGGCAAGGCCTCCGAAGAGAACGATTGCCTCAGGCGCGGAGAACTCCACGAAGTCTGCGAGCGAAGCTCCGAGGATGCGTCCTGTGTAGTTGAAAATCTCTTTTGCGAGCTCGTCTCCGTTCGAAGCGGCTTCGTAGACATCCTTGGAGGTGATGTTCTCGATATCACGGAGAACGCTGGGCCTCTCAGGATCTATCTCGAGCCATTCGCGGGCAGTACGGGCCACACCCATTGCGGAGCAATAAGCCTCGAGGCAGCCGGTCTTGCCGCAGCCGCAGAGGCGTCCGTTGTGACGCACTGCCGCGGTGTGGCCCAGCTCGCCCGCGAAACCATCGTGGCCGTAGACCACGTTACCGCCGATGACGATACCGCTGCCCACGCCCGTTCCGAGGGTGATCATGATGAAATCTTTCATTCCCTTCGCGGCGCCGTAGGTCATCTCACCCACCGCCGCAGCATTTGCGTCGTTGGTGAGGGCGACCTTCAGGCCGTCAAGAGACTTCGAGAGCATCTTGCTGAAAGGCACTGCGCTCTTCGCCGCCCAAACGAGATTGGGTGCAAAGGCGATCTCGCCGGTGTAGTAATTACCGTTCGGGGCACCTACTCCGATACCGCGGATCTGGCCTTCCTTTCCGGACTTCCTGATGAGGTCCTTGATGGCTGCTGCGAGCACATCCACAAAGGCCTGAGGATCTTCGTCGTTGTCCGTCCTGATGACGGTCTGCTCAAGGACGGTGCCGTGGATATCCACTACGCCGATCTTGGAGGTCTGACCTCCCACATCGACACCGACTACGAAATTCTTCTCCATCTCTTAGTCTACCTTGATGTCTTTGTTGACATTCTTCGAGCCCACGAGTGCGTAGAACACGAGGAATGCGAGGCAGGCGATGATGAGCCAGTAGCTCTGCATCGATCCGACCTTGTCTGCAAGGAGGTTCTGGAAGAACGGGATGATACCGCCGCCGCAAACCAGAGTCATGAAGATACCGGAAGCAGCTGCTGTGTACTTGCCGAGGCCCTCAACTGCGAGGTTGAAGATTGCGCCCCACATGATCGAGGTGCAAAGGCCGCAGAGGACGAGGAAGCCGAGAGAAAGCGGGAAGACGTTCTTGCCGAGGGAGATGAAAATGTCCTCGGGAACGAAAATCGCGCAGATGAGGAAAACGATGGCTACTGAAGACATCACGCCGAGCATGGCCTTACTGCTGACCTTGGAGCTGACGGGAGCGCCGATCAGACGGCCGATGAGCATGCAGAACCAGTAGGCTCCGATCATGGTGCCGGTGATGGCCGGGCCGACCTCAGGAAGCGAGCTGAAGTGCACGTTCGCGGTGTTCGGGATACCCACCTCGATTCCGACATAGAAGAAAATCGCAACTGCGCCGAGCACGAAGTGACGGAAGGAAAGGGCGCTGTGAGGGTCCTTCTCCTTGCCGCCGGCCAGACGGGCTGCCTTCTCCTCCGCTGTCTCCATATGAGGCTCGGGGATGTGCGTGAGCTTGATCACGACATAGGCGATAGCGAAGATCGCCATGGCGATAATCATCACGGGAGCCGCCTTCGCCACGGTCGCGTCTGCGATCGAGCCGCCGACGAGCCAGCCAACGAGGATCGGGGCAAGAGTTCCACCGATACTGTTGCAGGAGCCGCCCCACTGAATCAGCTGGTTGCCTTTGTTTCCGCCGCCGCCGAGGGTGTTCAGCATCGGGTTCACGACTATGTTCAGCATACACATCGAGAAGCCTGCCACGAAGGCACCGAGCACATAGACGAAGAAGCTCTCGGCATAGCCGGAAAGGAACTGGATCGCCACGCCCACGAGACCGACTATTACGGCGGTCAGAGCGGTGAACTTATAACCTTTGCGGCGCAGGATCAGACCCGCCGGAATACCCATGCAGGCATAGGCGATGAAGTTGGCGAGGGTACCGAGCTGCGAGAGAGCCTTCGAGGCTCCGAACTGATTTGTTACGACCACACCCATCGAACCCGCGAGGTTCGTCACGAATGCGATCATGAAGAACAGTGCGAACATCACCACGATAGCCGGGGTGTAGTTCTGTTTCTTTTCTACATTAGCCATAGTTATGTGTTATTTAAAATATAATTCTACTCGAGTGCTTTGAGGTTCTGCTCGTTCACGATGGGACGTCCTTCAGGAGTGTACGCGAAGTCCATACGGGCTGCGTAGTGCTCCTCCACCTTGCGGCGGACCATTTTCATCGTGCTGTTCATCATGCCGTTGGCGATGGAGAACGCCTCGTCGCAGATGACCACTGCGGTGGGCAGCCAGCGATCCGGGAACAGAGCGTCGTGAGGGCCACCTGTCTTATAGGTGTCGATCTCAGCCTGAATCTTGAGCAGCATCGCCTCACGGCCCTCGCGGCTCTTAGGATCCAGACCCTGAGCCTTCACGAACTCGGCCAGATTGTCCTTGTTCGGGACGATGAGGCAGATGGTGTAAGGGTTCTGGTTGTTATGCAGAACTGCAGCCTCCACATACTTGGAGACCTCAGGGAGACTGTCCTCAAATGCTTCCGGAGAGTACTTCTCACCGTCTGCGGAGATCAGCAGGCTCTTGAAGCGGCCCACGACATACAGGAAGTCTGTGTCCCAAGGGCAGATGTAACCCATGTCACCGGTGTGCAGCCAGTTGTCCACGATGGTCTCTGCTGTGGCCTTCGGATTCTTCCAGTAGCCGGCCATGACGTTCTCGCCGCGGATGACAATCTCGCCTTTCGTGCCGATAGGAACTTCCTCGCCTTTGTCGTCGCAGATCTTGCAGTCCATAGGCTTCACGATACGGCCGGACGAACCGAAGATGGCGTGGCCGGGAGAGTTCGCGCAGATGATAGGGGTCGCCTCGGTGAGGCCATAGCCCTGGAACATAGGCATGCCCACTGCGCAGAAGAAGCGCTGAAGCTCGATGTCCAGCAGGGCGCCGCCGCCCACGAAGAACTGCATGCGGCCGCCGAAGCTCTCACGCACCTTCTTGAAGAGGATCTTGTCGAAGAGCCAGACGAGAGGCTTGCGCCAGAATGTTCCGCCTGTGCCACGGTTGTAGTACTCCTTATTGTACTTGATTGCGTTCTTGACTGCAAAGTTGAAGAGCTTTTCGGTGGTCTTGCCCTTGGCCTTGATACCGGTCTCGATGTTCTTCTTGAAGTTACGTGCAAGAGCCGGGACGGAAAGCATCACATGAGGCCTTGTTTCCTTGATGGCCATAGGGATGTTCTTGAGGGTGGCCAGCGCGTTCTTTCCGATAGGGACGAAGGCGATGCTTCCGCCGTAGGACATCATCGTGTACATACCTGCGACGTGAGCGAAGCAGTGGTCCAAAGGAAGGATGATGAGCATTACGTGGTTCTCGCCGATGTTGATCACGCTCGAGCCCTGAGCCACGTTCGCGGTGTAATTACGATGCGTAAGAAGAATACCCTTCGGGTCTGCGGTGGTTCCGGAGGTGTAACTGATATTCGCATAGTCGTCCGGTCCCACTGACTGATAGCGGTTCACGAAAGCCTTTTCGTTTGTCTTCAGGAACTCTTCACCCATCTTCATCACCTCGGACATCCTGATTTCAGGCTCCTTGAGGCTGTCCACGAAAAATGCGGTGTCGTCGAAGACTATCACTTTCTTGATGTCCGGGCACTCGGGCAGGGCCTCACGGATCCTGGCCAGGTGGTTTGCGGACACGAGAACCCACTTGCTCTCAGAATGCTTGATGCGGAAGACTATGTCTGCCGTGCTGCCGAGGTTCACCGAAAGGGGAATGTCTGTGGCTCCGGCGTACATTGCGCCGAGCTCTGCGAGGATCCACATCGAGCGGCTCTCGGAAAGGAGGGCGATCTTGTCTCCCTTCTCAAGGCCGAGGGCCATCAGACCTGCACCGATTTTATAAGCCGTCTCGCGGGTCTGCTCCTGGGTGATTTCCTTCCACTCACCGTCCACTTTCTCACGAAGGTAGACGTTGTTCGGGAACTGATGTGTGTACTTCTCTACGAAGTCGATAATGGTAATTCTTTTTTCTGCCATATCTGATTTAAATTATTTTTTAGCTGAGAAAAGACCGAACATCTGCGCGTCGATCATATCAGTGATCTTCGCAAAATCTTCGGGGTTGTTTCCAAACTTGATGTTATCTGCGTCGACAATCAGGAGATTGCCGTCATATTCCTTGATCCAGTTTTCATATTTCTCATTCAGTCCGGTTAAGTAATCAATTCTTATGCCTTTTTCGTACTCCCTGCCGCGCTTCTGAATCTGGGCGACCAGGTTCGGAATGCTGGAGCGGAGATAGATCATGAGATCCGGGTTTCCCACCAGGGACATCATGAGGTTAAAGAGATCCGAATAGTTGTCGAAGTCCCTCGTGCTCATCAAACCCATGTCGTGCAGGTTCGGGGCGAAGATCTTCGCGTCTTCGTAGATCGTCCTGTCCTGGATGATGATGTCGTCCGTCCGGCTGATGTCCACCACATCTTTGAAACGCTTGTTCAGGAAGTAGATCTGGAGGTTGAACGACCAGCGTTCCATGTCTTCGTAGAAATCCGACAGATACGGGTTGAAGTCGACAGATTCGAATTTGGGAGTCCAGCCATAGTGTGCTGCAAGCATCTTGGTTAAAGTGGTCTTACCGCTTCCGATGTTTCCCGCAATTGCTATATGCATATTGTTCTCTTTTAAAAGCCTACAAATATAATCAATTAATCCCTATTTAAAAAGTCCATAGAGTTCGGCGTCCACCTTGTCCGTGACGAGGGCGAAGTCCTCCGGACGGTTTTCATAGTCCAGCCCGTCGCCGTCTATAATCAGCAGGCGACCCTTGTACTCCCCTATCCACTTTTCGTAGAGTTCGTTCAGTCCGCCAAGATACTCCAGGCTCATGCCCTGCTCGTATCCCCTGCCCCTTTTCTGAATCTGGGACACCAGATGCGGCACGCTCGAGCGGATGTAGATCAGCAGGTCCGGCAGCTTCACCAGCGACATCATCAGGTCGAACAGGTCCATATAGGTGGCGAAATCGCGCTCGGACAGATTACCCATACGGTAGTTATTCTGCACGAATATCTGCACGCCTTCCAGAATCGTCCTGTCCTGGATGATGACGCCCTTGCTCTTGGCGATCTCGAGGGTGTCCCTGAAGCGCTGGGCCAGGAAATACACCTCCAGATTGAAGGACCAGCGCTGGATGTCGGAATAATAATCTTCAAGATAAGGATTGTACGTCACGGACTCGAAACGGGGAGTCCAGCCGTAGTACTCTGCGAGTTTGCGGGTGAGGGTAGTCTTCCCGCAGCCTATATTGCCAGCTATTCCGATGTGCATAAGAGATTCGTGGTTTGCAATCTCACAAATTTACTGAAAGTTTTGCTATTTTTGCCTTCAGCCAAACAGAGTTATGCACAAATGCTGAACATCCGCAGAGAAGTCTTCAACGCCTATCAGGAAAACACCTACATCATATCCCTCGGAGATGCCCCCGAGGCGGTGATAGTGGATCCCGGCTGCATCTCAGAAGAGGAAAAGGACCGCCTGCTGAAAAGACTCGCGGACGCCGGCCTGAAACCGGCCGCAGTGCTGCTGACGCACGCGCATCCGGACCATATCGGGGGCGTGAAACTCCTGCAGGAGCGTTACGGAGTCAAGACCTACATGTGCGAGGCCGAGAGGACTGTGTTCAGCCTGGACTTCCCCACCACCGCGGTGGAAGACGGCCAGACCATAACGGCCGGCGGGATTGAGTTCGAAGTGATCACCACGCCGGGGCACACCCCGGGCGGCGTGTGCTGGCTGGCCCGAAAGTATGGCGCCCTCTTCACGGGCGACACCCTCTTTCGGGGCACGATAGGCCGCACGGACCTCCCCGGCGGCGAGTACGATCAGCTGATAGTCTCCGTGATGGAAAAAATAATGGGCCTGGACGGCAGGATTGAAATCTTCCCCGGCCACGGCCCCGCCTCGTCAATCTCGGACGAGCGTACGGAAAATCCCTTCCTTCAGCCGTTCAACGAGCCTTGGGAAGGGATAGAATCCGATAATTAGAGTCTCTACTGCTTCTGGAACACTCTCACCCAGTCCACCTCCATCGCGGTGGGCAGGCACGATTCGTCCACACCCTGGGCGCCGCCCCAATCACCTCCCCAAGCGAGGTTGAGGATGATGTAGAACGGTTTGTAGAAGGGCCATGAATCGTGGCCGCCGCCGTTGTTCTTGTAGGTGAGAATCGCCTTGCCGTCCTGGTAGAAAGTCATATAGTCCGCAGTCCATTCCATTCCGTAGACATGGAACTCAGACTGGCCGGTGGCTATATACCTCTCGGCGTGTTCGATGGAAGTTCCGCCGTTGTTGTACCTGTTGCAGTGGATGGAAGAGCTGCAGTAGTTGGCGTGGTAGCCCACCTCCTCCATAATGTCGATCTCGCCGTCTTTCGGCCAGCCGGTGAAGTTGGAGGGCATCATCCAGAACGCGGGCCACGTTCCCTTGCCTTTCGGGAGCTTGATGGAAGCTTCGATCCAGCCGTAGGTCCAGCTCTTGCGAGTGTTCAGGCGCACGGAACGGACCTTGCCGTCTATCTTCTTCGCCCACACCTTCAGGGTGCCGTCCGAAACGTCGGCGATGTTCACTCCGCCATAGGAGCCGGCGACATAGTCCTGAAGCTCATGGTTGCCCCAGCCGCTGTCTCCAGTCTGGTACTTCCACTCATCGGTTGCAGGAAGGCCGTCGTAGTCGAACTCGTCGTGCCACACCAGGGTGTAGCCCTCCGGAGTCTCGATTCCGGCCTCCTCGGGGTCGAGCCCCGGCTGTCGCATGGGAAGATAGACCCTTGTCTGTCCGACCTTGATCACCACATTGCCGCCGCGCTCCTTAACGGTCTGATTGGGCTTCACCTTCACGGTGAAGTTCTGCTCGGTCATGGCCGAATAGGGAGGCTCGATGCTGACTACCCAGTCTTCAGTGCTGTAGACTTCGATTCCGGGGGCCGATGCGGTGACATAGAACCGCAGCTCACCGCCCGGCTGCTCGAAGATGAGCGAGTCGGGGGTGAACGCGATACTGTTCTCCGGCACCGGAGTCGGCTTCGGCTGGCAAAATGCGGTGAGGAGTATGATCAGAAGTAAAGACAAAGTCCGAAATACCTTCATATGTTACTGTTTGTACTCCTGGAGGCAGATGTCCTTGATGGTGATCACTGCACCTGCGGCATTTCCACCGAAGTCGAAGATGAGGTTGACGTTGTCGCAAGCGACACCGGAAATAATCGGGGAAGTGAGCACCAGATCCTCACCTGCGGCGATGGTGATTGCGCCCTTCTCCCAGATGGTAGCACCCTCGTGCTTGGGGCCTGCTGCAGCATACTGCTCGATCTTGAAGAAGCCGGGAGTGTTCACGGAAGCGGAAAGCTTTACCTGAAGAGCATATTTCTTCGCGTCGCTAAGAGCGATGAAGCTGCCCTCGTCAGGCCAGATAAAGAACTGGTTCTGCCACTGGCTGCCAGTGCCGTTCTCATAAGTGATAGCGTAGGAGTTGCCGCTCTTCACGAGGAAAGGAACTTCGGCGGTCTCCACCTCGGTGCCGTTCCAGTCGCCGCCGTTGCAGCTGTAGTAGAAGAATTTCTCGTGGCCAAGAACTGCCTTCCAGAGGTTGTCGGCGGTGTTCACATTGAACACATAGCCGTCCGGGAGTTCATCGCCCTGAGGCTGCGGTTCCGGATCGGGAGTTGTCTCCTTGTCCGGAGCGTTGGTGCCGTCGTCGTTTGCATGGTCCTTGAGGGTGATACGGCTGATCTCAATCTCGGTGCCGGCCTCGCAGTAACCGAAGTCGAACACGACCTTGATAGCGGATGCATCCACACCGGCAACATCCTTCATCCAGAACACGTTCTCTCCTGCAGGAGTGTCCTCGAGCGCGTCGAAGAGGAAGAGGTTGTCGTCGCCCTGCTGGACAACCTTCACTGTCATACCCACAGACTTGTTGAGCTTGACAAGGCAAGAGAAGTCGTAGTGCTTTTCAGCGGAAAGTGCGACGTCTGCTCCGGGAACGAGGTGGAGCTGAGCCTGCCAGCGGTCGGTGCAAGCGTCTGCGATGGTGAGCTTGTAGGGATTGGTGGTGAAAGTAAGGGGTTTCTCACCTGCCCAACCCGGGCTGTGCCAGCTGTAGCTGTTCTCCATACCGGCATCCTCACCGACCTTCCAGATGTTGAACTGGGAGTTGTAGTTGTAGCCGTTCCAGCCTGCCTGGCCCTCCACTGCGAACTCAGCCTCGGCGTAGTCCTTGGACTGACCCACGGAGTTGCTCACATACATGCGTACCTTGAAGGTGCCCGCATCGAAGAAAGTCTTCTGGAAGTTGTTTCCGTTACCTGCGAAAACGAAGTCGCCGGATTCGTTGGTGTACCAGATCGGAATGAGTCCGGTGGTTCCCTCAGGAAGAGAGAAAGTGACCAGGCTGCCGTCCACCGTCACCACGGGGGTAATACCGGCTGCGGAAGGGAGCTGAACTTCGTCGCCGCCTTCGGGAGTACATGCAGCGAAGCAAAGGGCTGCGATGCTCAGAATTGCAAAAATCTTTTTCATTTTGTTGAATTAATTATTGGTTGTTAATAGTTGTTCTGCTTAAGGGTTCCCTGAGCGGCGTCTATCTCGCTCTGAGGGATGGGGAGATACTTCTTGTTCTCGGACCAGGTGTTGGTGCGGTAGCCGTAGGCGTCAGGCCCAAGGACTGTGGACGCGTCACCCCAGCGGATGAGGTCCCAGTAGCGCTTGCCTTCGCCCACGAACTCGAGGGCACGCTCCTTCTTGATGTTGTCCAGAGTCGCATCCACGGTGTCGGTCAGGCCGGCGCGGTTGTGGACCTTGTTAAGCCAGATCTTCGCATTGGTCGGATCGGTGGCCAGAGCGAGTTCGGCCGCATTGAGAAGGGTCTCCGAGAAACGGTAGACGCGGATGTTGTTGCCGAAGCGCATGTCCGGAGCGCCGTCGCCGGTGGCATACTCGGCCTGGCTTCCCTGATACTTCTCGAGGAAGTAGCCGGTGTCCTGGTAGCGCGGCTCATAGGCGTTGACGGTGGCGTCGTAGCAGGTGGCTGCGCGGCGGGCGTCGGAAACATCGTACATGTCGAAAGTCTCCTGGCGCACGGGGGCGAAGCCCCAGCCGGCTTTGTGGTCGTCCGCGCCCTCGGTCATGTTGTAGGGGCCGATGAGCTGAGGCAGGATGGTTCCGCCGGCGGCAAGGACGTTGTCGTAGGAACGGACCTGTCCGTCCGCTTTGTGGGTGATCTCGAAGATGCTTTCCTTGCTCCACTCTCCCGCGGGATGGAAGATGGTGCCGTAGTCGTCCACGAGGTCATAGCCGCCGTCATCGATTATCTCCTTCATGTAGTCGAGGGCTTTCGAATAACGGGACTCGTCCTTCTGGTACATCACCAGCTCGGCATAGAGCATATAGGCGAACGCCTTGGTGAGATAACCGGCCTTTGCGTCCGGCTGCCTCATCGGGAGCACGTCGATTGCGATGGCGCCTTCGAGGTCGGCGATCATCTTCGCATAGACTTCGTCCGCAGTGTACTGAGTGCCGATATAAGGGGCCTCGAGATTCTTCTCGTAATAAACCACGTTACCCCAGAACTTCCAGAGCCAGCTGTAGTAGTAGACCCTGAGGAGCTTGGCCTGCTCGAGATAAGAGGCCTCCGCGGCATCGTCTATCTCCTTGGCGTCCTTGGTCCAGCCGGTGTAGAGAATGAGGTCGTTGCACCTCTTCACTCCGGAATAAGCGTCGGTCCAGATTGCGGTCATGCAGTTGGTGGGCAGGGCCTCATAGTTCATCATGAGGTGCCAGAACTGGTTGTCCGTCTTGTCCGCTCCGCCGACCCAGATCTGATCCGCCATAATGTCGCACATTATCTGGATGGGATTGTACTGGCCCATGGACCAGTCCGTCCAATGCATAGGAGCGTAAGCAGCCACAAGAGCCTCTTCAAGATGGCCTGCAGTCCTGAAATACTCCTCGATAGGCTGAGCGGTGGGGTTCTCCACCGTGAGGAAGTCGTCTCCGCAGGAAGCGAAGAGAACCGAACCGAGAGCTATAACTGTAATAAAGTTTCTAAGTTTCATAACTGTGTCCTCCTATGTTTAGAATGCCACGCTTACGCCTGCGGTGAAGGTGCGTGCCTGAGGGTAAACACCGTAGTCTATTCCGAGGGAAGTTCCGCCGGATGCGATCTCGGGATCGAATCCGTGGTAAGGAGTGAGGGTAAGGAGATTCTCGGCCGCCACATAGACGCGGACGCTCGAGATGAGAGCCTTGCGCACGAGCGACTCAGGCAGGGTGTAGCCCAGCTGGACGTTCTTTATGCGTGCGTAGGATCCGTCATAGACATAGAGATCCGAAGAAACCCAGTTCCTGATGTCACCCACAACGAAGCGCGGGTACTTGTTCGAAGTTCCTTCGCCTGTCCACCTGTTAAGCATATAGGCAGGAAGGTTGACCGACTTGATGTCCGTACGGCGGGTGCAGTCGAAGACCTGCACGCCCGCGACTCCCTGGACGAGCATGGAGAAGTCGAAGTTCTTCCAGCTGGCCTGGAAATTAAGGCCGAAGGTCCAGTCCGGAGTGCCCTTTCCGATGTAGGTGCGGTCGTCGTCGTTGATCGTTCCGTCGTTGTTGAGGTCTTTGAAACGGACGTCGCCGGCGACAGCCTTGGGCTGGATCATGTTCACATCGCCGGTCTCGGGGTTGGTCCAGGTGTAAGCGGCCACCTCAGCGTCGTTCTGGAAGATGCCGTCCGTCTGATAACCGTAGAAGAACGGGAAAGGATAGCCGTTCTCGGCGCGGGAGATGGTGCCGGTGCCCTGGAAGGAGTCGTAGTTGGCCCAGCCGGTGTCGTTACCGTACTCGATGAGGAGGTTCTTCAGATAGGTGGCGTTTGCGTTCACCCTGAAGTTCCAGTCGCCCACGGTGTATTTGTAACCGAGCTCGAACTCCACACCGCTGTTGCTCATGCGGCCCACGTTGCCGATAGGCTTGCTCTCTCCCACATATGAAGGGATGGGCATGGTCATCAGCATTCCCTCGGTGAGCTTGTTGTAGTAGTCCACGGTGAAGGTGAGCTTGTTCGCGAAGAAGCCCAGGTCCAGACCGAGGTCGGTCTGGGTGCTGGTTTCCCAGCGGAGGCTCTGGTTCGCGAGGCCGCCGGCCTTCACGCCGATGGCTTCGGATTCGTCCGTGCCGTAGATGTAGTTGTTGTTGCCTTCGGTGAGGACGGTGTAACGGAAGTTACCGATGTTCTCGTTACCGTTCTGGCCCCAGGATGCGCGCAGCTTCGCGTTGCTGAGCGAAGGGATGACGCCCTGCATGAAATCCTCCTTGAAGAGGTTCCAGCCGAGGGACACGGACGGGAAGGTGGCCCAGTGGTTGTTCGCGCCGAAGCGGGAAGAACCGTCGCGGCGGACCGTGAGCTCAGCCATGTAACGCTCGGCGTAGTTGTAGGACAGTCGGGCGAAGTAGGACGCGAGCTTGGCCTGGGCGTAAGGTGCGCCCCAACCGTTGCGGTCGCCGTCGGCCTGGAGGCCGTTGGTGTAGTCTATGTAAGGCTTGTTGATGTCTTTTAGGAACTTGGACGATGCGCCGAGATAGGCTCCGTCCGAGGCCTTGGCCGACTGGCCGAGGAGGGCGGTGACGCTGTGGTCGCCGAAGCTCTTGTTATAGGTCAGAGTGTTCTCCACCTGCCAGACCATCGAGTGGCAGGCGTTCGAAGAAGCGTAGGACTCGGTGATCTGCTGGCTGCTGCTCAGATAGTAGACGTCCTGATAGCCGTCGTCGCCCCAGAAAGAAAGGTCGATGCCGAGGGCGCTGCGCAGCTTGAGGCCTTCGATTATCTGCAGCTCGCCGCTGAATCCGCCCACGAACTTGTGGCTCCAGCCCACGGTGCCGGGCAGCGAGAGTGCCGCCACCGGGTTGACCATTTCGTTGTAGGATCCGCCGGGGACGGTGTACATCTGGCCGTTCTTGCCGTAGAGCATGCCCGCCTCGCCGTAGGTGCTGATCTGCTTCGCAGCCTCAGTGTCGTCTGCATAGACGTTCAGGATAGGCGAAAGGGCCACAGCCGAACCGAGGGGCGACCCCCAGGTGCTGTTTGTGCTGATGCCGGTGGATTTGATGTACGCATACGAGAGATTGCTGCCGAGGGTGAACTTGTTCAGGAAAGAGCGCTCGGCGGTCTTGTCCATCACTTCGTAGGTGGTGTTGCTGCGAAGGGTCAGACGGTCGTAGTTCGAGCGGCCGACGTTACCTCCGATGATACCGTCCTGGCTGAGGTAGCCCAGCGAGAGGTAGTAGTTCACCTTGTCCGAAGCACCGCTGACGCTCAGTTCGTGCTGGCTCTGCGGGGCGTTGTAGTTGAATATCTCATCCTGCCAGTCGGTTCCCTTGCCGTAAGCCGAATAGTCGAACGAATAGGCAGGGGCCATTCCGGCGTTCATCATACCTTCGTTGAGCATCATCGCATACTGCGAAGCGTCCAGCACGGCGAGTTTCTTCCAGGGGCTCGAAAGTCCGTAGGAGAAATCATAGTTCACGCGCGCGTCGCCCTTCGTTCCCCTCTTGGTGGTGACGAGGATGACGCCGTTCGCCGCACGGGCTCCGTAGACAGCGCCGGATGCCGCGTCCTTCAGCACCTCGATGGACTCGATGTCCGAAGGATTGAGGTAGTCTATTCCGCCTTCGATAGGCATGCCGTCCACGATGTAGAGAGGGTCGGAGTTGTTGATGGTGCCGGTTCCGCGGACCCTGATGCGGGCGGCGGCGCCGGGCTGACCGGAAGACGAGGTGACGTTCACGCCGGCGGCCAGGCCCTTAAGGGCGTTGTCCACACGGACGGGGGCCGTCTTGCCGAGCTCGTCCGATCCCACTTTCGCGATGGCGGCCGTCACCACACTCTTTTTCTGCACGCCGTAGCCCACGACCACGACGTCCTCGAGCATGATGGTGTCCTCCTCAAGGATGACGAGGGCGGCGTCCGCGAGGGCCACCGTCTTGGTGATGTAGCCGATCGAGGAGATCTCGAGAACTGCGCCGGCTTTCACGCCGGAGAGTTCCCACTCGCCGTCCAGGCCGGTGGTAGTACCGATTGAAGTGCCCCGTACCATCACGGCGGCGCCGATCACCGGCATTCCGTCATGATCCTGTACGACGCCTTTGGCCTGCTGAGCGAAGGCGGGAGCCACACTCAGTACCAGTGCCGCAAAGGCAAGGGCGATTCGATTGAACAGGTTCTTCATTTCTAAAAAATTTACGAAATAATGCATGGCAAAATTAAGTAATTAAAGATTGCCGCGGACCATATTAAATACGCGCGGGAGTAAAAAAGTAGACGCCTGAACACTCAAGCGTCTGACTTTCAATTATTTAACTCTTGTAAAAAGTGGACTAATTGTGGCGAATTCCGATAGTCTTCACCTGCTCTTCGAAGTCGTCTTTACCATTCAAAGCAGCAGCTTTTGTCTGCGCCCTATAATTATATATGGTGTTCACGGAGTAACGAAGCAGAGAAGCAATGTGCGAGGACTGATCCACTCCGAGCCTGATGAGGGCGAAGATACGGAGCTCAGTGTTCAGCTTCTCCCCTTTCTTCAGTTCGACGCGTGCCTCCGGCTCGAGCAGGGCGTTGAAATCTTCCACGAACGCCGGATAGAGCTGGAGGAAGGCATTGTCGAACGCCGCATAGAATGCCTTGAGCTCCTCTTCCATCTGTTCGCGGCCGAGATGCCTGCGCAGCTTGTCCAGATAGCCCGAACTCATCGAGAGGAACAAGGCGAGGAACTCTTCCTTGGCGGCGTTGGCCTCCGAGAGAGCTGCGATAGCCTCCTGCAGCCGGCGGTGGTAACTGAGCATCCTGAGGAGGATGAAGACCAGCACTATCACCAGCAGAGAGATGAGGAGCATAAGGATGGTGCGCCTGTCGGATTCCCTTCTGATCTTGTCTGTGTAGGCCTTCTCGATCGCCGGCAGGTTCTGCGCGATCTGGCCGGGACGCAGCTTGCTGTTGTAGAACAGCGCGTCGTCCAGCGCGGCCTGAGTGTAACGGAAAGCGCGCGCGATGTCCCTGTCCATTATGCTCAAGGCCACACAGTACAACGAAGCGTTGTCTTTGGTGGCGGAACGGATATCCGCTATCGCGGACTTTATGTACCAGTGCACCTCGCCTTCGAAATCACCCTGCTCCCGGCAGAGCACTCCCATATAGTAGGCCGCGATTGCATATTCGTGGCTGTCCTCGGAGTAGCGCGCAAGCATTCCGGAACCCACCTCGCCCGCGCCGATATGGTTCCCCTGCTCGATCAGCTCGGTCAGGAGCATGGTCTGGCGGAGGAAATTCGATTCGGGCAGGAACTCTATTAGACGCCCGCGGTAGAAGCCGGCCCGCTCGTCCAGCACGCCGCCTTCGCCCGGGTGGTTGTACTCACGGAAGTCGCGGCAGAAGCGCTGCTGGTACTCGTACCAGAGGTAGAGCTGCCTGTCCGAGGTGAACACTGCGGTGTCTATCCGCTCGGAGACAGCCATGCTCTCGGCATAACGGCCGGCGGTGCAATGCAGCAGGGCTTTGCGCAGCCTTGTCTCGATGAGGAGGTCGTCGCGGCCCATCCTCGCAGCCACCTGCTCCTGATTGTCCAGGGCTTCAAGCGCGCGGTCGTACTGGAAAGCGTAGGCGAGGTCATAGATCTGTCCGTAGACTTCATAACGATATTCGTCCGTGAGCGGGCGGTCCGTGGCGAGGTCGTGTTCCGCCGCTTGAATCCGGCGTTCGTGGACGGCGGAATACTCCGCAGCCTTGCTGAGAGCTTCGTCGAGCTGGAGCAGGTCCGCGTTAAGGTCGAAGCCTGCGACGGCCGCCAGAATAACGAGAGTCTTGATCATAATACTTCTTTCAAATAGCGCCCCGTGACCGACTTAGGGTCCAGCGCCAGATCTTCCGGAGTGCCCTCGGCCACTATGAATCCTCCCTTGCGGCCGCCGTCCGGGCCCATGTCCAGGATCCAGTCCACGCTGCGCAGCACGTCCAGATTGTGTTCGATTATAATGACGGTATTCCCCTGGTCCACCAGCTTGTGCAGCACTCCCATCAGGGTTTTGATGTCCTCGGAGTGCAGACCGGTGGTGGGCTCGTCCAGCATATACAAAGTGTTGCCGGTGGATTTCTTGTAGAGCTCCGAAGCGAGTTTCATTCGCTGGCTTTCGCCGCCCGAAAGGGTGAGGCTCGACTGGCCGAGGCGGATGTAGCCGAGGCCCACATCGAGCAAAGCCTTGAGCTTAGGCGCTATCTTGGGGTTGGACTTGAAGAATTCATACGCTTCTTCCACTGGCATTTCGAGTATGTCGTTAATGCTCTTGCCTTTGTAGTGGACGGCAAGGGTGTCTTCTTTGTAGCGTTTCCCGGCGCATTCGTCGCAGACCACCGCCACCGGCGGCAGGAAGTTCATTTCGATTATCTTCACTCCGGCGCCCTTGCAGGCTTCGCAGCGCCCGCCTTCCACATTGAAGGAGAAACGGCCCGCCTTGAATCCGCGTACCCTGGCGTCCGGCGTCTGCTCGAAGAGCGCGCGGATGTCGCTGAAGACGCCGGTGAAGGTCGCGGGATTTGACCGCGGGCTATGCCCGATCGGAGCCTGGTCTATCTCGATCACCTTGTCTATGTTCGAGGCGCCGATTATCTTCTCGTAGGGCAGGCCTTTGCCCCCTTTGAGTATGGGCATCAGGGTCTCGATCACGAGCGAGGACTTGCCCGAGCCGGACACACCGCTGATTCCTATCATGCAGCCCAGCGGGAACCGGGCGTCCACGTTCTTGAGGTTGTTGCCGCTCGCGCCCTTGAGCTCGAGGGTGAGACCGTTGCCTTTCCGGCGCCAGGCTGGAGTCTCCACTGCGCTGCGAGTTTCGCGAGCCGGGCCGCTGTAGCAGATTCGGCCGCCCTCCTCGCCCGCTCCGGGGCCCACGTCCACTATCCAGTCCGCCGAGCGCATGGTCTCTTCGTCGTGCTCGACCACCAGCACGGTGTTGCCCTCGTCGCGCAGCTTTTTCAGCGAGCCGATCAGTTTGCGGTTGTCCCGCTGGTGCAGGCCGATCGACGGTTCGTCCAGGATGTAGATGACGTTCACGAGCTTCGAGCCTATCTGGGTCGCCAGCCTGATTCGCTGGCTTTCGCCGCCGGAGAGCGAGCTGGTCGCCCTGTCCAGCGTCAGATACTCAAGCCCCACGTCCACCAGGAACCCGACCCTGTCCGTCAGCTCCTTGAGGATGTCGTGCGAGACCGCCTTCGCCTTGCCCGTGAGCTTGCCGGGCAGCGAAGCCAGCCATCCCTGCAGCTCGCTTATCTCCATCGCGCCCACCTGCGCGATTGTCTTGCCGTCTATCTTGAAGTAGTTAGTCTCCTCGCGCAGGCGCGTCCCATGGCAGACCGGGCACTCCACCCGCTCTTCGATATCGCCGAGCACGCCCGGCCAGGTCACGCTTTCCGCCAGGCTGCCCTCGCCCACACGGTAGTACTCTTCCGAGCCATAGACGAGCGTGCTGACCGCCTCGTCCGGCAGAGTGCCGATGGGGTCGTAGAGCGAGAAGCCCATCTTGCGGGCCACGGCGCGGACTGCGTCGAACTTGCGGTTTTCGCGCACCCGTCCGAGCGGCACGATCGCGCCTTCGGCGATGCTGGCCGTCTTGTCCGGGATTATCGTGTCCATGTCCACGTCCACCACCGTCCCGAGGCCCTTGCAGTGAGGGCAGCAGCCTTCGGGCGAGTTGAACGAGAACGTGTGCGGGGCCGGTTCCTGCAGCGAGATGCCGCTCTTCGGATCCACCAGGTGGCGGGAGAAGTGCCGCAGTTCGCCGGTTTCATGGTCCAGCACGGCCACCGAGCCCTTGCCCATGCTCAGCGCAGTCTGCACGGAGGCGCGAATGCGCTGCAGGTCTCCCTCGCCGGGTTTGAGCTTGTCCACCACAAGCTCCACGAAGTGGTTTTTATAGCGGTCCAGCTCGTCCACATCGTTCAGCTCCTGGATTTCGCCGTCTATGCGCACCTGCTGGAAGCCCTTGCGGCGCAGGCCTTCGAAGAGCTCGCGGTAGTGGCCTTTTCGGCCGCGGACCAGCGGCGAGAGCAGGATGCACTTGCGGCCGTCGTATTCTTTCAGGATGAGGTCCACTATCTGCGCGTCCGTGTAACTGACCATCTCTTCGCCTGTGACGGGCGAATAGGCGGTGCTGGCGCGGGCATAGAGCAGACGCAGGAAATCATAGATTTCGGTGATGGTGCCCACCGTGGAACGCGGGTTCGTGCCGGTGGTTTTCTGGCCGATGGCGATGATAGGGCTGAGGCCCTCGATGCTCTCCACGGCCGGCTTTTCGAGTATGCCGATGAAATGCTTGGCGTAGGGCGAGAGGGTGTTCAGATAACGCCTCTGGCCTTCGGCGTAGATGGTATCAAAAGCTAAAGAGGATTTGCCGGAGCCGCTGAGGCCTGTTATCACCACGAACTTCCGGCGCGGGATGTCCACGTCGATGTCCTTGAGGTTGTTTGCTTTCGCACCTCTTATCCTGATGAAGTCCGGCTTTTCGGCCATTAGAGATTGTTGATGTTCGTGTTCATCCACTCAAGGCGCTTGGCGTAGTTCTCCTTGAGCCAGTCCACCTCGCCTTTGTAGGAACCGGTGACTTTGTACTGAGGCCAGTCGTAGGTGTTCAGCCTCTTCCACTTGTCGTGGTTGCGCTTAGGGGCGTCGCCCATCTCCTCCACCATTTCGTCTATCTGGTCGTAGAACGCGCGGAATTCCGGATAGACTTCGTTCCAGCGCTTCTTCACCAGAGAGACGAAGTTCGGGTCCATGAACAGGCGGTAGTACCAGCCGTGGTTGCGGCCGTGGCCATTCTGGTTTTTCACCCACCAGCCTTCCCAGGGCTGTTTTCCGTCGCCGTAGTAATCGCAGTTGCCAAGACTGATGTCGAAATCCCAGAGATGGTACATCTCAAGCTTTCCGCCCTGCTTGAGGGTGAGGAAGGTGCTCTTGCGGAGGTTTCCGTCCACGTCTTTGGAAAACTCTTCCACTATGAAGTAGTTGATGAAAGAATTCACATCTATGTACTGCTGGTAGACTGCCTGGTAGTCCTTTGCCCAGAGGGCGTCCTCAAAGTCCTTGAAGAACTTCTTGGCATAGGCCAGCTGCTCGTCTGTGGGATACTCCGGATCCTTGAACATCATAGGGTGTCCGTGCTCGGTCTCCCAGCAGACGGGTTCGTCCATGTTGGACTCTATCTCGAAGTACATGTCCCCGGCTTCGGTGTTGATGTTCACCCTTTCCTTGGAGACCTTTTTGTGCTCGATGAAATCGTAGACCCCGAAATATGTTCCGTTCAGGTAGACCTCAACGGGCACGGCCCTGGGAGTCCAGGACATTCCCACTATCTTCGAAAGGCCGAAGCACACGCGGTTTCTCAGCAGGGACTTGTCCACCCAGTTCGCCAGCAGATTCCAGGATTTGTCGTTGCTCAGGTCGAAGATTCTGGCTTTTTCGTCCAACTTGATCATGAACGGAAGCTTCGGCTTGCCCCAGGGATCCCAGGTGCTGTTTCCTCTTCCCCTGATCTGCATCCTGGACTGGAATTCGTCCGTATCCCAGAACTTATGATCCTTGTCCGTGATCTTGATCGTTCCGGTTTTGTAGTCCACCTTGCTGGTGATGGTCTTGCCGTCGTCCGTGGTCAGATAGATCTTGGGGAGTTCCTTGAAAGGCTCAGGTTCCGGTCCTGGCTGAGGATCGGGGCCCGGAGGCGGAGCGACTTCCTTTTCTTTGTAATTGATTACCAGATGGTTACCATTGCTGATACGGATGTGGAGCGCGGCTTTCTGGAGGTAGACATAGAAAGGAAGTGCGTCTTCATCCCTCAGATTCACATTACGCGCCACTCCCACCGGAAATCCTCCGACCAGATATTTGTCGTTTTTATCAGTCGCCACCACCCTGGCATCGCCGTCTCCGCAATCGTCGAAGCAGATGTCTTCGAGCGACATCTCCACCTTCGACTCGTCCTCGAAGGTGACCTTGAGGATTTCGTCCGTGGTGCTCAATTCATAATAGGTCTTGCCTGTTCTGTAGGCCACCAGGAGATCTATGTAACCTTTCGGCTGCTTTCGCGGTATTTCCACCGTCACTTCCTTCTCCTGGCAGGAGACGAGCAGCAGTACCGCCGCGGCGAGTATATGTAAGAATCTTTTCATTTCCTTATGTGTATGGAGTTGCAAGATAGTGATTTTTTGGCTTACTTTGGATAAATTATTTCTGACGCTATGTGGCTTTGGCTGGCACTCCTCTCCGCCTTTTTGCTCGGATTCTACGACATCTGCAAGAAAAAGGCTCTCGCGAAGAACGGACCGATTGAGGTTCTCTTCGCGGCCACCGCCATCAGCACTCTCCTTCTGGCTCCCTGCCTGTTTGTCTACGGCGGCCCGGTCGGGCATCACCTGATGCTCGCGGCGAAGGCCGTGCTGGTCAGCGCGTCGTGGATCAGCGGCATGTATGCGCTGAAGCTGCTGCCCATCACCACCGTCTCGCCGCTGAAGGCGACGCGCCCGTTCTTCGTGGTGCTGCTGTCGCTGCTGATCTTCGGGGAGAAGCTGAACGCTCTTCAGTATGCTGGAGTCGCGCTCGCCCTGGCCTCGATCGCACTGATGAGCTTCAGCGGCAAGCGTGATTCCGCCGGCGCCGGAGACCCAGACCAGCGCAGGGAGCGTCGGGCCGGGTACATAGCCATCAGCGTGTCGATCGCGGCGGGGGTCGCGAGCGCGCTCTACGACAAGCACATAATGGTTTCCATGAAACCGCTGTTCGTGCAGAGCTGGACCAATCTCTACATCACCGTGGTGGTGGGGCTGTATCTGCTGATAGTCAGAGCTCTCGCCCGCCGCTCTTCCTCCGGGGTTTCCGCTTTCCGCTGGGATTGGATACTCCTGCTGACGGCAGTGCTGATCACGGGAGCGGACATGGCATATTTCTTCGCCCTCGGAAGCGAAGGCGCTCTGCTCTCCGTCATCTCCATCGTCCGCCGCTGCGCAGTTCTGGTGACTTTTGTCTTCGGCGCGCTTATCTTCAAGGAAAAGAACCTGCGCGGAAAGTCCTTCGCCCTGCTGGTGCTGCTGGCTGGTATGGTCTGTCTGATGCTTGCGAATTAAGCTATGAAGCAGGCTCTGGAGTTCATTATTCTTGGGACGACCAAAGTCGGTGAGAAATCGCTGGTACTGCACACCCTGAGCGCCGAGTACGGTCGCAGGAGTTTCATAGTCAGCGTGTCCAAGAGTTCTTCGATGGCGTTGTTTCTGCCTCTCAATATTCTGAGCGGCGAAGTCAGCGACAACCATCTTTCAGATCTCTGGAGAGTGTCCGGCCTTCGTGCCGAGTACCCCCTTGCCGGCATCCGCGGCGATGTGCGCAAAAACACCATGACCATGTTTCTGAGCGAAGTCCTCTTCCGCTGCCTCCGCGACGGGGAATATTCTTTCGAGCTCTACGACTGGTGCCGCCAGAGTATCCTGACCCTCGATGCGCTTGGAACTACCGATCCCTCCCACGAGGACTCGTCGAAGACTGATCCCTTATCCGGAGAGGGGACGGTTTCCGGTGACGGGGTTGCTAATTTCCATTTATTGTGGCTGCTGGATCTGTGCGCCGCGCTTGGATTCAGACCGAGTATCGAGGATTTGATGCCCTTCGCCGGAGAGCGCCTGGAGGACATCCGCGCGCTCCTCGCCCTCGAGCGCCCCGCCGCCCTCCTTCTCCCCCTCTCCGGCTCCCGCCGCTCAGAAATCGCCTCCGACCTCCTGGAATATCTCTCCTTCCACCTGGACACTCGCCTCAACATCCGCTCCCTCTCCATCCTCCGCGAACTCTATAGCTAGCGGTCAGCAGTTATCCCTCAGTTTTTAGCCAGGCGGCCATGGCGCGAAGGGCCTTGCCGCGATGGGAGATGGAGTTCTTGACTTCTTCCGGGAGTTCAGCGACGGTGCGATCCGGATATGCGTCGGCAATGAACACCGGATCGTAGCCGAAACCGCCGCATCCTGCCTTCTGGAGGGCGATGCGGCCTTCCATCACACCTTCAAAGAAATGCTTCTCGCCACCGATAATGAGGGTAACCACACTGCGGAAACGCGCGGTGCGAGGTACCAGGGGCGCAGCGGATGGGTCGCCGGAGTGGCCGACAAGAGGGGCGACTGGGTGTCCGGCCCTAGCTGCCTTGTCCAGGGCAGCGAGTTCCGCCAACAATTTGTTCATGTTGTCGTCGAAGCAGCAGCCCTCGCCGGCATAGCGGGCGGTGAAAACGCCCGGCGCGCCGCCGAGTGCGTCCACCTCCAGTCCGGTGTCGTCCGCGAAGCAGTCCAGCCCTGTGCGCTGATAGATGAATTCCGCCTTGATGATGCTGTTTTCCTCCAAAGTCGCTCCGGTCTCTTCCACATCTTCGAGAACACCTGCCTGAGCCGAGCTCAATAGTTCGAACTCAGGACCGAGAATCTCCGCAGCTTCGCGGAGCTTCCCCTTATTTCCTGTTGCAAAAACTAATTTCATATCGTAGGGCTGGTCAGCGCTGTCTTCAGAGCGTCGTCGTAGCGGAGGCGCAGCTTGACGCCGGCGGCCTGGTAGTAGTAGCGCACGACTATCTCTTCTTCGATCAAAGGAACTATCTGTTCGCGGACCATGCTGTCCAATTTCGCCTTGTCGGCTGCGGGCAGTTTCTCGCGGGCGAAGGCGAGGAAGCCGTCGTAGTCGTCCAGCTCAAATATTTCCGCCGGAGCGATGCTTGGGTGCTCAGCGACATATTTAAGGACATACTGTTCCACATAGCCGCGCATCACGAGCGTGTAGACTATATCGTCGTACTTGGGGGCTTCGAGTTCCACATCCGGGGTGATGCCGCCGCCGTCGCGGACGATGCGGCCGCCCTTCGTCCGGAACTCGTTCGTGAGCGAGTCCGGGATGTGCGAGACGCTTCCGTCCGCATTGCGGCGGCTATAGTCTATCGCCTGCACACAGCGGCCGGAGGGGGTGTAGTACTTGCCGATCGTGACCTTGAGCTGCCCGCCGTAGGGCAGGGGCTTGATGCTCTGGATGAGGCCTTTTCCGAAGGTCCGGCGGCCCATGATGGTGGCGCGGTCCAAGTCCTGCAGCGCGCCGCTCACGATCTCGGACGACGAAGCTGTGCCCGAGTCCACGAGCACGATCAGCGGGAGCTTCGTGTCCACCGGGTTTTCGTAGGTGCGGTAGACGTCCACATCCTTCGGGTCGCGGCCTTTCGCCGTGACCACCACCGATCCGCGCGGCACGAAGAGCGAGACTATCCTGATCGCTTCCTGCATGAGGCCGCCGCCGTTGCCGCGGAGGTCCAGCACCAGGCGCTTCATGCCCTGCTTTTTCAGCGCGGTCACGTGCGAGCGTATCTCGTCGGCCACGCCCTCGGTGAAGCCGCTCTGGGCTATGTAGCCGGTGGTGGCGTCCAGCATGCCGGCATACTCCACGTCCGGCAGGTGGATCTTCTCGCGGGTGACCGTGACCTCGACCGTGTCCCTGGTCCAGACCTTTCGGACGAGGAAGCGCACGTCCGTGCCGGGAGCGCCGCGCATCTTGTCCGAGCAGGCCTTGCTGTCCTTGCCGCGCACCGGCACGCCGTCAATTTCAAGGATTTCGTCGCCGCAGTGGAGCCCCGCTTTCACGGCCGGCGACCCGGCATAGGGCTCGTTGATCACGACCGGACCGTCCAGGTCGGGCTTGTAGATGATGGCGCCCACTCCGCCGTAGACCTTGCCGATCTGCATCTGGAAATCCTCCTGCTCCTCGGCCGGGACATAGACGGTGTACGGGTCCAGCTCGGCGAGCATGGCGTCTATCGCGGCGCGCTCGATCCTGTCCACAGGGAGCGTGTCCACATACGAGCGGCCGAGCTCCTTGAGGATGGCGTTGTGGATCTCCACCCACTTGCCCAGCTTGAAATTCTTCGATTCGGCGCCGGCGCTGAGAGTGAGCAGCGCGAGCGCGATTATTATTAACGTCCGTTTCATACTTCTTCCCATTTGTAGACTTTGTCGCCACGGTGCACCTTGTGCGGCACGGCCACGGAGCAGCGCACGCCCTTCGGGGCTTCGCCGACCGGCTCGAACTCCACCCGCATGTCGTCCACGGTTAACTCTTCCACTCCGGTGGTGCGGCCGATTATCATCGCGGTGTCACCGGCCTTGAGCGGGCAACTTTCCACCGTGATCTCGGCCACACCGATGCGGTCGAACCAGTTCGTGACCTTGCCCACATAGACCTTGCGCCTGGTGGCCTGACTGCCGTAGACATTGCTCCACTCGCCGAGGTAGGCGCCCTGGTAGTAGCCGTCCCAGAAGCCGCGGTTGAAGACTTCCTGCAGGCGGGCCTTGAGCGCGGAGGCGAGTTCGGGCGTGAATGACCCGTCGCACACGGCATCCGCCGCCCGGCGGTAGCACTCCGCACAGCGCCTGACATACTCCGCGCTGCGCGCCCGCCCCTCGATCTTGAAGACCTTCACGCCGGCCTGGACCATCTTGTCCATGAACTCGATCGTGCAGAGGTCTTTCGGCGACATTATGTATTCGTTGTCTATGTTCAGTTGATTGCCTGTCTCCAGGTCCGTGACTTCGTAGCCACGGCGGCAGATCTGGAAACAGGCGCCGCGGTTGGCGGATTCGCCATAGGTGTGCAGGCTCAGATAGCACTTGCCGCTGATGGCCATGCAGAGCGCGCCATGGGCGAACATCTCCACGCGGACCAGTTCGCCAGACGGGCCCTTGATTTGCTGGCGTTCAATTTCGTCGCATATCTCGCGGACCTGATTGAGGTTCAGCTCGCGCGCGAGGACAACGACGTCCGCAAACTGCGCGTAGAATTTCAGCGCCTCCACATTCGAGATCGAGAGCTGGGTGCTGATGTGCACTTCCATCCCCTGCTGCCGGCAGTACTGAATCGCCGCTATGTCCGAGGCTATTATCGCCGTCACCCCGGCCTCTTTCGCCAGATCGAGGGTGCGGCGCATATCTTCCAGATCCTCGGGATAGAGGCAGATGTTGAGCGTAAGATATGTTTTGACGCCGGCTTCCTTGCATGTTTTTACCACCTCTGCGAGGTCTTCCGCCGCGAAATTGTTGGCCGAGCGGCTGCGCATATTGAGTTTCCCGACCCCGAAATACACGGAATCAGCCCCTCCCTGAATCGCCGCCTGCAGACATTCGAAATTGCCTGCGGGGCACATAATTTCCAATTCGTTCTTCTTCATCTGATTATGATCCACGATCAGCTCGGGGATGACTCATCATTTTGCTCTGCCGACAAGTTTTTCTGCGAAATCTTTCAGGGCGTCGGCGCCGCGGCCGAGGTCTTTGACGGCCTGCATCGCGCGCTCGCTGTATCTGATGATTTCGGCTTTGGCGTCTTCGTCCACTCCGTTTGCGGTGTAGATAGCTTTCACTTTTGCGATCTTGTCCGCTTTCTCTTCGGGAGTTTCGGAAGGGAGCTCCATCGCCTCCAGAAATGCCTTCTTGTCTGCGGTCTTCTCCAAAGTCCGTACCGTCAGCCAGCTCTTCTTCTTATTGATTATGTCTCCGCCTATCGGTTTGCCGAAAACTTTCTCGTCTCCGAAAGCGTCCAGATAATCGTCCGCCACCTGGAAAGCCATGCCGAGTTCGTAACCATAGTTGTATAGAGCTTCGCAATCCTTTTCCGGAGCACCGGCGAGCAGGGCGCCCATCTTTGCCGAGCAGGCAATCAGCACCGCAGTCTTCAGGCCTATCATCATCGCATAATCTTCCATCTTCACCTCGGAGCGGTCCTCGAACTCCATGTCGTACTGCTGACCTTCGCAGACCTGAGCGGCTGTCTTCGAAAAGAGGTCCAGCGCAGCGCCGACCTTGTCCGCCGGAGCTTTCGCCAGACGCTTGTAGGCGTCTATCTGCATCACGTCGCCGCTGAGAATCGCAGTGTCCTCGTTCCATTTCTTCCACACCGTGTCCTGGCCGCGCCTCAGAGGCGAACGGTCCATAATGTCGTCGTGGATGAGGGTGAAGGTGTGGAACACCTCCAGCGCAGCCGCCGGCTCCAGAATGCTCGGGTCGAATCCGTCTTTATATAATGAATAGGTCAGAAGACACAGCGTGGGGCGTATGCGTTTCCCGCCTATCGATATCATATACCTAAGGGGATCGTAAAGCCCTTCCGGCCTCTTTTCGAATTCAATTTCAGCGAACAGTTTCGCGATAGTGTCTTTAATGGTCTGTGCGTCAGTCATAGTTTTCAAATATAGTCATTTTTCCGCACAAGGTGGAACTTCGTGCTCGAGACCTTGTGCACTAAACCCCATCATAGACATTCCAGCGCACAAGGTCCCCGTCCTACTATTCCACCTTGTGCGTTTAAGTGCAAGTGGTGTCCGTAAAACAGGGACATCACCTTCAAAAACACCCCCCTTTCGCATTTTCGCAGACTAGCCACACACTCACCCCCGTCTGAGGCTATTGTGAAGTGGTTGAACGTGTGGCTGAGGGCAATTTTGCCCCCAGCCACACAGTGATAGGCATCACAACCAGTTCTGAAGGGGGTAGATGTGTGGCACGCTTGCGGAAAATTACTATACGACTTTCACTAAAGATCACGGATGGTTTTCCATTTCGCCGAGAGCCAGACGGTGCGGACGGCGAGGTGCGCGAAGTAGGCCACCATCAGAAGGTGCAGGGGAAGATTCCCGATAGGACCGGGAATGACCGTCGGGGAAGGGTCGGGAAAGACCGCCCCGGAGTCACCCACAACATCAGGAGTACCGGAATCCAAGAACAGCCAGCGAAGCACGAACCACACACCCAGGAACGCGACGAAGGCCCAGACGCAGGAGTCGCGAAGGGGACGGGAGGCCGTGGCGCCGAGGAAGACGCCGTCCCAGGTGAAGGCGGCGCAGCCGACCGGCGGCATCAGGATGAGCCACGGCAGGAACGCCGAGCACGCCTGCACCACCGCGGGATCGGAGGTCAGCAGCCGCAGCACCGGCACTCCGCCCACCCAATAGATCCCGATGAACGCCAGCGCGATGCTCATGCTCCAGATGAACACATACCGCACCGAGCGGCGCATGGAGGCATTGTCGCGCGCGCCGATGAACCGCCCGACCAGCGCCTCGCCCGCATAGGCGAAGCCGTCCGTGAAGTAGGAGAACAGCATCAGCAGCTGCATCATCACAGCCGAGCACGCGAGCAGCATGTCGCCCATCGTGGTGGCGATCAGCGGATAGCCGATGTAGACGCCCAGCATAGAGACCGAGCGCAGGAACAGATTCCCGTTCATGCGCATATACGGGCCGAGCTCGCTGCGGCTGAGAGCCTGCCGGAGTTCGGACAGCCGGAAAGCGCCGAGCACGCGGCGGTATTTCGCCAGACAGACGACTATGCAGAACAGCAGGCCACAGTACTGCGCGATCACCGTGCCCAGCGCGATGCCGGCGAAGCCCAGCCCAGGCCAGCTGCCGATTCCGCGACCGAGGATTATGCTCGCCACTATGTTCACTCCGTTCACGACCAGGTCCTTCCACATCGAGCTCATCGAATCCTGCATGCCCACGAACCAGCCGCTGAAGGTCATCAGCGAGATGGTCGCCGGCGCAGCCCAGATTCGGATGAGGAAGTACTGCGACGCGAGCGCTTCCACCTCGGGCGAGGCCTGAGTGCAGAGCACGGCGACCTTCAGGAACGGCCATTGGAGCAGCAGCACGAGCAGCGCGACCGCGGCCGACAGGGCCATCCCGCGCCAGAAGATCTTCGCCACCTCGCGCTGGTCGCCGGCGCCATAGGCCTGAGCCGTGAGGCCTCCCGTGCCAGTGCGCAGGAAGCTGAAGTTCCAGTAGAGCAGCGAGAAGAACATCGCCCCCACGGAAATCGCGCCTATCGCCACGGCGGCTTCCGTGCCGGTCAGGTGCCCGGCCACGGCGGTGTCCACGATTCCCACCAGCGGGACCGTGATGTTCGCGAGGATGCTCGGGAGCGCCAGCCGCAGAATCTCTTTATTCAGGCTGTTCATTATTTGCGGAACTTGCTGTCGTCCTCCAGCATTCCGAGGTAGGAGTTGTAACGTTCGGGGGCTATTTCGCCGGCCTCGACCGCGGCCTTCACAGCGCAGTCCGGCTCATGCGTGTGCGTGCAGGGAATGAACTTGCAGTTGTCCGCCACTCGCAGCATCTCCGGGAAGTAAGTCGAGATCTCTTCCTTCTCGAGGCCATAGAGGCCGAAACCGCGAAGGCCGGGAGTGTCTATCACATACCCGCCGCCGGCCAGGGGGTACATTTCATAAAGAGACGTGGTGTGCTTGCCTTGGAGATGGGCTGCACTTATCTTGCCCACCTTGGGATCCAGCGAAGGATCCAGCGCCTTGATCAGCGAAGACTTACCCACTCCAGATTCGCCGCTGATCAGGCAGAGCTTGTCGCGGCAGAGCTCGCGCAGTTCGGGAACACCTTCGCCCGTTTTGGCTGAAGTCTCGAGGACACGATAGCCCGCACGGGCGTAGATGGACTTGAAGGCCTCAACCTCTTCAGGGAGCTCAGAGCGGTAGAGATCCACCTTGTTCAGGACTATCGTCACCGGGATCTTGAACATCTCGCAGGAGACCAGCTGCCTGTCCAGGAACGGGAGCTTAACCTCCGGGAAGTAGAGCGAGACCACCAGCAGGGCCATGTCCAGGTTCGCCGCGATGACGTGCGACTGGCGCGAGAGGTTGGCCGATTTGCGGATGAGGTGGTTGGTGCGGTCCAGGATTTCAGTGATGACGGCGGGATGCTCGGCGTCCGGGGTGACGTCGTATTCATAGCGCACGCGGTCGCCCACAGCCACCGGGTTGGTGCTGGTGCCGGCCTCTAAACGCACTTTTCCCCGCAAGACTGCAGGGAAAAGAGACCATTGGGGAAGTTCACTCAAAAGGAAGTGACTGCCCGCGTTCTTAACCACCGTTGCGATTCCGCTCGTCATACGGCAGCGAAGATACGCATTTTATTCAAGATACTTATCGATAAGACGAACGATAAGGTCATTAAGCTGCTCGACCTTGTATTCGCCGACGCTGGCCTGGATATGATCTCCACCGATACCGCTGTCGTTTGTGAGGAATACATAGGTTCCGCCCGTGCTGATTGCGAAGAAGCGGAGCATGAACTCAGTGGCTTTGTCGACTCCGCTCGCTGCCACCGGGATGATCTTGATGCCCATCTTTGCATAGTTCTCGATGCTCTTATGGAGCGACTCGATAACAGCGTCGTTGTGGTGTGCCGGAGCATCAAGCAGCATAAAGACTATCCTGCTGCGGGCGCCCTCGTTCCACGAAAGGTTCTGAAGTCCCTTTTCAAGTGCAGTGTGCACAGCCTCGGGGTAATCTCCGCCACCGGCTGCAGACTGCTTGCCGACATAGTCCGAAACAGACTTGATGTCTGTGGTGAAGTCTTTCACTTTCGTTACATAGTCGTCGCCTTCATCGCGATAGAAGAGCGCGGCCGTGCGGATTTCCGTTCCGCCCTGAAGTTTTTCCACTTTCTTGAAGATGTCGATCATATCGCTCTGGAGGAAGTCTATTTCATCTCCCATCGAGCCCGTGGCATCCACGAAGAAGGCGATGTCCGCCTTCTTGGCAGTTATGCTCTTGCTGACCTCATAAAGATTATAGGTGGTCGTGTCGGAAGACCAGCGGGTAATGACCGGAGCTTCGGGCTGCTCAGCGCCGCCGATAGTGATTGAGACCTTCGCCTCTTCGGCAAGACTTTCCTTCTTGTAAAGGTTGATCCAGCAGTTGGCCTCTCCGAGATTGTCCGTCACCGAGGTCCAGACAGCTTTACCGTCCACATTGAGGACCACCTTGACTCCAGCAGCGGGTGCGCCTGAATTGGTCACTTTAACAGCAACCCTGTTGTTGGTGTAGAAATTCCAGTAAGGGCAGTATTTGTAGAAGGAGCCGTCACCTTCGTAGTACTCGCCGTCTTCGATGTCGACAACATCATTGTCTCCCTGCGAGAGCATCAGCTTGCCCCAGAACTGCCAGTTGTCCAGATCGTTCCACTCGCCTGCGGTAAGCATGCCGGCATTGGTGTTGCCGTTTTGTCCGGGCTCTTCGCCTTCACCGGGGGCAGAGGGCTCAGCCGCATCGCCGCCGCCGTCCATAAACGCTTCACGGTCGTATGTGCCGCCACCATCCATCATCTTGTCAAAATAATCTCCTGCAGTTGAGCAAGAAAGAGCCATCGCGGCAACTGCTGCGACGGCTAAAACATTGTATATAGTCTTTTTCATATCCTAATCAAACTGCTATATAGATGCAATCCGACCAGGGTTCGTTGCAGAAAAATGATTATTCTTCCGTGTCCAGAAGTTCGAAGTCCAGGAGACGCTGCTCGAGGTTGGCGGAGGAGACGCGGATGCGGACGGGATCGCCGAGGCGGTAGATCTTGCGGGTGCGGCGGCCGCGGAGGCGGTACTTGTCCTCCTCGAACTCGAAGAAATCGCCCTTGATTTCGCGCAGAGGGACCATACCCTCGATGTGAGTGGGCTCGATCTCCACATACATTCCCCATTCTGTGACGCCGGAGACGTGGCCGTCGAATTCCTGGCCTATCTTGTCCTGCATGTATTCCACCAGCTTGTACTTGACGCTGGTGCGCTCGGCATCCGTGGCGATGGCCTCACGCTCGGAGGCGTGGTCGCACTGGGCGGCGTAGTAGTCCTTGTCCTGGCTCTTGCCGTTGGCGAGATACAGGGCCAGCAGACGGTGCACCATCAGATCCGGGTAGCGCCTGATGGGCGAAGTGAAATGAGTGTAGTCCGCGAAAGCGAGGCCGTAGTGGCCGATGTTGTCCACACTGTACTTTGCTTTCGCCATGGCGCGGAGCGCGATTTCGCGGAAAGCGTCGGCCTCGGGCCGACCGGCTGCGCGCGTGAGCAGGTCGCCTATCACGTTCGCGGCCCCGCGGCCCTCCAGATCGCCGGACATGGTGTAGCCCATGCTCTTCGCGAAGGTGCGCAGGCCGGCGAGTTTTTCCTCGTTCGGCGTGTCGTGGACGCGGTAGACGAAGGTCTTGCCCTTGCCGGAGACGAACTCCGCCACGCTGCGGTTGGCCAGCAGCATGAACTCCTCGATCAGCCAGTTGGCCTCGAAGGAATGGACCTGATAGATCTCGATGGGCTTGCCGAATTCGTCGCACTTGACCTTCATCTCCGGGCGGTCGAAATCTATCGCGCCCGCCTTAATCCTGCGTGATTTCAGGATCAGGGCCATGGACATCAAAGTGCGGAGGGCATTCCCGAGTTCGGAAGTGTCGGGGGTGTCAGCTTTAATTATTTCCTGCGCCTGATTGTAGTCCAGGCGGAAATCCGAGTTGATGACGGTGCGGCCGAACCAGCGCTTGCGGACCTTCGCGTCCGGGGTCATCTCGAACACGGCGGAGAAGGTCAGCTTGTCTTCGTGGGGCCTCAGCGAGCAAAGCTTGTTGCAGAGCTTCTCCGGGAGCATGGGGACGGTCCTGTCTACCAGATAGACGGATGTGCCGCGGTCCTGGGCCTCCTTGTCCACGGGCGAGCCGGGCTTCACATAATACGAGACGTCCGCGATGTGGACACCGATCTCATAGTTCCCGTTCTCCAGCGGCTTGAACGACAGGGCGTCGTCGAAGTCCTTCGCGTCCGCGGGGTCTATGGTGAAGGTGAAGGTCTGGCGGAAGTCCTTGCGCTCCGCCAGATCGGCGGGCGTGATTTCGGCCGGAATCTTGTCCGCCGCGTTCTCCACCTCTTTCTCGAAGCGGTACGGCAGATTGAACTCGGCCAGGATGGCGTGCATCTCAGTCTCGTTCGCGCCGGGAGCACCCAGCACGTCCACGACGTGGCCATACGGGCAATTCTCACCGCGATTCCAGCCTTCTACCAAGGCGGCGACTTTGTAGCCGGTCTGAGCGCCCATCTCCATGGCCTCCTGACCGTCCACCTCTATATCATAGGGCATGAAGCGGCTCTGCATCAGCACCCACGCGTGCGAGCCCACCATGTGGAACACGCCCACGAACGGTTTGTCCGAGCGCTTGATTATCTCCACTATCTCGCCTTCGCGACGCTCGCCCCGGGCCGCCTGGCCGGCGAGCGCTTTCGCGCGGCCCCCT